>JBEKUR010000001.1:0-122387 GCA_049514855.1 Terriglobia bacterium
TCTACCAGGCGCTCGATGGCCGCGTCTCGCTCTACTACGGCGATACCCGCCTGGAACACACCAACGCCCCAGGGGGGTGACATTTTCATGTTGCCATTAGGGTGACAAAATCACGTTGCTACAACAGACGAATCCGGCGCAGTGCCAATGTTCAAAAGTGCACACCCAGCGGGTGGCCCGGACGATAAAGGGAGGCTACCCTATCCTTGCCCTTTTGTTGCGTCCTAGTTAAGTTTAATAGTGGTACCTTCCCACCATGGACCTCAAGTCCATCACAAAGACTGCACCAAACGCCAACACCGAGCGCCGGGCATCCGGCTGAGGAACAGGGCGCTTCATAAAATATGGTATTGACATCATATGGATTGGATGACATAAAATGAATGTACGCTGGGCCGTTGAGATCGGCGACGAATTTGAACCGGAGTTCGATCGTTTGCCCGAGGACGTGCGTACGGAAATTCTGGCCTTGGCGCTCCTCCTGGAGCAGTTCGGGCCGCAACTGGGGCGTCCGCGAGCCGACACCTTGCACGGCTCACGCCACGCAAACATGAAGGAGTTGCGGTTTAGCGCAGCGGATGGGGAATGGCGCGTTGCGTTTGCCTTCGATCCGAAACGCAGGGCCATCCTGCTGGTGGCGGGAGACAAGTCGGGCGGCAGCGAGAAAAGGTTTTATCGAGAGTTGATCCGGAAAGCCGATGACCGCTTCGATGCCCATCTTAGCCGGCTGAGGAAGGAAAGGAAGTAGAGCATGACCGTTGATGTTCGGGAAAAGATCGCCAAGTTGAATAGCGCACAGCGCAAGAAGGTGGCGGCGCGCGCCGTCGAGCTGATTGCGGAAGAAATGAGCTTGCGGCAGCTCCGCAAAGCGCGGAAGCTGACGCAGGCGCGCGTGGCGAAGGTTTTGGGGGTCACGCAGGACAGCGTTTCGCGGCTGGAAAAGCGGAGCGATCTGCTGCTCTCGACGCTGCGGAAAACAGTGAAGGCGATGGGTGGGGAAGTGCGGATTGTGGCGGAATTTCCCGACCGGCGACCGGTGCTGTTATTCGACCTGTCGAGTTCTGGTCCGGCGAAGCGGTCGATTCGCCGGCGGCGCAGAGCGGAAAAGTAGAGGGGAGCGGAACTTTCCTCGGAGACGTCCCCGGTCTTAAATCAGCCAAATGGGTGTTACGCTAATTAGGACCAGGGAAGTTAGCCTGTGAAACCGGAGGGCGACATGAGGCGGTTAAGTTGTGCTCTGCTTGTCTCCTTGACGCTCGTTGCCTTGATGTTTGCCAAAGAACGTGAATGGCAAACCGCCGCGGTGTTAAAACTCATTGCAAACGGAACCGAAACGGAAGCGGTGGTGGTGCCTCTGCCCGGTGGCGGCGCAGCAGGAGAAAGTACGACGAGTTCTGGAAAGCACTTGCGGGGTGTCTATTGGATCAAGACCGAGAAGTTTACATATGTCATTCCGAATTACTGTAAGTCGAACGCAGTGGGCATCCAGTGGTGGCTCTATCTGACTGTGGGCGGCCAAACAAAAATCTCTCAGGATTCCGCAAGAACGCTTCGCATTGTCGATGACGATGGCAAGGAGCGGAAAGTACACATCATCGAGAGAATTGCGAATGAACCTCCGAAGCCACAGTAAGCTCCAGAAAAGGGGACCGACGGGACAATTCCAACCTCTGCAGGGAACGTCCCGTGTGTCCCCGGTTTTCTAAAGAGGAAGCCAGCGTAAAGCGGCCCCACCCTTTCGCAAACGGCGTGAAAGGATGGGCCACCCAAAGTCTTTTTCGGAATCTAGGGCTGCGCCACCCGCGGGACTGGTGCGCATTGATGTGGTGGATTGAATGAGGCACGGCAACCCCAAGACCCAGGTTCCCAAACCGAACCTGGGGCACCCTCCGTGATTGATCGGTTCGAGGAAACGGAAACATCGGGAGATTCGCTCTACAGGGAGTGCTTCAAGAAAAAGAGTTGAGAACCCGGGCCACTCTTCATTGCACCGGTGAACCTGTTGAACTCTGAATTTGACTTTATTGAATCGTTCTCTACTAAAAAATGGTCCGTCTTCGTGGTTTCTTTGGCGACGAATGGTGAACAATCTGGGTGCCGGGAGGAAGCTCAGATCGCAATGGCACACGTGCATCTTTATGCCTGCAGATACGCTCTATGGCCTCGACTCCAAATAATCCGTGGTATGTCGGGTCGTTAACGGGCAGAGAACCCACCAACCGTTGTAAGGCCGGTCGAACGTCGTTGGTCTTAGTTGCATTAAACATTTCCCATGCCAGCCAGTCTGCGGCTTGTAGTGGGGTAGCTTGTTGCTTTTTTATAAAGACTGGACATGGAAGTTGGTCTCTTTCCATTGCATCCATAAAATCCCCTTTGTGTTTTGTTCCGTCTTCAAAAAAGACCAGCAATTTGTCTTCCGGCTGAGCAAAATTTCTCTTCCATTCGTTCAAACTCTTGGCGACTGTTCTTCCGGCTAATGCATAGGGTGTACCTACGGTTTCCTCAAAAGCCCACTTTTTGTTTATTTATTTATAGTCCTTCATCAACACAATATGAGAAATCGATTTCACCGTTCGTACCTTGATAGTATTAACAAGTCTTCGTAAGATGGCATCCTTTTTGTGTTGAGGCCACACTTTGTTTTTTTTCAAAATCAGTCATATGAAAGGATTCCATACCTTCTCGATCTAAAATGTCCTGCCACTCTCGTTCAAAGAAGAACCAGTCGTGCTCGCTGGCAATAAATCCGGCCACAACAACAGCTTCTTGATCATCTGGGTGGCCGCTGTCATCAAAATATGCTCTGTATTCCGTCATAATCGCAATCCAAGTAGATACCGAATCATGATTCAGTAGCACGCCCCAACACAAATGGGTGGCCCGGGTGATGCGTGTAGTTTGGTGTTGACATGGGAATCGAGGAGAGTATATCAGTTCAGCAAGTCTCGCAGAAGTAGGGAGACGCGGAGGGTGCCCCAGGTTCGGTTTGAGAACCTGGGTCTTGGGTTGGCTTTTCTGGCTTTGGGGTTTGCGATGCCTTCTGGGTTGAAGCGGTACTACGGCAAGGCCGATCTGCATTTTATTACATTCAGTTGTTACCGGCGGTTGCCTCTGTTGAAGACGGAGCGTGCCCGCGACCTGTTTGTGCAGGAGTTGGGAAGAGTCCGCGACGAGATGGGATTTCGTCTGGTCGGTTACGTGGTGATGCCGGAGCATGTGCACCTGCTGATCAGCGAGCCGAAACAGGGAACACCGTCCAGTGTGCTGCACAAATTGAAACTGCAGGTTTCGAGGAAGATGCGCAGGGGAAGTGGGTATCGCAGTGCGGCACAGTCACGCTTACAGTTCGAGGAGGGCAGCGAGCAGCCGCGAGCATTCTGGCAAGCGCGTTTTTATGATTTCAATGTTTACAGCAGAGGGAAGATGAAGGAGAAGTTGAATTACATGCACGCAAACCCGGTGATTCGGAAGCTGGTGAAACATCCCAGTGAGTGGGCGTGGAGCAGTTGGTCGTTTTATGCGAGAGAGGAGGAGGGCCCGGTGCGCATTGACGTGGTGGATTGATTGAGACACGGCAACGCCAAGACCCAGGTTCCCAAAGCGAACCTGGGGCACCCTCCGTGGTTGATCGGTTCGAGGAAACGGGAACTTGGAGAGGTTCCGGTATACAACGAGTGCTTCAAGAAGATTGTTGAGAATCCGGGCCGCACGCCATTGACGTCCCGGATTGAATGAGAAACGGCCACCCCAAGACCCAGGTTCCCAAAGCGAACCTGGGGCACCCTCCGCACCGGTCTAATGATCGGCCACTACACATCTATGCGCGTCATTCCGAGTCTAGTGAGGAACCCCTCTTCGATCGATCCAGGAGAGATTCCTGACTCCGCAGACTCCGTTCGGAATGACAGCATAGGGAGGAAAGGCTGAGGAAAGGTGTGGAAAAGGGAAATTTGGATGTAATGGGGTGTTGACATTTTCGCAGGGTCTGCTATCCTCAGTAGGTTCGATGGTAGCCACTCTGCTGGACAGGGAGGCAGAACAAACGCTCTTTGACAACCGATACGATGTGCCAGAATCTGTTCGACCCCATTCGGGTTTTCGAGCACGAATGGGTTGAGTGAAATCGAGCGACTAACAATTTTGCTTGGCAGGCTGGTCCGGGTTTAGGCCCGGGCTATTTTTTTGCGCCAAGCGACAGGCTTCAAACGAGAGTTTGATCCTGGCTCAGAACGAACGCTGGCGGCGTGCTTAACACATGCAAGTCGAGTGCACAGTTTCCCTGCCGCAAGGCAGGGGGATGGGTGCACGGCGCACGGGTGAGTAACACGTGGGCAATCTGCCCTCCGATGGGGAATAACCCCGCGAAAGCGGGGCTAATTCCGCATAATATTCCCTGGACCTCGGTCTGGGGATTCAAAGCCGTAAGGCGTCGGAGGAGGAGCCCGCGCCCGATTAGCTAGTTGGTGAGGTAACGGCTCACCAAGGCAATGATCGGTAGCTGGTCTGAGAGGATGGCCAGCCACACTGGAACTGAGACACGGTCCAGACTCCTACGGGAGGCAGCAGTGGGGAATCTTGCGCAATGGGCGAAAGCCTGACGCAGCGACGCCGCGTGGGGGATGAAGCTTCTCGGAGTGTAAACCCCTTTCGACTGGGACGAATGCCTCGCAAGAGGAGTGACGGTACCAGTAGAAGAAGCCCCGGCTAACTACGTGCCAGCAGCCGCGGTAAGACGTGGGGGGCCAGCGTTGTTCGGAATTACTGGGTGTAAAGGGTTCGTAGGCGGTGCGGCAAGTCGGGAGTGAAATCTCTGGGCTTAACCCAGAGGCTGCTTCCGAAACTGCTGTGCTCGAGTGTGGGAGAGGCGCGTGGAATTGCAGGTGTAGCGGTGAAATGCGTAGATATCTGCAGGAACACCCGTGGCGAAAGCGGCGCGCTGGACCACAACTGACGCTGAGGAACGAAAGCTAGGGGAGCAAACAGGATTAGATACCCTGGTAGTCCTAGCCCTAAACGATCAGGACTTGGGGTGCCGCCCGTTCGGGCGTCGTCCCGGAGCTAACGCGTTAAGTCCTGCACCTGGGGAGTACGGTCGCAAGACTGAAACTCAAAGGAATTGACGGGGGCCCGCACAAGCGGTGGAACATGTGGTTCAATTCGACGCTACGCGAGGAACCTTACCTGGGCTCGAAATGCTCGTGACCAGCTGTAGAAATACGGCCTTCCCGCAAGGGACAAGAGTATAGGCGCTGCATGGCTGTCGTCAGCTCGTGCCGTGAGGTGTTGGGTTAAGTCCCGCAACGAGCGCAACCCCTGCACGTAGTTGCCACTCCGCAAGGAGGGAACTCTACGTGGACTGCTCCGGATAACGGAGAGGAAGGTGGGGATGACGTCAAGTCCGCATGGCCTTTATGTCCAGGGCTACACACGTGTTACAATGCAGGGCACAAACCGTTGCCAACCCGCGAGGGGGAGCTAATCGGAAAAAACTCTGCTCAGTTCGGATTGCAGTCTGCAACTCGACTGCATGAAGCCGGAATCGCTAGTAATGGCGTATCAGATCGACGCCGTGAATACGTTCCCGGGCCTTGTACACACCGCCCGTCACATCACGAAAGTGAGCTGTACTAGAAGTCGCCGCGCTAACCGCAAGGAGGCAGGCGCCCAAGGTATGACTCATGATTGGGGTGAAGTCGTAACAAGGTAGCCGTAGGAGAACCTGCGGCTGGATCACCTCCTTTCTAAATAAGCGAGATCTACTCCGCTATGGTGTGCGGAGGATGGTCTCCAAGCGCATCCTGCGGCTCTCACGGGCTTGTAGGATGCTAGACTCGGTTTACTCTTTATCGAGCAGGTTCTGGCAGATCGCTATCGGTTGCGCGAAGAGAAAATTCAATGAACGAAGGGCCGTCCGCCACTGGCGCGCGGCCCTTTTTTATCTGCTGCGTGGCAATTTCTCGATGTCAAGCTGCAGGCGCGACCCTGACCGTCAACTCGCCGTAAGTCGCTTCGTCGCTTAACTTTTCTACCAGGAATTCGATCCAGGCTGACGTGTAGACGTAGTCTTTGTGCACGACGTCGTAATAGCAGTAGCGGTTATCACAGAGTTCGGGAGTCGGGCTTTTGCTCTTGGGGCGAATGTTATAACGCGTCCAGCAACGCTGGTGCATGTAGTGAGTAAACTTTCGACCGATTCGTGTAGCTACTTGAGCAACAACATCGCCTGCTTTATGCCCTCCAAGATTCGCAATAGAAACGTTTTTCGGTTTGATTAGAGCCACGATTTTTTCGTATTGCTTCATTTCGTCCGGTTTGCTCGGATCATATCGCACGAACTCGATTGCCAAATCAGATGATTTTGCCTGAGAGCCCACCTTTGGAATCAAAAAAACCTTGAAACTAAACGATTCGTCAGCCTGCACATCACTTGAAAGAGATGATCTGAAATCCGAGACGAACTTTCTCACTGTTTGAAGATGCTGCCGAGCGGCTCCCCTAATGGCTTTCTGTTGCGCGGGGATCATTGTTTTTGAGAACTGAAGGGCATATGGCAAACCAGAGACAAGGGCTTGTTTGTCGCCAAACTCACCCGCAAGCATTGCCTCAAAATTCAGCAGCAAGGCTTGGCACTCGCCGAATATCTCAATATCCAGTTCCGGGAGAAACCGATGTTCGATCTTGTTTCTCAGCCCAACGAAGAATTCCAGGTTCTTTCTCTGTGCAGGGTTCTGGTCCTTGTAGAACTGGTGGACGCACTCCATTAGTTCCCATGTCTTGTAATCTCCGTCGACCTTTTCGTATTTTCGTGAATTGCGTTTGCGATAGAACGGTCGAATCTTTCTTTTCACGAAGATTGCATGGAAAAGTGCGGTCCACGCGACCACCATAAGCACAATATACCCAGCCGACCGAAACGCTGTCGCCGGCCTATTGTAGATTTCAACCGCAAGCATCGCCGCCTCCCTGGCTTTGCTTACGTTAGCTACAACTTCCGCCGGGAGTCTTGGCATGGCACCCTCCTGGGCTTGAAATCGCGGATAGATAACAGCCTAGTTATACCTGCGGGCCGCCCCGAACGTCGATTCTATTTCTGGTTCTTTCCTTCTGGGGGAGTCGGGTGCCCCAGACGTCGGTTTCGCAGCTGCGGCTTGCGCTGTTCACGAGAGGTGGCAGCTTTTTGCCGACGGGGCAGGCCCGCGTGTTAGGCCATTCCATTTCTACGGAGGAGATTCTCCGGAGGAGGCAAAAACCTGGGTGGATCGCGCCACTCGCTTATTATAATCTGCTGATTTGTTTCACCCTGTGATTCAGGAGACGGGAGCGCACATGTGGAATCGATTTCAAGACGTTTTGCGCAGAACTGCCAGCACGGGAGTGGTGTGGAGCCTGGGGCTGTTGAGCCTCTGCGTGTTGTTGCTGATCAACGCGTGGGGTTTGCCCGGAGCGTTCCACAGCGATGCGCTGAGGCAGGCAGGCCTGCTGGATATGACCATCAATTACTCCCCAGAGACCGCCTATGCAAAGTTAGCGGCATACGGGGAGCAGGGACGATATGCCTATCGCCTCTTTCTGGACTATGTGGACTCCGTTTTCCCCGCTCTTTACGGGCTGTTTTTCCTCCTGGGCACAACCTATGCCTTTGTCCGTGTCTTTCCCGGGCGCCCCGTGTGGCAGAAACTGAGCGTATTGACCCTGGGAACGACACTTTTCGACTATGCGGAGAATTTCTGCTTCCTGGCGATGCTTCGAGATTATCCACAGCGGCTTGAAGGCGTCGCGCGCGTGGCGAATATTTTCACGCTCACGAAATGGGCGTTCGCAATCTTCAGCATGGTTCTGGTCATCATTGGAGCGGGCGGACTACTTTTTCGGCGCCGCCAAACGTGAGGGCTGCTGGTCTTTTCGACCGGTCCACATTTCAAACGTTGCGCCGGGTGCCCCGTCCTCAAAGTGGGAGGGCGGGTATCGGATTTTGTGCGTTTTGGAGAAAGCGATCGCTCTCAGTTTGGCTAACCAGTGTTGTGCTGAGGCAGTCCAGGTGACAGAAGCTGGGTCAAAGCACCTTTAAGCGTGCTAATGAAGGTGGTGAGAGGTAGTTGTGTTCGACACCAGGAAGGACATTCAGGCGATGACGACATTCCGGCGCAATCCCGGGAAGTCCACGAAACGCCTGAAGAAGACAAAGGACACTTTACTATCCATGAGACCAGCGTGTCACAGGTTAGTTCGTAGCAAGCCTCCCGCCAGCATTTATATATTCACATACTAGTGTAGTACTATTATGGTATAGACGTACCGTTTTGGAACGTAGCACATGGTGTGTGTCCCAAGCGAAACAAAAGAGAAGAGATGAGGATTCACTTGGAAGCACAGAGGCTTAGCTGACCGTCCAATTTGGGAATGAGGTGCCAATTCTTTGGGCATTCTCATGCATGGGTCGTTGGCAATTGAAACGTCCCCCGGAGATTGTTGGTCTGAGGACGCCGCTCCCGGCGTGAGAAGGATTTATGGCTTCCTGTAGCAGGCATGAATGCTCGCGCGAACCCAAGAGGATGCTTTCGAGTAAAGGACCAGTGCGAAGAGCAAGTAGGAAAGACTGGCTGGAACGGTTGAGCGAGTTCAGTCCTGGCCAGATTCGAGCTATTGCGGAATTTGAGAGGGTGTCGTGCACGTTTCTCATTCAGTCGGTCTCGATGCTTGCCCTCCTATGCCTAGTTTCCCATTCGCCCGGTCGATATGACTTGGCGCTTGCCGCAATTTGCTGCGCGATTCTGGGACTCCGACTTGGCAGGCGATAAGTTTATCCCCGGGGTGAGATTTTCATGTTGCCGGCTGCCTAGACGTCGGTTCAAAAAGATGGTGCGCTACGGGGTATAATGAAGTCAGGGTAAGAGACATGGTGCAGAGCGAAATCATATTCTCCGTGCAAGAGTCGCCGGAAGGTGGCTACCAAGCCCGCGCCCTTGGTTTCTCCATTTTTACCGAAGCGGATTCCCTCGACGAACTCAAGACCATGATCCGCGACGCGGTCTCTTGCCATTTTGACGCCGCTGAAAAACCCAGTGTCATCCGTCTGCACATGGTCAAGGATGAGGTTATCCCCGCGTGAAGCTTCCCCGCGACGTTAGCGGCGAAGAACTCGTTCGATCCTTGCGCCGTTTTGGCTACGAGATCACTCGACAGACTGGGAGCCACATTCGAGTCACATTGAATGTTGAAAGTGGTCAGCATCACGTGACGATTCCGGCCCACAAACAAGTCAAAGTTGGCACTCTTGCTGGAATCCTCAGCGATGTGGCTGCACATCTCGGCCTCACGCGCGAACAATTGATCGAACAACTATTTAATTAGCTTGCTGGTTGTCTCAAGATCGATCTTGGAGGATGGTCTTGGATTTTCCTTTCATGGGCGATGCTACGCGTTACCAGTGGTAGGCATTCCACATGTCGTCGATGAAAGTCGGCTGTGAAACTTCTCCGTCCAGCCAGTACTGCGTTTGCCCTTGGCGTTCCCAGTTGGCGCTGTAGTCGTAGCCGCTCTGCGCCAGGATTTCCGCCACCGCCTGGGTGTCATTCTCTGTCATCCAGCGATTGACGTAATCGAAAAAGGCCTGGTGATTCCAGGTACTCTCGCCGTTTACCAGGTAGGCCGCCAGCGCTTCACCGACCCAGGATACGGATGTGCAGCAGCGGCGATAGGCTTCGCCCAATTGTTCGCCGGGCGGAGTCAGGATGGGCCAGTTCGCGGGCTGCAATTGTTCGTATGGCCCGTACAGGCCGGCGCTCACCGGCGAGGAGTCGGCGGCATGCACGCCGTAATGGCCGCCATAGATGACCGTAGCACCCTGCCACGCTTGCTGGTACGTTCCGGCGGGTGGCAACTGATTGATGTACAGGGTCTGCATGTCCTCGCCGAATTGGTCCGGGTACGTTGTCGAGACGTTCTTCATCCCCGAGTCATTCAGAAGAATGCCGGCCAGGATGATCGGCATTTTCCTGCCGCTGCGGTGTCCACCAAACGCCGGCCAGCCGTAACCCGCCTGCACACAACCGTAGAGATCGATGCCGTACTGAACAAAATAGTTGGTGAGGTTGACCTTTTGATCCGCCTGGAAGTTCAGCATGAGAAGGAGCCCCGCGTAGGAATCGGCAAACGCGATGTGCTGGCCGTAGCTGGGCATGTAGTCTGCTGGCGCATCGAACAGGAAGGCGTTGGTATCGATCCATGGCTGGCGGTAGAGGGCTTCATACTGAGCAAGCGTCGGCGTATTGGATGGATTCGGCGGCGCAAGAGAAGGCAACAAATTTCTCTGCAAGTTATTTGCTTGGTAAATGGTCTGGTTTCGGTCGCAATAAGACGGACGAAAGGCGTCCGCCGAGGGCGCTGACGCGAGAACGGTGAGAACGGAGTCGGAGGCCACCGGACTGACGCTCATGTCCGAAGCCCGCATCACTTCGGGCACGGAATGAATCGTGGCCAGACTAATCGAGGAGACCAGCGCATCGCCCGGCTTGAGAGTGATGGTCGGATAGGAGCGCAGGGTTGCGTCAAACCACCAGGATTCGTCCGTGCCGTCATTCAACCGGGAATCAAATCCGCTCTTGCCATTGGCGGTTGGCAAATCCACCACCGAACCATTCAGGTAAGGCGAAGAGGTCGTGGGCGGCGGGCTGATCGCAGTCACGGTAACCGGCCCAACAACATAGTAATCGCCATTCACGAATTGCCCCACCGGGACGGCTTCGCTGAAGGTCCAGGTGATTCCGTCCTTGGTGATGGATGCGGCCGTGCCCGGAGGCGGAGCGGGTGCCGTGACCGCGACCGAGGCCTGTGCGGACTTGGTGGTGTCGGCGGCGCTGGTGGCCGTGACGATGTAATTCCCCGCCGTACTTCCTGCCACATATAACCCAGTTGAAGAAATCGTGCCGCCCGTGGCGCTCCAGGTTACGGCCGTGTCCGAGGAGCCGGTAACGCTTGCGGAAAATTGCTGGGACGCCCCTTCAACGAGGGGAGCGGACTTTGGGCTGATGGCCACACTTACAGAGCGAGGTGGAGGGTTTTGCGAAGGTGGCCCGCCAGACGTGTTGGTCAAACCCCCGCATCCAGAAAGAGCCAAGAGCAAAAAGAGTGGGGAAACGAATCCCAGGACCTGCCGTGAAAGAATGCCGGCGCGAGTGCCCGCCGGGCGCCTAGAGGCAGTCGAAAAGACCGAGTTGCGACGCGGCATTGTGTGGGACTCCCCATAACAGGCTAACGGAAGGCGGGGAGGTGCAAAACTGTCCCGATGTACAGATTTGGCGCAGGGACAAGCCGTGTCCAGCCACGGGCACAGACTCCACGGGTCGGCGCCATGAAGCGAAACACGTTGCCGGGTGCCTGCCCTCGGGGTCGGAGGGTGGACCCTGGGCATTTCTTGCTCATTAGCGAGGCGATGTCATTCGCTCTTTCGCTCGTCCGGCAAACCCGCAGCTTGCTTGACCGCTGCCCCCGAAAAGTGTAGTCTCGCGTCCGCAATTCTTGCTTTCCACTTCGCCCCCTAAGGAGGCTAGGTATGGTTTCCCTGACTGCTCTTTGGCTCCCCATAGTCCTGTCATCCATCATCGTGCTTGTCGCCAGCTCGATCATGCACATGCTGCTTCCTTACCACCGCAGCGATTACCGCCAGCTTCCCGAAGAAGACAAGCTTCTTGCCGCCTTGCGCGCCGCCAGTTTGCAAAGGGGTCTCTACGTTTTCCCTTACGGCACGCACAAGGAGATGAAGTCGCCCGCCATGATCGAAAAATACAAGCAGGGGCCCGTGGGGATGCTGACGGTGTTTCCCAGCGGTCCGCCCGCGATGCCGAAGTTTCTGGGACTGTGGTTCGCCTTCACCTTAATCGTTGGCTTTTTCGTCGCATATCTCACGGGGCGCACCGTCGCGCCTGGCGCCAACTATCTGGTGGTCTTCCGCGTCGCTGGTACCGCGGCGTTCCTGGCCTACGGCCTGGGAAACCTAAGCAATGGCATCTGGAAGGGCCAGCCCTGGGGTATGACCTTGAAGGAAGTCATCGATGGACTCGTCTTCGGCCTCCTAACCGCAGGCACCTTCGGGTGGCTTTGGCCGCACTAGTATCCTGCGCAGGAGAAGGTTGTGGACAACCCCGATGGCGGCCCCGCCCTGCCGGGCGAAGGCTAGAAGTGTGTTACGCCTGGTGGAGCTGGAGCTCCGGCATGGGGAAATCCTTGCGGTTATCGGTAAAGAGAGTGCAACGGTTTTCGATGGCAATGGCGGCGACGATGGTATCGGCCAGGGTTAGCGCGCGCCCCTTTTTTGCCCAGGAGTTCTTCAGGTGGCCTGCCAGGCGCGCGGCGTTTTCCTGCAACTCGAAACACTCAAGTCCGCTTAAGAATTCAGCGGTTTGCGCTTCCTCGCCAGCTCGCATGCCCGCGTAGACTTCAGCAACATTGAGCACCGAAGTGGTCAGGGAATGGCCCTCGTGCAACAGATTTGCCAACAGGCCGCGGCGATTGTTGCGGGCACGCAGAGCGTCAATCAGGACCGAAGTATCGAGGAGAATCTTCATTAGGCCAGCAGTTAGTCGCGCTTGGATTTGCGGGATTCGCTTTGCCGCCGCAGTTTCCGTACCCAGGAAGCAGCCCCTTTGGCGAGTTCGGGATGATCTTGTTCCTTCCAGGAAGCGGACTCTCCTTCGAGGAAACGTAAGAGTTTTCGACGCCGGACTGCTTCACGGGCCGTCTCCACGATAAAAGCACTGCGTCCGCGGCGTCCCGCAAGGGCATCAATTTCGCGCGCAAGGTCTTCCGGGAGAAGGATGTGCGTTCGCCTGGTTCGATTGGGCTTCATGGGCACATACAGAGTGTGCCATAGAAGTGTGCCAAGAGGAAGTGTTTGGCGCTCGCCTTGCACCAAGACTTCCAATTGGCAAGCCGCCAGGTACTTGCCCCTGACCTCAGGGGAGCTTCATTTCATCTTTATTCCAACTTCGCCCATCTTTTTTCCCGCAAATTCATCTAACTGGGGTAACTTTTGTCTGCTGCCGCTCTTTTGTCTGGAGGTACCGATGGCCACAGCGCGTGTTTACCTGTTTTCGAGTGTGGTGCTGCTGGCCGGCCTCGCGCCGGTATTGCGGCCCGGCAGCGCAGGGCCTGTGTCTATCACGGCGAGCAGCGCACGAAGCTCCGACTTCAATCCGAAGGCGGTTCGTGTCTATGTATCACTGTTCGACATAAACGCCGCACCGGGCAAAGAGCCGGCCGACATTTCGCAGGCACCCGCCCCTCAGAAGTCGCAATTTGGTGTGCGAGCCTCCGGCGAATCACCGCACGTTCTTCAGGATGCAGAAACCAGTTCCAAACAGGCAGAGCGGCTCAAGGCCTTTTTCAGCGATGCACTTGTTCAGGCGCTCCGAAAAAGTGGCTTCAACGCGGCCCCTCAAGGGAATTCCCGCCCGGAAAAAGGGGTGCTGCTCAAAGGGGTATTCGCGGAGGTGGATTCGCAGAATCACAACTGCCTGGCGGTTCTGGGGGGCACGGCCCCCGCGCCCAAATTCGTGCTGTATGTTGGGGTCTACAATCTGGCGCGGCCCGATCAGCCGCTTTACCGGGTCATGACCATGGAGAATTGCGATGCGCATTACGGACCGCTCATCAGCCTGAACAACTACATCCCCATGGAGAAATACGAGATCAGCAAAAACCCGTCCGAGGATGAAGTCCGCGAGATTTGTGCGCATGTCGTGGCAAACGTAATGGCTCTCCTCAGCGTCAATTCGGCGGCCTTCTCCGACTAGTGCCGTTCCAACTATTTTGACCAAATGGCTGGGAGGTTCGATGAACTACTCCTACGTTTTGTTGAGCGAGCAGGATGGGAAATTCTACATCGGCAGCACCGGCGACTTGCGAGCGCGTTTGCAGAAACACAGCTCAGACGTGGTGCGTTCCACCGCCCATCGCCGGCCCTTGCGTCTGATCTACTATGAGGGATGTTTGAGCATTGACGACGCCCGCCGGCGAGAGCGTTACCTCAAAACGGGACGAGGGGGGCGCTATCTCAAACAACGCCTCGCTTCTTGGCTGGCCGACATTCGTAGCAACAAGTTGGAACGGCACTAGCCGGTGGAGCGGATACAAGCGGTTTCTTTCTGGCCACATCTACCCGGGAAGTTAGCTTGCAAATCACGGCAGCATGCTTGAAAATTAAGTAAGGTTCTCTTTTCGCATGGCGGAGAGGGGGCCCGCCCCGAACACGCTCATTCGCGGGAGGCACGGAAATGTTGTTTGACGTACATCCCATCTTCCGGCGGCTCGCCCGGCCAGTAGCGCTCACGCTAGCGCTGCTCTCGCTCGCGTTCCTCCTACAGGTAACGCCACACTTCCATGCCAATGGCCAGGACGAAGCCGCCTGCCGCCTCTGCCAGGTTGCCCATCTGGGCGTCACGCCGGCAGTGGCGCTTATCTCGTTCAGCACTCCAATCTTTTCCTTCGGTGAAGTTGTAGTTTGTTCGGAGGTCAGCTTCGCGAAGCCGCCTTCCGGGCATTCTTCTTCCCGCGCCCCGCCTTTTTCCTTCGCGTCGTAAACCCCAATCACGATAGTGACTTGTCGCGCGGCTCCATTTAGCCGCGCAGCCGCTGTTTTTACAGCGGTCTCTATCAACACAGATACGTCACGCTGACGTTTCCATGAGGAATCGGAGGAAGAATGCGATACGGTTTTCGAGCAGCTGTTCTTTTTGCAGTCCAAGCGATTTTTGTTGCCGCGGCGGTATTCGCGCAGACGGGTAACTCTGGATCCATAGAAGGGGTAGTTCTAGATCCTTCGGGAAAGACCGTGGCGGACGCCACGGTGGAAATTACTAACGCAGTCAGCGGTCTTGCACGCACGACGAACACGGCTAAAGACGGCTCTTTCCGTTTCACCAATGTGCCGTTTAATCCGTATCAGCTGAGCGTGAACGCCAGTGGGTTTACGCCGGTTTCACGGGACGTTGAGGTGCGCTCCTCCGTGTCCACCAAGGTGGAAATCTCGCTGACAATCGGGACCGCCAGCACCACGGTAGTCGTGGAATCGACTGGCGCGGACCTGCTGGAAACCGACTCGACCTTTCACACGGATGTGGACCGTGAATTGTTCGAGAACGTGCCCCTCGAGAGTTCGACCTCTTCGGTCAGTTCGCTGGTGACGCTGACGACCCCAGGGGTTGCGGCCGACTCGAATGGACTGTTCCACGGTCTGGGCGACCACGCGTCAAACTCCTTCTCGGTGGACGGGCAGCAGATTACGGACCAGCAGAGCAAGGTGTTTTCCAACCAGATTCCGTCGGAGTCGATTCAATCGCTGGAAGTGATCTCCGGCGCACCGCCAGCGGAATTTGGTGACAAAACGAGCCTGGTGATCAAAGTGACGACGCGCTCCGGTTTGGGGGTCGATCAGCCACATGGCAGCGTAACCACGTCATACGGCAGCTTCGGCACGCCGAGTATATCGGCCGACCTGGCGTACGGCGGCAAAAACTGGGGGAATTTTATCGCGCTCAGCGGACTACAATCCGGCCGGTTCCTCGATCCTCCGGAACAGTCGGTTATGCACGATAAAGGGAACGAAGAGAACTTTTTCGACCGCGTGGATTATAAATTCTCCGATACAAACACGATCCAATTGAACCTGGGCTATACGCGTTCGTGGTTTCAGACACCCAATTCCTTCGACGCGCAGTATGCCACGGCATGGAACGGCCTGGTGGTGGACAACGCAGGGCTGGGCCCCAACGGCGAATTGGTTGGCCCCGCGGATCAACGTTCCAAGATCGGAACCTTCAACGTGGCTCCAACCTTTGTCCACCTGATCGGCACGGAGGCCGTGTTTACCATCGGCGCCTTCGTACGCCAGGACCAATACCATTACTACCCGAGCGCGGATCCTTTTGCGGATTTTACCCCCAATCTCCAGGGCGAGAGCATCGGCCAGGCTCGCCGTCTGACCAACGCGGGGCTGAGATCCGATATTTCTTACGTGAAGGGAATTCACAATATCAAGGCGGGCATCACCTACGAACACACCTTTCTGACGGAAAACGATTCGCTGGGAATCGTGGACCCTACGCTCCTGCCCTCCTTGGTGGATGCCAATGGCAACCCTTGCCAGGTGAACGGCGTCAATCTCGCCGCACCGTGCACGACTCTGGCTCCCTACGATTTGACGACCGGCGGGAACTATTACTTTTTCCGCGGCCACACGGACGTGAAAGAACTGGCGCTTTATGTTCAGGACACTATTACGAAGAACAACTGGTCGTTCAATCTGGGAATTCGGGGCGATTTGTACAACGGACTGGTGACCACAAAGCAGGCGGAGCCACGCCTGGGAGTTGCGTACAACGTCAAGCGGACGAACACGGTGCTGCGAATTTCCTACGCGCGTACCCTCGAAACGCCGTTCAACGAAAACCTGGTTCTGGCCAGCGAAGGTTGCAACGACCCCGTGGTCAATGCCCTCATGTCGTCGCTGCAGGGCTATCCTTGCATCACGGCTCCATTGACTCCTGGTTTTCGGAATGACTTTCACGCTGGATTCCAGCAAGCCTTCGGCAAATACCTGGTTGTCGATGGGGAGTACATGTGGAAGTACACGCATAATGCGTACGACTTCAGCATTCTGGGCAATACGCCGATCACCTTCCCGATTGAATGGCACAACTCGAAGGTTCCCGGCTACATGCTGCGCGCCAGCGTGCCGAACTTCCACGGTTTCACCGCCTATTTCGTGGCCTCCAGCGTGGCAGCGCGGTTCTTCCAGCCACAAGTCACGGGCATAGGCGCGACACCCGCGGGACAAGGCGGATCGGGAGTATTCCGCATCGACCACGACGAACTTTTCAACCAAACGACCCATCTGCAATACCAGCCGTGGAAACGCGGGCCGTGGGTGGGCGCCAATTGGAGGTATGACAGCGGGCTTGTAGCGGGCCCGGTTCCCTGCTTTGGCGGGAATTGCGCGGGTGACCAAAGTGATCCGGGTTACGTAAACGTTTCGGCGCTAACGCCCGATCAGCAATTCCAGGCAGGTTTGTTCTGCGGCAGCGTGAGGGCGGCGCCGCCGAGCGCGAGCAATCCGCTGGGAGTTCCAATCAGCGCGAACGGCTTGTGCTCCGCATCCCAGTATGGATCAACGCTTCTTCAGATACCGAAGCCAGGCACCGAGAACGACGACAAGAATCCACCGCGCGTCGCTCCGCGTAACCTGTTTGACATTGCCGTCGGCGAAGACAATTTGTTCAACGGCGACCGGCATAAGTGGAGTTTGCGCTTCACGGTGATCAACCTGACGGACAAGACCGCGCTGTACAACTTCCTCTCCACGTTCAGCGGCACGCACTATGTGACGCCGCGAACAGAGAGCGTCGAGCTCGGCTTCCACTTCTAGCCGAATCGCCCCACGACCGCGAAGCCCCAGGAAGGGAACCGATCTTCCTGGGGTTTTTCGTCAGCACTATTCCCGAAAAGCGACTACGGGTATTGTAGGAATGGTGTCAACGCGTCGAGAAACCGATTCAGGAGCGGCCTGTCATTCGAGGGGGATGGAATTTGCTTGCTTTGCGGATAGAATCAAGGGAACTATGAGCGCCCCTTCAAAGTCTCAGTCCACTCCAAAACTTCGCATCGGCATCGATCTTGGCGGCACGAAAATCGAGTTCATCGCCCTTGAGCACGATGGCCGCGAACTTCACCGCCACCGCGTGCCAACTCCACGGCATGATTATGACGGCACCGTGCGCGCGATCAAGGAAGGTGTCGAACTCATCGAGCACAAATTGCATCGCGACGCGACGGTCGGCGTGGGCATTCCCGGCACTATTTCCCGGCTCACGCACGCGGTGAAGAACGCAAATTCCGTGTGGATGATTGGCAGACCGTTTGACCGCGACTTGGGCGACGCCCTGCATCGCGAGGTGCGCTGTGCGAATGACGCCAACTGCCTGGCTGTTTCGGAAGCCACGGACGGCGCGGGCGCGGGCAAGCACGTTGTGTTTGCAGTGGTTTTGGGGACAGGTTGCGGCGGCGGGATTGCCGTCGATGGCCGCGTGCTTAATGGACGCAACGGCGTGGCCGGGGAATGGGGTCATACCGTACTTCCCTGGATGCACCCCGACGAATTCCCGGGACCTGCGTGCTACTGCGGCCTTCGTGGCTGCATCGAGACGTGGATTTCCGGCACCGGGTTGGAAGACGATTATGAGCGCGCCACCAAAACCCGTTTGAAGGGTAAAGAGATCATCGCGCGCTGCGAGGCCGGAGAGGCCGCGGCGGTGGCCAGCCTGGGGCGCTACGAGGATCGCCTGACGCGCAGCCTCTCGCAAATAGTGAACATCCTCGACCCAGACGTGATTGTTCTTGGCGGAGGCGTATCGCAGGTGCCGCGGCTGTACCGAAATGTGCCGCAGCGGTTGAAGGAGTATGTATTCGGGAGAGAAGCCGATACACCGGTGCTGGTGGCCAAGCATGGCGATGCCAGCGGCGTTCGCGGTGCCGCATGGCTCTGGCCGCTCGAATCACGATAAACATTACTGTCGCGCGCCCGGCGTGCCCGCCGCTCCTACTGGGAGAATGCGCAGAGGATTGGCCATGTGTCTGCTCCTGATGTTGCGTCAGCGGCAGGATGGGACAATACGGTGCTGGCCACAAAAGGAAACGCCCTCCGGGGATGCCGGAGGGCGTTTCAGGGGAAAGAGGGAATCGGGATAACTGTACAGCTAAGCTCGGCCGCGGCGAATCACCAGCAACATCAGAGCGAGCATGCCAGTAACGAGCAACGCCAGGCTGCTGGGTTCCGGCGTCTGCACGATGAACTCCTGCACCTGACCAGTGTAGGCAAGCGGTCCAATGTTGGTGACGATTTCAAAGTCTGCCGGGTTGATGGATCCGTAGTGGTTATTGGCGTCTTGGAGCCACGTCGCCACCGATATCCCATCGACATCGCCATTGGTAAAGTTTGTAGGCTCAGCGCCGGGGGTCATGAGATCCCACAGGGCATGCTGGAGAGTGACGTAGTCAGAGGAATTAGATGCGAACTGAGTCACCAGCCAGGCCGCCTCTTCATAAAGAACCTGCGGATTGGTGCCGCCGAGATTGGGATTGATAGAACCATTGCCGTAACGGGTGTTCGTGAAAACACCCGAGGCCAAGCTGGTCACATTTGCAGTCCACGTCTGACCCCAAGTGACTTCGTTGTTGATATCGTCACAGAATAGCGTGACGGGCGCTCCGTTCATCGTGCCGTAGTACGGGCTCACGTAGTATTGGCCGTCACTCACGCCGTTGACGCCCGTAAACACCATATTCACCGGTGTGCCATCGGCATAAGCAGCACACGCCAAGAAGAGTGCCAAACCTACCAGTCCGAGTACCTTGAAGAAGTTATTTCGCATGTGTCTCCCGTGCTTTCCCATTAGGTTTATACAGGGCTGCGGTACCCTAGCCAAGAACAGTGCATGTAAAGTGCCAGAAATAATTTTTTCAAGTTACAGAAAAGAAACAGGTTATTTTTATCAGAATCAGCCTATTAAGGACAAGTGTGACTTTTCTTGCACACTATCGTCCTTCTGGTTCCTAACACTCCACTTTACATAGGTTTACGAGTACTAATGGTAGTGGTCCTAGTACAGAGTCGCTCTCAGGGCTTGCTCGGCTCTCTGCGGAATGGAGTTGGCTGCACCTCAGAACCCAAAAAAAGTGGCCCTGCCTCAGGGCGAGACAGGGCCACATCCCTATCAGAATGTTGTCAGGGAGAACAGATCAGTCGCCGCTCGTTGCCTTGCTCATCTGTGCCATCCAGGCTTCCGAGCGTCGCTGCATCTCCTCTGGCGTGACGTCTTCCACATGTTGGCCGAATCCCCACTGGTGGCCGAACGGATCGCGGACTTTGGCGTAGCGGTCACCCCAAAACTGGTTTTGGAGCGGCATCTCCACTTTGCACCCGGCCTTCACCGCGCGGCCGTACAGCGCATCCACGTTGTCGGTGTAAATGAAGAGGTAAGCCGATTACGGGCCAGTGGGATCCGGCGCGTTGGCCATACCGGGAAACTCATCACTCAACATCAGACGTGAATCCCCGATAAGCAACTCGGCGTGTCCGATGCTGTCGCCCGGCCCAGACATGCGGCCCAGTTCCTTGGCTTGAAAGACCTCCTTGTAGAAGTCAATTGCGCGAGCGGCGCCCTTACACACGATGGATGGTGTGATGGAATGGTACCCGTCCGGAATTGCCTTGACTGCACACATAGTTCCTCCTTAGAGAACATGAGATGAACGCGCAGGAGGCAGAAGCAGCGGGTGGGCAAACGGCAGGGAGCGCTGCGCGTGGAGATCCTGAATACGCTCCTGCGGCGAGCAAGTCAAGCAGGAACTTCGATGGAGTGAAAACGTCGCAGAACGCCCCGGGTAATCGTGAGGCGCGTCAGGCGGAAGGATTCAGTATTCGTGGTAGAGTTGCGGAAACTGCTTCTTCAGGCCGGCAACCTTTGGCACATCGTTGATCTGGATGTAGGGACTATCCAGGTGATGCTTCAAGTAGTCCTGGTGATACCCTTCCGCGGGATAGAACGCCTTTAGCGGAACGATTTGGGTCACGATCTTCTGCGGGTAGACCTTCGCGGCGTCCAACTGCGCAACGTACGCCTGGGCAATTCGTTTCTGTTCCTCGCTCGAAAAAAACACGGCGGAGCGGTACTGCGGCCCCCAATCGGGGCCCTGCTTGTCCAGCTCCGTCGGATTGTGCGCCACGGAAAAGAAAATCATCAGCACCTGGCCGTAGGTGATCTGCGAAGGGTCGAACACGACCTTGACGCTCTCTGCGTGTCCCGTATCGCCGCGCACCACCATTTCGTAGTGCGCAGTTTCCGCTTTACCGCCGGAGTAGCCCGAGGTGGCGGAGATGACTCCCCTGATGTGCTGATAGACCGCCTGCACGCCCCAGAAGCAGCCTCCGGAAAGAACGGCCACTTCCTGACTCCTTGCAGTGGCTACCGGTTCATCCACCGCGGGTCTCGGAAAAGTCATGTTCGTGTGCGCTGCGATTGCGCCGGAAGCGCCGAAAAGGCCGCTCAATACTCCTGCGACAGCGATCGTGGCGATGCACAATCCGTGACCCTTCTTCATTTCTCTGACCCCACGGGCCGTCTGTGAGCCCAAACTGCCTTGCGATTCCTTGGATGCGGGAAAACATTTTTGGGATTCACGTCCGCGTTTGCCTTATCATGCAGGCAACGGGCGTGCCCGCTTCCCATTCCCTTGGAGGGAGGAGACCCGCCAGTGGTTACGAGAGGTTGCGGCCCCCTGCGATGACACGCGTTCAGAAAATGCCGGTTCTCTTCATCGGCCATGGCTCACCGATGAACGCGATCGAGGACAACGCCTTCACGCAAGTCCTGGAGAAACTCAGCGCGACGTTGCCTGCCCCCAGGGCGGTCTGCGTGGTTTCGGCACATTGGGTGACTCGCGGCAGCCAGGTTCTGACCGCCGAGCGTCCCCGCACGATTCACGATTTCTATGGCTTCCCCAAATCTCTGTACGCAGTGCAATACCCGGCACCCGGCGCACCGGAAGAGGCCAAGCGCCTGGCTCTGGAGCATCACTTGCTCTCCGATCACCAATGGGGCCTGGACCACGGAGCCTGGAGCGTTCTGCGGCACATCTACCCCAAGGCGAATGTGCCGGTGTTTCAACTGAGCTTGGATCACCAGCGCACCTTCGCCGAACACATCGCCCTTGGCCGTGAATTGCAGGAATTGCGCGAACGCGGCGTGCTCATCCTTGGCAGCGGGAACCTGGTCCACAATCTCCACCGCATCAACTGGGAAATGGCGGACTCGGCGTTTCCCTGGGCGCAGGAGTTTGACGCCAAAGTGAAGGAAGCGATCACCCAGAGGGACCTGGAGTCGATGGGAGAACCGGACCGCTGGGGCTCCACGTTGCTGGCCGAGGCGCACCCGACACTGGAGCATTATGCCCCCATTTTGTATTGCCTGGGGAGCACAGACGAGCAGGACATCGTTACGTATCCCTATGAAGGGATTGAGTTTGGAACGATCTCGATGCGCATGGTGCTCTTCCAGCCACAACTTTCTCCCCAGTCATAACTTTTTTCTCCACCATGCGTATCCCGTTGCTCAGTTTCCCAATCGGATGCGGCGGAATTGCAGAACCCTCAGAGGTCAGTGCGGTCCTCCCATGGGCGCCGCGCCGTTCATGGCCAGCCGCACTCTCCCGTGACGCTCCCTGGGGACTCTCCGTGGAACCTGCGGCTTACCTGTGGCATCTTACCTGGTGTCCGACAAACAACAGACCTGGAGGAATGCAACGATGCGCACGCAGATCTATCTCACCATTGCTTTTTGCACCGCCGTTCTGGCAGCGAGCCCTGCCAGCGCCCAAGTGACCTACGGAAAGAAGCCGCAATTGCCTGCACCCTTTGCGACAGAATCGGCGGGCAATGGTCCTTCGGAGACTAAGCCGCCGGCAGGTTTCCTGCCGAGCGTCCCTGCCGGATTCCACATCAATATTTTCGCCCAAGATTTCAAGCAGCCCCGGTTCCTCGCGGTTGCCCCCAATGGTGATATTTTTCTTGCCGATACGGGTGGGGGAAAAGTCGTCGTGCTCCGCGATCCGCAGCACACCGGCGGGGCACAACAACGGGAGGATTTCGCCGAAGGTTTGAACCGGCCTTTTGGGATCGCCTTTCACGATGACTACGTCTACGTCGGCAACACCGGCGAAGTGCTGCGCTTTCGTTACGACAAGCGGACCTCCAAGCGGCTAGGCGATGCCGAACACATCCTCGATCTGCCGACGGGCGGAGGACACTTCACGCGCACCCTTGCGTTCAGCAAGGACGGCAAGAAGCTTTACATCAGTGTGGGTTCCTCGTCTAACATCGACTTCGAGAAGGATCAGCGGCGTGCCGCGGTCCTGGTGTGCGATCCGGACGGAAAGAACTCGCGCATTTTCTCCAGCGGCTTGCGCAATGCGGTTGGTCTGGCGGTCGAGCCGCTGACCGGCGAGGTCTGGGTCAGCGTGAACGAACGGGATGAACTGGGCGATAATCTGCCGCCCGATTACTTCACCTCGTTAAAGGACGGCGGCTTCTACGGCTGGCCCTACAGCTACATTGGGGGCAACGTCGATCCCCGTGTGAAGCCGCAGAAACCCGAACTCGTCGCCAAGGCCATCATCCCGGATGTGCTCCTGGGAGCGCACGTGGCGCCCTTGCAGTTTGCGTTTTATACCGGCAAGCAGTTTCCGGAATCGTACCGTGGCGGCGCGTTCGTGGCGGAGCATGGCTCGTGGAATCGCGCTTCGCGCGCGGGCTATCAAGTGGCTTTTGTTGCGTTCAAAGACGGAAAGGCTTCGGCAGATCCCGTGCCGTTTCTGACCGGGCTGGTGCCGGATCCTGGCGGCAAGAACGTGAATGGCCGTCCGGTGGGCGTGGCCGTGGCTCCCGATGGAGCGTTGCTGGTGAGCGACGATGGCGCAGGCATGGTCTATCGCGTCAGCTACGCGCCCTGAGCGTTTCTCACCTTCGTTTCAGCGGCGGCTCGCATCAGCGAGCGCGTCTCATTGCACATTTAGAGTCAACAGCATCGGTGTCAACGGGAGCTGCTTGCTTGAGCCATTGGGAGTCGCTGTCGGTGTAAGGGTGATGGTCCCAGACGGTGTCTGGAACTTGAAGGTGGCGCTGACGACGGCACTATTCGCATAGTTGGGCGCGATCGCCATGGCCTGTATGGTGGTCAACGAACTCAAAGGAATGGCCGCCTGGTAAGCAGGAGAGGAAGCCGTGGGAGTCGAGCCATCCGTGGTGTAGTGGATGGTTGTGCCGGCCGTGGCGTCCGTGATCGTCACGGACTGCCCCGCGGTAAACGTTCCGCTCGCGGGCGTAATCACAGGCGTTGCGGCACTCTGAGGTGGCGGCGGGCTTACCGACTGCGAATAGCCGCCGCTTCCGCTGCCGCAACCAATTCCCGAAAATACCAGCGCGGTCATCAGCAGCACGGCGGCGGCGGAGGCCAGCCACCGTGGTGGTGCCGGCAACTGGATTCTCGAGTGCAACACCAGAGCGAACAGAAGCAGCGCGGCAAAGAACGCCAAAGAGAAGCCGGGTTGCGGGCGCAGACGGCCCGAAGGTTGGCGCGGGAGCCCCGGAAACATTGCTGCCTGCGAAGGAGACAACGTTGAGATCGAAACCGTGAAGGGAGTCGCGGCGCCGTTGGCCACAGCCACGCTGGCGGGAACAGTGCACACCGCGCCAAAGGGAACTCCAGAACACGCGAAGGTGATTGTCCCCGTGAAATTAGGGCCGGGCATGGCCTGCAAATTGTAAGTGGCGGTCTGCCCGGCGGGAACGGTGGCAACAGTCGAGCCTCCGTTTGCGGAGGCGTTCAGCAGCACCGCGGGAGGCGCGTTACCGTAAAGATTAATCGCCTGCGGAGAATTTGGCGCATCATCGGCGACACTGATAATGGCGCTGAGAATGCCGTTGTCGCTGGGGGAGAAGGTGACGGAGAGCGTGCATGTGCCTTGGGCAGCGAGCGGAGCTGGGCAGGTGTTCGTCTGGGTCCAGTCTTTCGGGTAAGAGCCGGTCAAATTAATCGCTGAAATATGGAGAGTAGCGTTACCCGTATTGGTCAGCGTGATCACTTGCGCCAAACTCGAGGTACCTTGCGTTTGGCTGCCAAAACTCAGACTGCTGGCGGACAAAGAGACCTGCGGCTGCGTCGTACTGCTCGTGCCAATCCCGGAAAGTGTGACAGATTGCGGGCTCCCCGGAGCATTATCCACCACTTGCAGGGTTGCCCCGAGCACTCCCGTGGTTGTGGGTGTGAAATAGATGGTTACCTGGCAGGCGGCGTTTGGAGCAAGGACGGCCGTGCAGGTATTTGTCTGAGAAAAACTGCTGGTGGAATCGCCCGCGATCGTCACAGAGGTGAGCGTCATCGTAACGTCGCCAATGTTACTTAAACCAACCGTAACAGTTTGAGGAGAGATCGTCCCGACTGGTGTTTGCGGAAAGCTTCCTCCACTGATTATCTCCAAATAGGGGCCTGAGGAAGCTTGAGGGTTGGTGTTGGTGATGTAGAGTCCGGACTCATAGTAGTTCGCTGAACCATCGGTGAAGGGTGAGCCCGAAAGTTCGGTGACGGCGCCGGTGGTCGAGTCCACCTGAAAACCGTGCACGGAACCATTGAGCAACGTATAAAGATAAGGGCCTTGCGGATCAGCCACGGTCACTTGGCCAAAAGGAAACGGCGTTTGTGTGGAACTGCTAAGCTGCGCCAGCGCCCCGGTTGTCTGATCAATGGAATACGTATTGAAAGGCGGAGGTGCTCCGCCCACGCTGACGTAGAGGAATTCCCCGCTGGGATCCACAACGATGGCATGGGCAAACGTCGCATGACCGAGATAGACCGAGGACGTTATGGTGACAAGTCCATCGGCAGGCGGGAGCTGGAAGGACGACAGCCAGCCATCATATTGGCCATAAGCCTGAAACAGAAAACGCCCCTGCGGGTCTATCGCGCTGACCTGGGAAGGTACATCGGGCGTATCAATCGTCCTGAGATTGGTTAGTTCGCCTGTACTCCCGTCTATGTCATAGAGATCAAATCCCGCGTAGAGATTCCCGCCATTGGAACCCAGCGCAACGTAGAGATGCCGGCCACTGGGTTCGACGAAAAGGTTCGTCGGCTGGGCGTTGAAATCCCATGACAACTGGGGACCGAGATCCAGCACCGGATCCGCGGCATTGGAAGTATCGATCACGTAGGGGGTGATGGAACTTTGGATGTTCGGATATGTCTGGTAATCGCCATTCTGAAAGCCGACATACACAAATTTTCCAGTGGGCTCAGTGGCGATCGAGAGTGGATCAGAGGGAGCCTGGTTCGCATTGATCGTGGGAATGTACGGAAAGGGAGAACGCTGGACTTCCGTCAGCGCGCCGCTGGCCGCATCAATCGCATACATGGCGATGCTTGTGGGGCCGGCGACAAATAGAAACTTTCCTTGTCCATCCACCGCCATGGGTGCGGCGTTATGCGCGGGAAAGGGGCTGGAAGGAATCGCGGCGAGGGAGCCCGAAAGAGAGTTCTTGTCGAACCCCGAAATGACCGCCGCACTTGGATTGCTCGTGCCAGTCCCGGTGGCATACACGTGTTCCTGCGGTGTTTGGCAAATGGCCAGACTAGCCATGCCGAGTAGCAGCAATAGCGGGGCGCACTTCCGAAAAGGAAATTGCAAAAAGAGGTAGGACAACGCTTTCATAGCGCGCTACTCCTGAACAAAAATAATGTTTGGGCCTGAGAGGGAACCGGTATGACGGTAGCGTGATGTAGATAGGTCGTCAACATGGATTGTGCAATGAGCAACGTCAAAGTAAGGGAGACCTGTTCCAAAATGGAACACCGCCCCTTCTCTACCCACTGCCTCCAATTGTTAACAACTGTTAATATGCCATTCCCCGCGTTTCGGCTACTGTCTGCAGCTTATGCCACCATTTACGCTTGATGTTGAAAAGACTGCTGGAAGTACCGACGACGTCACTGTGTACCAACTGAAAGGGAAGCTAAGCCTGGAGACGGTTGCCGGCTTTATCCCGCAGATGCGCCAGGAGGGCGCCAGGCGCGTGGTTCTGGACATGAGCGGGGTGAGTTTCCTGGATTCCGCGGGAGTGGGCGCGCTGGTTTCGCTGTTTGTGAGCCGCCGGAATCAGGGGAAATCGTTTGCGCTGGCAGCCCTGGCGCCCCAAGCGACGGCGGTTGTTACCGTAGCGGGATTGCAGAAACTCCTGCCGGTTGCGAAGACCGTTGAAGAAGCCTCCGCGGGTAGATCGTAATTCTATGGGAATTACGGCAAGAAGGCTCAGAGTCTTCGCGTTTCCAGCAGGTGATTGAAAAGCTGCATTCGCGGTCATCCCGTTTCTTTGTTTTGTCATCCCGAGCGAAGCGAGGGACCTGCTTTTCGCAGTAAGCCAGGGGGAAAGCAGATTCCTCGTCCCGTTCAAAGTGCGAACGGGTCTCGGAATGACATTTATTGGGGTTTTCTGCCAGCCCGCGGGATGTCGTTCGATGTAAAACGCAGATGATCAGTGCGGCGTCCAGTTCGGATGGCTGGTGAACAAGCCATCGACGAAGCCGATTTGATAGGAAATGAACAAGCCGAAGCCCAGGCTCAGCAGTCCGGAAGCCGTCACCAGTCCGCGAGTCATCCAGGCAAACCGCGAACCCGCATAGGTGAACGGCAGGGAGAGCGCCGCCGTAATCAGGATCATTCCGCCGACCGTACCGACTCCGAAGATCAAAAGATAGAGGACGCCCCAGCGTGGGCTGTGGATTGTGGTGAGAACGAGAAGCGCCACGGCGGCGGAGCCCGCGAGGCCGTGCACGATGCCGATAAACAGGGGCCGCAAGGAATGGAATAGCCCGAGTTTTGCGAACGGGCTGCTCAGCCAGCTAGGCGCGGCGAGCGAGTCGGCGTGGTGTTCCTTGGCCGGGGCGTGCTCGTGCCAGTGATAATGCAGGTGGGAACCGTGCTCATGGATGTGCGCGTGCTCGCCGGTGAGGTGAGGATGCGCGGGCGAAAATTTTTCGCTGAGCCATTTGGTGACGCCCGCGAGGTTCAGCACGCCGAGGAGAACCAGCATCAGGCCAACGGCCAATTCCATGGTCAGTCCGACACGCGGCGGAATCACCAGGTTGAAAAGGATAATCGCGGCGCCGACCACCAGAATGGTCAGCGTATGGCCTACGCCCCATAGCGCGCCGATCAGGGCCGCCTTGGAAAGGGAGCGCTCGCGCGTCACGATAGTGGACACCGCGATGACGTGATCCGGGTCCGTGGCATGACGCATGCCCAGAAAGAACCCAATGACGAGAATGGCCAATCCGCTGATCATAGGACGTCGCCGAAAACGCGGCTGCTTACAGGATAATCGAGAACGTTGCCAAAGAGCGAATGTTTCCGCAGCGCGCCCGAGGCGTCTATTCCCCTTTCAGAATGCGCATAAACTCTGTGGCGGCATGCGGGAGCCGTGCGCCGCGGCGCGAGATGATGTAGAGATGCCGCGGAATACTCAATTGGCGGATCTTCAGTTCCTTCAGCCAGCCGTGCTCGATCTCCCAGGTTACGCACATCCGCGGCACGATGGCCACACCCATACCCATCTGGACGAAGCGCTTGATGCTTTCGATGGTGGGCATTTCGATGGGCATGTTCAGCGGCGTGCGGTGCCGCGCAAAAAGCTCGATCACCTTGCGGCGGAAGGGCGATTCCACGATGTGCGCAATGAACGTTTCCTTGCCCAGCTCTTCGATCTCCACTTCGCGCTTTTTGGCCAGGGCGTGCTTGGGCGGCACGACCAGCGTCAACTCATCCTTCAAAATTTCCGTGGCCTGCAATTGCGCTTCGCGCGGCACAAAGGAAACCGCTCCCAGGTCCAACCGGTAATTGACCACCTCATGTGGAATATCGCGCGAAAACATGCGATGCACGCGCACCTGCACGCCCGGATGCAGTTCGCGGAATTGCGCTAACGCCGGCAGCAAGGCGTGGATGGAGCTTTCGTTGACGCCCAGGGCAAGCTCGCCGCGCTTCAGCCCCTCCAGCTCCATAAGGCTTTTCTTAACTTCGTCGCGCAGGTTGATCAAGCGCTCGGAATATTCGCGCAAGAGTGTGCCGGCATCGGTCATGCGCACGGGGCGGGCGCCGCGGACAAAGAGCGGCTGGCCCAGGGAATCCTCCAGCTTGCGGATGGCCAGGCTGACCGCGGGCTGCGTGCGGTAAAGCCGTTCGGCGGCACGAGAAAAGCTGCCTTCCTTGGCAACCATGAGAAAAACCTGCAATTCGCCTAGATCCATAGCGATAGAGCCTCTTTTCGGGCGCGCAGAAAGACTGCCCGCCGCGCTGGGGCTGACGGGGGACTTTGCCGGCTCCCCGGCCCGTTTTGCCTAGTATAAGCTAAAATTATAAATTATAGAACCAAGATAAATTGGACTAAAGCCCTCCGGACATGCGTTACTGGAGTTCCAGCTTTGGGGGTACCCATGAGCCACGTCCGCATTTTCGATACGACCCTCCGCGACGGTGAACAGTCGCCGGGGTTCTCCATGAACACGGAAGAGAAGATCCGCATGGCGCACCAGCTTGCTGCGTTGGGCGTGGACATCATCGAGGCTGGCTTTCCGATCGCTTCGAAGGGCGACCTGGAAGCCGTGCTGGCCGTGGCTAAGGAAGTTCGCGAAGTGCCCATCGCAGCTCTGGCGCGGGCGCGCAAGGATGACATTCTGGCCGCTGCCGAAGCGTTGAAACCCGCGAAATCGCCGCGCATGCACGTGTTCCTGGCCACCTCTGACCTGCATCTGCAGGCCAAGCTGCACATGACGCGGGAGCAGGCGCTGGAAGCCATCGGGTCGATGGTCAAGCTGGCGCGGAATCTCGTTGCGGAAGTGGAATTTTCCGCCGAGGATGCCGGGCGCACGGAAATTGAATTCCTGTGCCAGGCTTGCCAGATCGCCGTGGATGCCGGCGCCACGGTCTTGAATCTGCCGGACACGGTGGGCTACGCCGTGCCGGAAGAGTATGCCGAGATGTTCCTTAAAGTGCGCGAGCACCTGGGCGATCCCGAGCACATCATTCTTAGCGCGCATTGCCATGATGACCTGGGCCTTGCGGTGGCCAATTCGCTGGCCGCCGTCCGCGCGGGAGTGCGTCAGATTGAGTGCACGGTAAACGGTATTGGAGAGCGCGCGGGCAACGCCGCCCTCGAAGAAGTGGCTGTTGCGCTGGCAGTGCGCAAGGAAAGCTTTGGCATAGCCACGAAACTCAAGCTGAACGAACTCTACAAGTCCAGCCGCCTGCTGACCCAGATTACCGGGGCGCAGGTGGCTCCCAACAAGGCCGTGGTGGGCGCAAACGCGTTCGCGCATGAAGCCGGCATTCACCAGGACGGCATCATCAAGAATCCCCTGACCTACGAGATTATTTCGCCGGAGGCCGTGGGCGTGCCGTCGCGTTCGCTGGTGCTCGGCAAGCACTCCGGTCGCCATGCGCTGCGGTTGTCGCTCACGGAACTCGGCTACGACCCGAATGACGCCGAACTCGCCGAATGCTACCGCCGCGTCACCACGCTGGCCGATCAGTCCAAGCAGGTGCGCGCGCGCGACCTCATGACCATCGCCCATGAAGTGATGCGCCGTAAAGCCGTGCCAGTGGCCAGCGAAGCCGCACCCGCGGTCTGACCCGCGCTACAATCTTTAGCAGGCCGCGGAAGAAGTCCTTCTCTTTAGGAGGCCCTCTTTAGGAGGCCGGGGCTTCAGCCCCGGCGTAAAGCTCCTGCAACCAATGGGCTTTAGCCCCTGAAGAAAAGTCTTTAAGCATTTCTTAGCAACCTGTTAGAACGGGGACCCCACGATGAAGTTGAAGAAGAAGATTGTGCTTCTGCCGGGCGATGGCATCGGCCCGGAGGTGACGCGCGCGGCCGCCAGCGTGCTCCAAGAATGCGCGCGGGAATTCCAGCATCAATTTGAAACGATCGAACTGCCGATTGGCGGCGCGGCGATTGATAAAACCGGGAGCCCGTTGCCCAATGAAACGCTGGACGCTTGCCACAAAGCCGACGCGGTGTTTCTGGGAGCGGTAGGCGGCCCGAAGTGGGATGCGCTGACGGTAGGAAAGCGGCCCGAAACGGGTTTGCTTGGTTTGCGGAAAGGCCTCGGCCTGTACGTGAATCTGCGGCCCGTGAAAGTGCTCGAGCCGCTTCGCGGGATTTCGCCGCTGCGCCCGGAACGCCTGGGCGATCTGGACATCGAGATTGTGCGCGAACTGGCCGGCGGGATGTACTTTGGCGAGCGCGGCAACGTGAATGAGAATGGCGTCGAGCGCGCCTTTGACACGGAGTCCTACTCCACGCCGGAAATCGAGCGCATCGCGACGTTTGCCTACACCCGCGCGGAAGCCCGCTCGCGCCGGCTGTGTTCGGTGGACAAGGCTAACGTCCTGACGAGTTCGCAGCTTTGGCGCCGCACGGTCACTGCGATGAGCACGGTGTACCCGGGCGTGAAGCTCGAGCACATGTACGTGGACAATGCCGCGATGCAACTCACGCTACGACCCACGCAGTTCGACGTGATCCTCAGCTCCAACATGTTTGGCGATATTCTGAGCGACGCCGCCGCCGCGCTCGTCGGCTCCATCGGCTTGATTCCCTCGGCCAGCTTTGGAACCAGCGCGCCGCTGTTCGAGCCCATTCACGGATCGGCGCCGACGCTTGCCGGGAAAGACGTCGCCAATCCCATCGGTTCGATCTTGAGCGCCACAATGATGCTGCGCGATACGTTTGGCCTGGGCCTCGAGGCCGATTGGGTGGAGCAGTCGCTCGTGCGCGTCCTGAACGGCGGCTATCGCACCACGGACATCAGCGAACCCGGCACGAAGACGGTGAGCGCCTCCGCGTTCCTGGAAGTTCTGCATCAGGAAATGCAGCGCACCTTCGAGCACGCCGAAAAATACGGCTGGGGCGTCTAAGCTAATTTTTCCTCCCACCCGAGTGCTCGCGGTTCAAAACAATCCCACCCCCGCGCAACGCGATTGCGTTGTAGGCTAGTTATCGATTGTTCGAGCTTCGAGGAGTTGAAGCGAGCGAGTTGTCATCAGGAGTATCATTGCTTAGATACCCTCGGCGAAACGAATGAGCCATAACTCGGAAGGGAACCAGGTCGGTGTCCGCAAGGGCCGCCGACGTATCGTCGTTCTGCTCTCTGCGATTCCCCTCATCCTGCTTTTTATGCTTGCTGTCAAAGTCATCCCGCCGGTTAACGGGCGAGTCGTTGACGCGGTTACTGGCAAATCTGTTCGAGGGGTGGGCTTGACGCTCGGATCGAGTAGCTACGAAGGTTGGTCAGTGAACACGGAGGTGAACCACTGCGCAACGACGGGTGTGTTCGGGTGGTTTTTTCTTCTCGGAGGTCTCAGCTGGCGCGTGCTTCCGACGCAGTTCCGGTCCTATTGGGTGACGGTGAATGGAGGAAGCCAGCTCAGCGAAATGGAAGAGCGCACCGCGAACGACCTGGTTCTCTACAGCCCGCTGGCTAACCGCCGAAATGCCCCGCTAACCGATAGAAGGTATTTCCCCTTGACGGTCAGTTTCGGGAGTCACGGATGCGATCAGGCATGGTCGCCGACATGTATGTATAAGAGTGTCTGGTGGGGCATTTCGATTCCGCTGATTCCAGTGCTAGAGGACGTAAACGAATGCAAAAAAATCGCTAGCGCCTCGTTGCAGGAGAACTGCCGGGAATTGAACACGTATCGGGCAGCGTTTGTGCATGTGGATTCGTATGAAGAAGTGAGGATTGGCCGGGAATTGTGCAATGAAGTAGATCATGGAGCGATTTCAAAGACTTGTCTTGAGCGATTGAAACTATACATAGCCAATGTCGGCTTCGATCAAAAGCCGTTCAAGCTTCAGGTTAACGAGCCCGTGCCTGACGGGATGTTTCCGGATTCGATAGCAGGCGTACACGCGACGGAAAACAGACACTGTGGTCCGCGACTCTTCTTTGACGGTCGGGTGAGTTGTGCGGGAAGCTACGGTACGGCGACGAAACAGTTCGTGACCGTTTATATCGAAGAATGGCCGGAGACAGAGCTGTCGAGTAAGCCTCCCATGTTCAACCACGTAGGCAGCTCAACAAATGTGACTGAGGAACGTCATCTGGGCGGTAAGATCACGCGATACCAGGGACAGTGGAATTCCTCGGAACAGCGCCCAGATGGCAAAATTTCCTATTATCAACATCAATCGAATTCCTTTGGCTGGTACAGTAGAAACCGACTCGTTGAAGTCGCCTTCTACAATCCAATTCCGCAGCAAGAACAGTTTCTTTCTTACTACCTACAGAAGTATCCCGGTAGCTCGGAGTGAGTTTTGGGACAGAATCCCTCTTCGATGTTCAACGTGTCTCCGGCCGGATACGCGTAACTTGCCTGATCAACGCTTTAGTCGACGAGTGACCGATTAACCGCAATTGCCTTCACCGGACGAGCGACTGACGAGCACTAGCGCCCGAGCGCGCGTACGGTCGCGCAGACAGGTTGCGGGAAGCGCGTGGGGATGCTAATTTTGATAACTCCAAGCGGTCTGGACGCGCGTGTTTGGGGGCCCTGAGCAATCGGGAGGCGGCCGGGCCACAATTCCGGAGCAGAGCAACGTGCAGCTGCAGGGGCAAGCGGAATTGCGTAGGATTTCAGAACGCCTCAGTTCCCAAACGCTCGAGTCTCTAGAAAAAAGATGCTGGATCATTCTCCCAACCTGAATGGCAATGCAGCCGGGCGTGTGCGCGAGGTGAGCTACTGGCGCGTGGAGGGCTCGCTCTTCGAGATCAGCGCACTGCGCAGCGTGGGCTTCTTCAACTGGAACAGTCAAAGCTTCCTGGATCGCTGGATTCGCCGCAGCGGCATGGCGGCTGTGGCGTTACTGCGCCCGCCGGCTTATTTCTCCAGCCGCACGTTTGCCACGCGGTTTCTCCACAGTGTGCTGCGGGGAATTACGCGCGACCGCCTGGACCTTCTTGGCGAGGAATATTTTCAATATGTGCTGAAGCCTGGGATGCGGCATGAAGCCGTGCAAAAGCTGGTGGATGCTGTGCGCAGCGGCGAGCGCGTGGTGCTGGTGGGGCAGCTTCTGGAACATATTTTGCGGCCCATGGCCGAGTATTTCGGCGCGCAGGGCTTCATCGCCAACCGCCTGGAGTTCCGCGACGGCGTGGCCACGGGGCGTTTGCGCGAGCCGGTGATCCGGCCGCGAGGCCCGTTCGCGTGGCTGGCCAGCGGTTCGGCGGACGGGCGCCTCCGTAAGGACAAGCTGCTCTCGCAACTGGATTGGAAGAAGACGCCCGAGCTGCTGGAAACTGCCGTGCAGCCTGTGGCGCGTCCAAAGCCACCAGCGGGGCGGCCGGTGGAACTCTTCAGCGATACGCCACGCGTGGACCGGCTGAACGTGCGCGAGACGCTGGCCGGGAAACACATCCTGCTGATCGGCGTGACCGGCTTCATCGGGAAAGTCTGGCTGGTGGACCTGCTGGAAAAAATCCCCAACATCCGCAAAATCACGCTGCTCGTCCGTCGTAACCGCACCACCTCCGCGAAGCGCCGGTTCGAGAAAATTGTCGAGGAGTCGCCCACCTTCGACACCCTGCAGGATCGGCACGGAGCCCGCCTGGCGGCCTTCCTGCAAGACAAAGTGGAAGTGGTGGAAGGCGATGCCAGCCAGCCGGGCCTGGGCCTCGACGCCGAAACGCAGGCGCGGCTGCAGCAGTCGGTGGACGTGATCGCGAACAGCGCGGGCCTCACGGATTTCAATCCCGACTTGCGCGATGCGCTCTCCTCCAACGTCGACCCCGTGAACCACATTCTAGAGTTCCTCCGCAAATGCGAGCATGCCGGGCTGATCCACCTTTCCACCTGCTACGTCGTGGGCATGAAAGATGGACGCGTGGGGGAAGAGCTGCGCGTGAATTACAACCCGGCGAATCACCCGGATTTTGACGCCGAGCGGGAGATTGCCTCGCTGCGGGAAATGGTGAAAAGGGTTGAGGAACGCGCGGAAAGCTCGGAATTGGCGAAGGCGTTGCGCCGGCAGGCGCTGGGCCGCAGTGGCGACCCCAGCAAAGTGGCGGCCGCGGAGCTCGACGGTGTGCTGATAAGAAACCGGGCGCGCTGGGTGCGCAACCATCTGGTGCGCGCGGCGATGAAGCGCGCGGAACATTTGGGCTGGCCGAATACCTACACATTCACGAAAAGCCTCGGCGAATCGTTGCTGGCGCAGCGCGGCCGCGATTTGGCCATTGCCATTGTGCGGCCCTCGATCGTGGAGAGTTCCACGCGCACGCCCTTCACCGGATGGAATGAAGGGATCAACACCTCGGGGCCCCTGTCGTACCTGCTGGGCACGAATTTCCGGCAGCTCCCGTCGAACGCAAGAAAATGCCTGGACGTGATTCCCGTGGACATGGTGACGCGCGGAATGACGCTGATCGCCGCGGCCCTGGTGCTACGCAAGAATGCGCGGCTCTACCAACTGGCCACTTCGGGAATCAATCCTGTGAACATGGGCCGCTCCATCGAATTAACGGGGCTCGCGCACCGCAAGCACTACAAATCGCAACCCGGCATCGATCACTGGCTCAAGGTGAAGATGGAGACCATTCCCGTGTCCAAGCTGCGCTACGAGCGCATGTCCATTCCCATGCAAAAGGCGGTGGTCTCGCGCATCAACAAGGTTGCGGCGATCTTGCACCTGGGCAAGCCGCCGCTGGCCAAGACCGAGCGCGACCTGGGGCGCGCCGAAAAGCTCATTGAACTTTACGAACCCTTCATTCTGCACAATGAGCACGTCTTTGAGTGCGAGAATGCCCGGCTGCTCTCGGCGGCGCTCCCCCCCGAAGAGAAAGAGATGTTCGACTTTTCGCCGGAAACGATTGACTGGTGGGACTACTGGATTAACATTCACATACCGGCGCTGCGGCGGTGGTGCTACCCGTTGATGGAAGGGCGGCCGCTGGAAGCGCGCGAGCCGCGGCTGCTCGATTGGCCCGCGGTTTCCACGGGAGCATCGGCGGCGACGCGCTAAGCCGCAACGCGATCCTCATATGGCCATTTTCCTGACGGGCTCGACGGGATATCTCGGCAGCTATGTGGTGGCGGGACTCTTCACGGGGCACCCGGACCGCTTGAACCTGCTGGTGCGCGCGAAGTCGCTGCAGAAAGCCCGCGAACGCCTGTGGCAATCGCTGCAACTCCACTTCGCGTTTCCCGAATTCCTCGAGTATCTCGAATCGCGCGTGCGCATTTTCCGCGGCGATTTGACCAGCGAACGATTCGGCTTGGACGATGAGGAATACCACGCGCTGGTGGATTCCACAGATTCCATTCTGCATTGCGCGGCCTCGCTGAACCGCAAATCCGAAAAGCAGTGCTTAAACGTGAATTTGCGCGGCTCGCTCGAGGTGATTCAACTGGCGCGGCGCGCGCAGAATCGTCACGGGCTGCGGCGCTACTCGCACGTGTCCACCGTAGCGGTGGCCGGGAAACGGCAGAATGAAGTTGTTGCTGAAGACGCTTCGATTGACTGGAGCCGCTCCGATTACGATCCTTATGCGCGCACCAAGAAATTCAGCGAGCACATGGTGCACCAGCTTCTGCCGGATGTGCCCCACACCATCTTCCGGCCCGCGATCGTGATGGGCGACAGCCGCCGGCCAGAGACGTCGCAGTTCGACATGGTGCAGGCCTTTGCCATGCTTGCGCGCTTGCCCGTGTTGCCGCTGCGCCCGGACGACAAGATCGACATCGTGCCGGCGAATTATGTCGGCGGAGCCATCGTCAAGATTCATCAGATGGAGAAGCCCGGCTTTGGGATTTATCATTTGTCCTCGGGCACGGGTTCGCAGACTTACAAGGAATTGACGGACGCATTGGCGGAACAGGGCGGCGGGAGCAAGCCAACGTACCAGCCGTGGCTGGGAGGCCCGTTCTCGAAGACGGTCAACTGGCTGGCCTTCAAGCGCGGCGCGGTGGGCTATGGCGCTTCGCTGATGAAAGTTTTCTGGCCATATTTGGATTGGAATACGGTGTTCGATAATACGCGGGTGGTTTCGGAGATGGGAGAAGCGCCGGCAAAGTTTTCCAGCTACGCCTATCCGCTGTTGCAATTCAGCCGGAAGAATAAGTTCAAGTATCCAGCGAAGCCTTGGCCGGAGGATGCCGCCGGCCAAGAAGCGAAGAGTGTGGGGAGCGCGGGCGAATGACGGATTTTCTACTCGTTGCCTGGGTCAGCGCGCTGATCGAAATCCGGCGGTTTGGCTGGATGTTCGGCCTCGGCAAGCGCTGGACACCCGGCGAAAAACTGAAAATCCTGTTCGCGGGCTACAACGGCACGCGCAACACGGGCAGCGACGTCCGCGTGCAAGAGATTCTGCGGCAGGTGCGCCATGTGCTGGGTGCGGAGAATGTCGACTTCAGCGTGATGACGCAGAACTTCGATCGCACCAAGGGATATTTTGAGGGCGCGCGGCAAGTGCATTTGCCGGACGTGTACCCGCCATTTCTGTTCCGCGAAGTGCATGCGAATCACGGCGTGGTGGCGTGCGAAGGCTCCATGTTCAAGAGCAAGTTCGCGAACGCTCTCACCACCATGATGATTGGCTCTCTGGGAATAGCCTCCGGGGAAAACAAATTGTCGGTGGCCTATGGCGGCGATGCCGGCCACATGGACGACCTGATCAAACAGATGTGCGCGCGCTACACCCGCGAATCGCTGGTGATCACCCGCAGCCTGGAATCGCAGCAATTGCTCAGCGGACTGGGCGTGCCGAACGAATTGGGAGCGGACACCGCGTGGACCTTTGAACCGCATCCGCCGGAATACGCGCGCAAAGCCTTGCGGGAAGCGGGTTGGGACGAAAAGACGCCGATCCTCGCGCTGTGTCCCATCCATCCCTTTGTGTGGCCCGTGCGCGCCTCCATCGGAAAATATCTGGCGCACGTCACCACCGGCGCCTACAAGGACAGCCAGTACCGCACCATCTACTTCTTCGAATCGGGCGCCGAGGTGGATCGCAAATTCGCGCAGTACGTCTCCGGCTACGCCAAAGCGGCAAAGGCATTTTTGCAGAAGCATCGCGTATTCCCGATTCTCGTGGCCATGGAACGCCTGGACGCGGTCGCGTGCCGGGAAATCGCCAAGGAAATTCCCGGCACGCCGGTGTTGACTTCGGACAATTACGACATGTTCCAGTTGGTGTCCATCCTGCGCGCGTGCACGTACGTGGTTTCCTCGCGCTATCACGGGATCGTCACTTGCATGCCGGCGCAGGTGGTTTCCGCGGGCGTGACCATGGATGAACGCATTCGCAACCTTATGCGCGAGCGCGGCCACCAGCACTTGCTCCTGACCGTGGACGATCCCGATCTCGAGCCACGGTTGCTGCAGGTGATGGAATCGCTGGTGACGGAAGCCGAAGCCATCCGCGAAAACATCGGCAAAACGGTGGTGAGCAACCTGAAAGCCATGGCGCGCATGGCCATCTTCCTGGAAGATGAAGTGCGCCGCACCTATCCGGAGTTTCCGCTGCGGCGCGGTGTGGTGAGCTGGGAAGACAATTTGCCGCCATTGAACGAGAATTTGCGTAAGCTGGTGGAAACGTACGATCGCACGCCCGCGGCATTGGCGGCGGGCCGCTGAGTCCTTATGACGAATTTCCTCGAAAACGTTTTTGCGGAGCTGCAAAAGGCGGCGGAGCGCGTGGTGCTGCGCGAGGTCAGGGGCGAAGAATTTGTCAGCGCCTCGGGCAGGGAATTGCTTGACCTTGTGGCGCGCGCCCGCGCGTATTTGCGGCAGGCGGGTGTGCAAGCCGGGGACCGCTGCGCGCTGCTGGGGCCGAATTCGATCCGCTGGGTCGCATTCGATTTAGCGTTGATGGCGGAAGGCGCGATCGTCGTCCCGCTCTATGCGCGGCAAGCTGCCAGCGAACTTGCGGGCATGATGAAAGATTGCGGCCCGCGGCTCCTCATCGTGAGTGATGCGGCGCTTGGCGAAGCGGTGGCCGCCGTGTGGCCGCAGGCGCCGGTGCGCGTGACGTTCGACGAGGTGCTCGGGAATGTTCCCGCGGGCAAGGGCATCACGGCCGCGCCCCACCCGCTGCGCGCCGAAGATCTCGTTACCATCATCTACACTTCAGGCACGTCGGGCGAACCGAAAGGCGTCTGCCTGAACGTGCGCAATCTGGATCATATGCTGGCTTGCACGACAGAGCGTTTGGATCAGTTGATGGGCGCCACCCGGGAGCCGGATCGCGTCTTTCACTATCTGCCGCTCAGTTTTGCGGGGTCGTGGATTATTCTTCTTTCCTGCATGTCGCGGGAAAGCGCCCTGACACTTTCCACGGACCTGAACCGCCTGGCCGATGAAATCCGCGTGGCCTCGCCGCACTACTTCCTGAATGTGCCCACGCTGCTGGAGCGGGTGCGCCGGGGCGTTCTCGACGCTATTGCGAAGCGGGACGCCGCGATCCAGAAAATCTTCCGAAAAGCGCGCGAAGCCTGGGAGCGCGGGCAGGAGAACCAGCAACGCGCCTCAGACGCCCTTTGGCTGTTCCTGGGGCGCAAACTGATTTTCCGCAAGATTCGCGAGCGCTTCGGCCCTCATCTGCGCGCGCTCATCTGCGGCTCCGCGCCGCTGGCCCCGGAGACGCAGCAATTCTTCCTGATGCTGGGCATTCCCGTCCTGCAGGGGTACGGCCTCACGGAGACCACCGCCCTTTGCACCCTGGACGATCCGCGGATCGCCGCGGAGCCCGGCCGCGTAGGGGAAGCCATACCAGGGATTGAGATGCGCAGCGGAGAGAACGACGAAATTCTGGTGCGCGGCCCGAACATCTTCCCGGGCTACTGGAACCGCCCCGTGGAAACGGAGAAAGTGCTGAAAGACGGCTGGTTTCACAGCGGCGATCAAGGCGAAGTGAATTCCCGCGGGAACTGGCGAATCAGCGGGCGCATCAAGAATCTGATCATTCTGAATTCCGGCCACAACGTCCCACCGGAGCCGATCGAAGAGAAGCTTGCGCAGCTCCTGTCGGGGACGCAGCAGGTCGTGCTTGTGGGCAATGGACGCGGTTACTTATGCGCACTCGTCACAGGAGCCGTGGAAGCCAAGGCGGTTCAGTCCGCGCTGGACCTGGTGAATTCGGAATTGCCGCATTACCGGCAGGTGCGCAGCTTCACGATTCTGCGCGAGGCGTTCACACCGGAAAACGGCCTGCTCACGACGAATGGAAAACTGCGCCGGGATGCCATCAACGCAGAGTGCCACGAAGAAATTGAGCAGATGTACCGGAAACAGGCTGCGGTAGCGGGCGTGAAGGCATGAGCAAAGGGCGTACCAGCCGAAGCGCGGTGAAAGAGTTCCGCGGCGCGGCGCTGCGCTGGGAATGGCGCGATGGCGTCGTGGAGCTGACGCTGGACTTCGAGCCGCTCAATGAAATCGGCACGGTCATGCTGGCGGATCTCGAGAAGTTCGTGGCCGCGTTTGATAGCCTGGCTCCGATCACCAGCGCGTGTGTCATCACCAGCGCGCGGCCCGGTGGTTTTTGCGCGGGCGCAAATTTGAAGGAGCTGTATCAGGGCGCATTGCCACTCTCGCCAAAAAAACGCGCGACGGGCATGCGCGCGTTCCTGAAGCGTATCCATGTGGTGATGAACGCGCTGGATGCGGCGCCGTTTGTAACCATCGCCGCGGTGCACGGGTTGTGCATGGGCGGCGGGCTGGAACTCGCGCTGGTCTGCGACTTGATCGTGGCGGACAAAATGGCGCGCTTTGGCTTTCCGGAGCTGCGCCTCGGTTTGATCCCCGGATTTGGCGGAATTCCGCGCTTGCGGCGTGACGTCGGCAATGGCTTTATCCGCGATCTGCTCTTCACCGGCCGGACCGTCAAGGCCGAAAGCGCGCAGCAGGCGGGCCTCGTGTCGCATCTCGCGGGCGAAGGCTACGCGCTGCAAGTGGCGCGTTCCATGGCGCAGCAGGTGACGAAGTTTGACGCGGAGACCCGCGTGGCGGCCAAAAAATTCTTGAAGCCGATCCCCTACCAGGAATTGCAGAGAGAGATCGACCTTTTCTGCAAATTGTTCAGCCGGCCCGTGGTGATGGAAAGCTTGCCGCGCTTCGTCGAGACCGACGAGCCCATGAAGCATTTGCCGGTGGCAGAGCACCCCAGAAACCCCTGACAACAAACCGTTCGCGAGGTGCAAGTATGAACGCTCCCACAAGAAATCTCGTAATCTGCAGTCTAGGGAACTCGCGGCGCGATTAGATTTTGCTATAGGCACGCCACGTTTTCTTTCTCTCCCCGGGGATGATAAATTGATACAGTATGCGCACGTTGGATCAGACTACCCGGGAAATCCTGGAACTCGCGACACTGCAATTTAAGGTGCCGCCAGGCTCGCTGAGAGCCGAGGATGATTTCTACAAGAAGCTTGGAATTGACAGCCTGCAGACGCTGGACCTGCTTTCGCGGCTGGAAAATCACTTCAAGATTGAATTGCCGGACTACGAGGTTCAGGGCGTGAGCGACTTCAAGACGCTCGCGGAACGCATCCAGGCGCGCTTGTAGAGCTTGCGGGGAAACGGTAATTCATTGTCATCCCGAGCGGAGCGAGGGATCTGCTTTTCGCAAAAGACCAGGGGGAAAAGCAGATTCCTCGTCCGGTTCAAAAACCGAACGGTGCTAGGAATGACATTTGCGTGGTTTTTCCGCAACCTGTGTAGCTGCAAGATTCTGACACGGGAACATAGACGACAGCAGAGGGGCGTCCGAATAAGTTCAACGCGCATTTTTTGACTCACGGTACCCAACGCTTTATCCTTTAATATTCCCTGCACGGAGAACTCTGCCACTTTGGCAGTACGGTCAGTCTGCATGCTGGATTTGAAACAATACGCATCGATAGGTGAAGCACTGCAAGAAGCGCTGGATACCTTTTCCGCCGAAGTGTGCTTGTTCGAATCGGACCGCGGTGAAGAGAAAGAACGCCTGACGTACCGGGATTTCAAAGCGCGCGCGCTGCCCTTCGCGAAAGCGTTGCAGGAGACTGGGTTTTCTGCCGCCGACCGCGCTTCCATCATCATGACGAACCAGTCGAAATGGCTGATTTCGGCGTACGCGGTATTTCATGACGGCGGAACGCTGGTACCGCTCGATTACAAATTGAAGCCCGAGGAGCAGTGGCAGTTGCTGAAGCACTCTGGCGCCAGCGTGCTCATCACAGAGTGCGGTATTTGGCGGCAACTGAGCGGATCACCGGGGCGCGCGGAAGCCGCCAGCGTGAAAACCATATTTGTGACGGAAGCGCTGGCCAATGCCGATCTGGCCGGAGCGCGGCGTTGGGAAGAGGCAAGAGGAACCGGCGAGCCCGGCTTTGTGCCACGCCAGCGCGGTGATCTTGCGTGCATCGTCTATTCCTCCGGCACGGGCGGAAGCCCCAAGGGTTGCATGATGACGCACGAAAATTATCTGGAACAGTGCGTTTCGCTGACAGCCTGGTATCCGTTTTGGCCGGGTGTGCGTTACCTGAGCATTCTGCCGACAAACCATGCCATTGATTTCATGGTGGGATTTTTGGGGCCGTTCACCTGTGGCGCCGCGGTGGTGCATCTGCGAACGTTGCGCCCGGAATATGTGCGCGAGGCCTTTGCGAAGTATCACATCACCTATGTGAGCCTGGTGCCCCTGGTGCTGAAGAATTTGCAAAAAGGACTGCAAGCAAGGTTCGACGAACTGCCGCCGGCGCGCAAACTTGTCTTCGAGGCGTTACGAAAGATCAACATCGCCTTGACGAAGCGCCGCCCGCGCCTGCCCATCAGCCGCCGCCTGCTCCGGCAAGTGCATGCAGCCTTTGGCGGCCGCCTGGAAGCCATTATCGTTGGCGGAGCTTTCACGGAGCCGCAGACGCTGCAATTCTTCTACGACCTGGGCATCCCCGTGGCGAACGGCTATGGACTGACGGAAGCGGGAACTTCGGTCACGGTCAACGATCTGAAGCCCTTTCGCGCGGACACGGTCGGGAAACCGCTGCCCGGCATGGAAGTGCGCATCGTAAATCCAGACGCCGATGGGATTGGCGAAGTGGCCGTGCGCAGCAAAACGGTCATGGCGGGCTATTTGAACGAGCCGCAAATGACCGCGGAAGCGATTGTGGACGGCTGGCTGATGACCGGCGACATGGGACGGTTTGACGGCCGCGGCCACTTGCAGCTTTTTGGCCGGAAGAAAAACATGATCGTGACCGAAGAAGGGAAAAACGTTTACGCCGAGGACGTGGAAAGCGCCTTTGAAGGGTTGCAGGTGAAGGAGTTCTGCGTGTTCGCCGCGAACTTCATCTGGCCGCAGCGCTCCATGTTGCGCGAACAATTGGTGTTGGTCATCCATCTGGAGCCCGGCCAGGTTTTCACCGAGGATTTGCGCGCCGAAATCGCCGTGCGCAACAACCGCCTGATCAACTACAAGCGCGTACATGGCATCGTCGTCTATTCCGAGGATTTTCCACTTACCACGTCGCTGAAAATTATCCGCAAGGCTCTGGCGCAGCGCCTTGGCGCACTGGACCGGAATAACGCCGTTCTGCCGATTTAGCTCCGGAAAAGGTAGAATCACCTTACCGGAAGAACTGTGAGAGAACGCTTTCTTGCCATTGTGAACCCTGCGGCCGGCCGCGGGCGTACGGTGAAGCTTGCCGGAGCGCAGCTTGCGCGACTGCGGGAGGGCGGCCTGCGTGTGGACGTGATCGCCTCGTCCGGGCCGGGCCATGCCGCCCAACTGGCCCTTGAAGCCTACGAACAGGGCTATCGCCGCTTTCTCGCCGTCGGCGGTGACGGCACCGCGCACGAGATCCTCAATGGAATTTTCGGGCGCGAAACGCTTGCCGAGCGCATTGAACTGGGATTCCTGCCGCTGGGTACCGGCAACTCGTTTCTGCGCGACTTCACAAAGGATGGCGCAAAAAGCTCCGTCGAGGCGCTGCTCACGGGCCGCAAGCGCCGCGTGGATTTGCTGCGCCTGCGCCACGCGACAGGAACTATTTATTCCTTCAATTTATTGAGCGTGGGATTTACCGCGGACGTCGGCGCGCTGACCAACCGCATATTCAAGCCGTTTGGGCACTTGGGATATCTCCTCGGCGTGTTCGTGCGCGTGGTGCAGCTCAAGCGGCGTGCATTCCGCATGCGTTCCGATGCCGATGAAAGTTGGGACGAGCGGCGCTGTCTCTTCCTGACCTTCAACAATAGCAAGTACACCGGCGGCACCATGATGATTGCGCCGCACGCCGATCCAACCGATGGTTTGATCGAATACGTGCGCTGGGGACCCATCGGCCGCCTCGGCCTTCTGAAAATGCTGCCGCGGCTGTACGACGGGACGCACATCGAGCACCCGCTGGCGGAGCGGCGCGCGGTGAAGCACGTGGAATTCGCTTTGGACGCGCCGGTGGACGTGATGATTGACGGGGAGCTCGTCACGCTGGATTGCAAAACGCTGGACATTCTGCCGGGTGCGATGGACGTCTACGTATGAAGAGAACCTGGGAGGTGGTACGCAGCGTTTTTCTTTGGGGATTGAGCTGGCTGCATTTTCTGATTACCGTGCCGGTGTTGATCGGACTTGCGGCGTTTCTGGATCCACGGAAGCACGATTGGCTGCAGCGGGGTCTTTGCCGGCGCATCGCCTTCTTTTCGGGCGCCAAGGTAAAGGTGGAAACTTCCCCGGGCTTCGACGCGCAACGCACTTGTTTCTTCATGGTGAACCACGTCAATCTGCTGGACCCGTTCATCCTGTATTGCGCGATTCCCCAGCTCGTGCGCGGTTGGGAGCTGGAGTCTCACTTCCGCATTCCGATTTACGGCTGGCTGATGAAGTGCTTCGGCAACGTGCCCGTGGCGGACGTTCGCGGTCCCAAGGAGCTCAAGAGGTTGTGGCGCCTGACGCGGGAGGCCATCCACTCCGGCGTCAGCCTGATTATTTTTCCGGAAGCGAGCCGCACGCGCGACGGCCATTTGGGTGACTTTGAACAGGGCGGGTTTCGCCTCGCGCAACAACTCGGCGTCCCCATCGTGCCCGTGAGCCTGGTCGGTTCATTCCACCATTTCCGCACCGGCGACTGGATCCTGCGGCCAACGACCATCACCGTGCATCTCCACGAAACGATTGAAACCGCTGGTTTGAAAAAGGAAGATTTGCCCGCCTTGCAGCAGCGCATCCGGCGGGAAATTGCCGGCCCGGTGGAAGCCTGGCTAAAGGCGCAGTGAGCCGCCGCCATGCAACACAGAAAAAAGTTAGGCGAAGCTCAAAGGCTGAGTTTGACGCCGGGCAGGATGCGCCCCGCTCTGGTTTCCTGCCAGGTGTAAACAATGCGATGGATGACGGTGATCGTCGAAACCACGGCAATCACCCACAGCACCGGCCCCATGCGATTGAAGACTCCTCCAATAATCAGGAGCACCATCCGCTCGGGACGCTCCATGAAGCCCACCTTACACAAAGGAATGAGCGATTCGGCGCGCGCGCGGGAGTAGCTCACCATCACGGAACCCGCTGTCGCCACCGCGGCCAGCACGACATACGGTGTGCGGCCGCTCACGCTGTAATACACGAGCAGTCCCATATAGAGGGCCATGTCCGCGTAGCGGTCCAGCGTGGAATCGTAGAAGGCGCCAAACGCCGTGACGCGATTTTGCCGCCGCGCCACCTGCCCATCCAGCATGTCCAGGAAGCCCGCGATGAAAATGATAATCGCGCCGGCCCGGAAATTGCCGACCGCAAAACTTGCCGCCGCACCGAAGTTGACGACAAGGCCTAAAAAGGTGAGCAAGTTTGGGTTGATGCCGGTAGCCGCGAGCGCACCGACAATGCGATCCAGCAGCCATTTCCCGCCAGTGCCGATTGCGCCTGTAAACGTGTTCATGGTTATGCCAAGGGGGAATAATACTGCAGGCCGCGGCCGTAGCCAAATGGTTCGCGCACATTTCTGACGCTATCCTTGGGCCCGAGCCACAACGGTGTTGAGAGAGTGCTTGACGAAGACGAGGCAAATCCGTAAATTGCTCAAGTCACTGAGGAGCCCATGGAAACCGTAAATTCATCAGCGCGGCGCGATTTTCTTGCGATTGGCAGGAATGAGAAAGGGCCACAGTCTCCCGTGGCCCTTCTTATTAGCCATGAGATTGTTCATCAGAACCGGAAAATGAGGCCGCCGACGAAATTGCCGCGATCCAGATAATTCCGGACCCTCGCGTTATAGCAGCCGAAGAACGGATCGCAATACTCTCCGTTGGACGAGCTGCCGTACGTCGGCAGGAAGCGCATATCACCGCGCAAGCCCACATGGCGGCTGAGGTAATACTTCACGCCGCCGCCGATGCTGTAGGCAAACGCCGTGCGATTCGGGGTTGTGCCCACCGGGGTGCTCCCACTGGCGGTCACACTGCCGTTGGAATCACGGGTGAATCCCAGGCTGGCGGCAACGTAGGGGCGCAATTTATGCTCGCTCCCGAGAAACATATAGAGTCCGCCAAACTGGAACTGATCAATGTCGGAATCGTAAGCCTTGTAATACTGCTGCGTGGTGATGTCGCGGGCACTGTAGGAGGTGTTGTTGCGGTCCCACATGAATTCGAGTTGGAAATTTTCGCTGAGGTTGTATCCCAGGAAAGAGCCGTAGGATACGGCATCGTTGACACGCAAGTTATCCACAAGCGCCAACGATCCGCCCGTGCCCGAAAGCACGTCGATGGGATAGGTGCCGGAAGTCTCATAGCCGACAAATGGAGTGACTTCAAATCGCCCTTGAGCCTTCGTGGAAACGGCTGCCAATAAAAACGCTGCAACTGCAAGGAACCATGCGATCCGGTACTTCATCGGTCTTTCTTCTCCTTTTGCATGCCACAGCATGACGTTTATTTGGACCAAGCCGGCGCTGCCTGGTCTAGCGCAGGCGGGATCAGGCGGGTGATCCCACTGACGGACTCTCTTGCCAAGTTTCTCGTGCGATCCCGCATCCGCTGGCAGACCGAAATCGCAGCAGAGCCCCTTGGGACTAAACCCGGAAGCCAGCGAGGAGTTTCCCGGGTCACTCCTGGTACACGCGAACCACTCTTATGCATTAGATGAGGCCAATACGGGGCAAAGTTGCGAATCTCGAAGGCTCATCTAAATAATTGGAATTACAAGAGTTAAGTGATCTCTAGCGCGGTCCCCAGGTCCCGCGGCTCCGTGCATTTCTCAGAGAGCTTAGCTAAGGCGATGGCTTCAATTTTTGAGCAGGAATTAAGTACGCACCCGGTATTTTTCCGTCCAACGTCGCAAGAACCGCTCCCTTTGCCTTGGCCAATTGTGCGAGATGGCCATCGGTAGTCTGCTTCGCGGTTTTGACCCAAGCTGGAATGTGCGAGATATCATGATCGTCGGGGATGAAGGTGAACTTCAGGGCATTGCCTGTCTTAAGGCGAAGCAGCAGGCTGCGTGCATGCGCGACGGTGAACCCGTACTGCGGTGCTTGCGCGAGCACCCGGACGAACCCCAGTTCCGTAATTGAGCAAGTCGCCAGTTCCGGAACTCCCCTCGCCGCCAGAGTGTGCACCCAACCCGCGACTCGCCCGTGGAATTCATGCTGCAGGAATCCCAACGCGACCAGAGCATTCACGTCGAGGAGATATGTCATGGGAATTCGGCCATGATCTCGCGGACCTGTTTGCTGCTCAGCACTGGAGCATTTGGACCAGCACTCAGCGCCGGGAGACCGGTAATCGGGTCAACGACAATGCTCACTTTCCCCGAGCGTGTCCGGCGCGGTGTCAACACAATGCGCCCGCCCTCCACTTTTGTATCCAGCGGGTCTCCCGTCCGCAGGCCCAATTTGCGCCGGATCTGAATGGGAAGAACAACCTGTCCTTTCGTTGAAACCTTCGTTTCCATGGTAAGACAATCTTACCTCATTCCATTGCAAGTGACACCCTATATATTCAGTGAACTACTCGGGAACGGGGGGAATCTCCGGATCGCATGCTACTCACGCCACGCGCCTTTCAAGCTCTCGGGCCATCAGTGGAACCAGCTTGCTTTCCCTCTGAGAGAAAATATGCTGCAACTCGCGGTCCACATTTGTAAAACCACGCAGCGGCGGCAAATAAGGCGGCGATGCGTGCCAGTCTAAATACCAGATTCGTTAATTCGTATACCCACAGGCTGTCACTTCCGTGACGGGAAAGCATAATTGCGCCTCCCGGCAAGTACGTTAGATCGCTCAGCGCCCAACAGAGCAGATATAACGTCGCTGCGCGGCTCACAATTAATAAGGTGTCTTTCTTCGACACAGGGTCTTCCATCGTTTTGTCCTTGGACTACAGCCTCGTATCGTAGGAGATATTCAGGCAGGAAGCTACTTGGTAGCGATGGCAAATCATCGCACGGCTATTTTGCATTCTCGCCCGGGGGAGTAAGTAGGAAAAACTGGTGGGCCTGGGTGGACTTGAACCACCGACCTCGCCCTTATCAGGGTAGCGTGGTTTGGTTTTACAACAACATACAAGACCGCGGGGACTGCCAAACACCGCGTAAGTCGTACAAGACATCACAATTTGTGGGTTGGGTTGTGGGTTGGGAAAGCACCGGAGTGGCCCTCCCGTACGTCTTCCTAGCCGTGCATTACATATAGAAGCGGAAACTTGGTTGAATGCGTTGGCCCTCGCCAACACATTTGAGAATGTCCCCGACGCGTCGCGCTGCTCGTACTGTGATCGGTTCGCCTCCATCAAACTGAGTGTTGTTCCAATTGAGTTTGGACAGTGACAAAAGCTCTCTGGCAAGTTGCTCCAGAGGAGTTTCCGAACTCGCGACGGTGAGTTCGAGGGGACGTGGAACATACATTCCCGGATATGCCTGGAAGAATTGGACGCTCCCTCGCAGGTATAGGATTCCCGAATCGGGCTGAAGGTTGAGAAAAGTTCCTCGCAGCGGGGGATAGGTGCCCGCGCGAAAGAGTCTGGTGAATGAACGCCGCAGACTCAAAAGTTCAACGACATCGATCTTACTTTCTTCGGACGCTGCTCGAAAGCCGCGGATTTCACCTTCGGTCATTTTGGAGGTCTTATGAACGACTATTCGAGCCGGCATCGTGCGGTGCTCTTTTCGATAGACGCCGACGGCGTTCATCAGCAGAGCTTGAGCATCCTGGTCGGCCAGATGTGGCTGTCTGTCATCTTTGCTCAGCTGAGCTTGAGCTCCTTTCACTATCACGCCTTCTCCGCGTTCATTGAAAACCTGCGCCACGCTCGTGAGAAGGCGATCACCATCGAGTGATTTGTAGAAGCTGATGCCGACGAAACACGTTGCCAGATCAGTCGGATTTCTGAGCAAGCGCCAGGGAACTCCTCCAGCCTTGTAATAGAGAGCCGCGTGCAGATTCCATGCCCGTGTCGCCTCGTCCTGCATGGGAGCGCTGGAACGCTGGACTCCTTTCGTCTTTTGTCGTGCCCGCTCGCCCGTATACGTGTATGGCCTTACCATCTGGATGGGAATTCCGAGACGCAGACCCTCCGCCTTGAGAACGTCGTGAAACGGAATCAAGAGGCGTTGAGCGCCGTGCGGTGAATCGGAACCTTCGTCCAGTTCCTGCTCCGACGGATCTGGCCTTCTGCTGGGAGGTTCATCGACTGCCGCCAGAAGCTCTTTGGGCGGCGCGCAGATTAGAACCATCGGCCCGCCCTGCTCCATTAGTGATTCTGCATGGGCAATGAAAAGTGCAGCGGCGTCACGAACGATTTCATTTCCGTGCGTATGAGCAACGGCAGCTTCCAATTCTCTCTGTCGAATCGGAGCGCACCATCGGTCGTGAAAGACGAGCGAAGAGTGAAAACACGAGTCGGTCGAAAATCCGGGAAAGGGAGGAAAGAGATTAGCAAGCTTACTCTGTTTTGCCGCGACTCCCGTCCGGCATTTGTCAAGCCATGCCCGCATGGCAGCTATGGTTTCATCGGTACCGACGATTCCCACTTTCAAAGAAGTCGGGGCAGTGGAATCGCCCAAGTCGAGAGGTCCGTGCCGAATCATTCCGTAACGGATATCGACGTGTGTACCGCCGTTTCCGAATTCGAGGTCCGGCTCGGAGAAAGAGCTCAAATTCACAATTCATCTCCGTCGTCAGTGTCAGCAGGAAAGAATTCGTCACTGAAGAGTCCCGGGTCTTCGGGCCGACCGGGGTCGGCAGCGAGCCAGTCCGGATCGGAGATGCCGATGTCGCAACGGAATGTCAGAAGTTTTCCAAACTGAAGAGGAAGCGGGTCGCGATCGAAAAGACCGGTGCGAGGTTGCAGGTAGTTGGCCCAAAAGAGCACGCTGCTGAGTACGGCTCGATTGCCTTCAATACGCTTGATGCCCTTCAGATTTTCTTCGTGGAAGCGGTCCAATGTGAAGCCGTCGCTCGTAAACCTGTAGGTCGGCGTGATTTCAAGGAACCAGTTGTCGTCGAATCTGCGGAACTGACCACGAAATGCGAGGTGCCGAAATCTGTCGAATTTGCGGCCGTCCTTGCTCGTGGATGTCCGTTGCGAGACCACAGTTACTTTGCTCGAGCGCTGTATGGAGGGGTAGGACTGTTTGTGGGGTCGGCCCTGAATTGCGTAGCAGTCTTCCTGTGGCCAGTAGCGAACCTCCGGGTAGAGCTGTGCTCTCAAAGTTTGGTTCAGCAGTTGAACGAAAATACGTTGACGCTGCAGATCGTCCGATTCGGACCATTCGACGGCTGAGAACTCCTCAAGCGTGCCTCGGTCACAGATGTTGGCCCATTGGGGTTTGCTTAGGTCATGGAAGCTCAAGATTTTCTTTTCCCAGAGCATCCATCCAGCGTCGATTTCACCCCCAGCTGTGCGAAGCGAAGTCCAGACTTCATGAACGTTCCTGCACTCGGATTGTGCAACTGAGATACTGGGAGGGCACAGCTCCAGCGGCAGCAAATTCGTGTGAAGGGTCTCGGGCTTCCGCGTGGGCGCGAGATACAAGCCAGGCTTCGGCGATGCGATTGTCGCGAGCCTCGAAAATGTCCGTCGGTCGAGCTTTTGTTCAGCTCTGACGAAAGTAACTCGCGTCGAGTCGGCCGGTTTCCAATCCTTGAATTGATCTCTGACAGAAGCCCAATAGACTTCTTTTGCGTCTCCACTCGAAACGATCAGAACTACCGGGATATTTCCTTCCAGCCAGTAAGAGATGTCACCAGGTGCGCACCAGTAGTCGAACGTTGCAGCCTTGTCATTTGCAATCGCGGAGACGACTTTGCTCTGAACCGCCAGAGTCAGTCCGAGCGGACGACGCGAACTCGGGTCGAAGAGCTCGATGTAGCCGTCGATGCCAATCTCATTCGGGCCGCTCGGAGTCCATCGAGAGCCAGACTCAAGGACAATACGCTCGATTGCGTTGATTCCTTGTTGTCCAGTAATTCCCGCAGCGGAAATGGTCTTGGAGGCCGGCTTCTTTCGATTGGACCGTGCTGTCAAAGCGTTCCTGCCTCAGAGGTGGCACCAATGGCCCATGGTGCGGCACCGGTGCTATTTTTTAGGGTGGGTGGTCTTCGACCCGCGCTTGTACTTGAACTGGTTGCCCTTTTCCGAAGTTGGCGGGATTGTTTCGCCTCGTTCGATCACCGTACGGCGACCATCGGGCACTTTACCGCCCCGAGGCCCAACTTCGACAAGTTCACCAGAATCCGGTGCTGCCTCGCCCGGCTTGAGAGTCCCCATAAATCCCTCCTTCAACAGGGGCACTCTAACAGGAACATCATTTCGAGACAACAGCACTAAAGGCAATATCAGAAGAACAATGAGGGAGGGAAAAAGTGGCTAGAATATGCCAAGAAGCTGCTGCCTTAACAAAACGCGGGCGCAATGGGAATCGATGTTCTGCTTTCGGATAGGCAAAACAGTTCAACCGCTCGCGACAATCGCCCGCAAATGATAGATAATTAAAAACTTGCCAACACTGTGCAACTGACCGACTACCACGCGAAGTATTTTGCGTACGAACTCACCAAACGCTGCGCCTCCGATAGCGTCGAAAAACTTGCGTCCGTACTTGCTGACGCCCAAGTGGATTTGAATCCTCATCAGGTGGAGGCTGCCCTCTTCGCTTTTCGAAGCCCGTTCTCAAAAGGAGCGATCCTGGCGGACGAAGTTGGCCTTGGGAAAACTATCGAAGCCGGCCTGTTGCTCGCTCAGAATTGGGCTGAGCGGAAACGCCATCTACTGGTAGTTGTGCCTGCCAATCTGAGAAAACAATGGGGTCAGGAGCTTGCCGACAAGTTCTATCTGCCATCCACCATTCTAGAGACGAAGACTTTTAACGAGGCAATCCGGTCCGGCAAGCTCAATCCGTTTGAGCAGGATACTGTCATCATCTGCTCGTACCAGTTCGCCCGTTCGAAGGAGCCATTCCTTCAGCAGACGCCATGGAATTTGGTGGTAATCGATGAAGCCCATCGGCTACGCAACGTTTACAAGACTTCCAGCAAAATTGCGCTCGCCATTAAGGAAGCTGTAGCTCCATTCCCGAAGGTTCTCCTCACTGCCACGCCTCTTCAGAACACACTCTTGGAACTCTACGGCTTAGTCAGCATCATTGATGACCACGCCTTCGGTGATTTGGCGAGCTATCGTGCTCGGTTCGCTCGCTTGGGAAGCGACGGTGATTTTGCGGAACTAAAAGAACGACTAAAGCCCATCTGCAAGCGCACACTGCGCCGCCAAGTCTTGGAGTATGTGAAATATACGAATCGGCATGCGCTCGTGCAGGAGTTCGTTCCTACTGAAGAAGAGCAACGACTGTACGACTTGGTTTCGGATTACCTCCAGAAACCGACTCTGTATGCTCTCCCTGCAAGCCAGCGGCAACTAATGACGCTGATCCTTCGCAAGCTGTTGGCGTCATCCACTTACGCTATCTCAGGAACGCTCGACGGCCTCGCCCGAAAGCTTGAGGCTGCCGAAGCAGCAGCGACCGCTATTGACACTCCTCCAGATGAATTATCAACAGATTGGGAGAACATCGACGAGTTAAGTGACGAATGGGATTCGGAGAAGGGCGAATCTCCGCAAGAGGAGACCAATCGCCTTGCGCCGGAACAACTGGCCGAGTTGCGGCAAGAAATGGGCCGACTTCGAGAGTTTCATGCTCTGGCCAAGTCGATTGTCAGGAACTCAAAAGGCGAAGTCCTTCTCACGGCTCTTCGACGTGGTTTTGAAATCGCGGCCAAGGCTCAGCAAGAACAGGGTGCCGCTACCCTTCAGCAAAAGGCGGTGGTTTTTACTGAGTCCCGCCGCACCCAGGAATACCTCTTCGGTTTGTTGTCGCAAACCGAGTTTGCCGGGAAGGTCATGCTCTTCAATGGAACGAATAACGACCCCACATCAAAGGCAATCTACCAGCAATGGCTCAAGCAGCACGCCGGAACAGACCGAATTACGGGTTCTCCGAGTGCTGACATGCGCGCTGCCCTTGTGGAAAACTTCCGTGATAACGCACCGATCTTGATCGCTACAGAAGCTGCCGCAGAAGGAATCAACCTTCAATTCTGCAATTTGGTCGTCAACTACGACATGCCCTGGAATCCTCAACGCATCGAACAGCGAATCGGTCGCTGCCACAGGTATGGGCAGAAGTTTGATGTAGTTGTCGTGAACTTTCTCAATAAGAAGAATGCCGCAGATAAGCGGGTCTACGATTTACTTGCTGAGAAATTCAAGCTTTTCAGTGGAGTGTTTGGTGCAAGCGATGAGGTTCTCGGGGCAATTGAATCAGGAGTGGATTTCGAAAAACGCATCGCCGCAATTTACCAGAAGTGCCGCACTCCGGAACAGATACAATTCGAATTCGACCAGCTTCAGCATGAACTGGAGACCGATATAGCGGCAGGCCAACGCGATGCCCGCGAAAAGCTACTTGACAATTTCGACCAGGAAGTCGTAGAGAAAGTTCGCGTAGATAGCCGCAATATTTTGGATCGCTTCAATGAGCAGCTTTGGAATCTGACCCGACACCTCCTTGCTCAATTTGCCCGGTTCGACGAGCATGGATACAGTTTCATGCTGCACTCCAACCCGTTTCCGGGCGAGAAAATCCACCCAGGTCCGTACCGCATGGGGAAGGTCGTTGAGGATGCAAACACGTATCGCGTCGGCCACCCCCTTGCCCAACGAGTGTTAGATAGAGGCAAGGCCCTCGCCCCACCTCCCGCCGAAGTCCAATTCCAGTACAGCGGAAGCGGAAAGAAGATCGCAGTCTTGGAGCCTTTGGTTGGCAAGAAGGGGTGGCTGTCCTGTTCGCGCATGACCGTCTCGGCTTTGGAAACGGAAGACGTAATTGTGTTCTCTGGTTTCTCCGAGGATGGTACTTCTCTAGACGACGTACAATGTCGTCGGCTGTTCGATCTCCCAGCTATTGTGGGTTCAGGTTGCCCCGTTCCTGCGACGTTTGCTTCGACCTTAGATTCTGCCCAGGCTCAACGTCGGCAAACTCTGTTGGACGAGACGACGAGTCGCAATGGACGCTGGTTTGAGACTGAGATAGAGAAACTCGACCGGTGGGCTGAAGACCGCCGCAGTTCTTTGAAAGCAGAATTAGACGAGCTGGATGAGGGGTTTAAAGAGGCCAAGAAGGCCGCTCGTCTCGCGCCGACGCTACCGGAGAAACTGGAAAGGCAACGCACTGCGAGAACACTCGAAACGAAGCGCGAGGAGGCCTGGCGCGCGTATGATGAGGCCAGCTGTGACATCGATCGACAGAAAGATTCTTTGCTCGACGAAGTCAGCCGTCGGCTTGAGCAGCAGATTAACGAAGAACGGTTATTTGCATTACGCTGGCATGTGACTTAAGTAGTGAGGGAAATCGCACATGAAGGCCACTGAGGCAAAGTTCCTTGAGTTTCTCAAGAAGTCGCCGCAGTTCGTAATCCCGATTTACCAGCGCACGTACAGTTGGACAGAACGTGAATGCCTCCAGTTGTGGAATGACATCGTGCGGACTGGCAACAACGAGAAGATCTCTGCTCACTTTGTCGGCTCTATCGTCTATGTCGAAAAGGGCTTGTACCAAGTTTCGAGCCAATCGCCCCTACTTGTCATAGACGGACAGCAACGGTTGACCACCGTAACTTTGCTGATCGAAGCACTCGCGCGAGCGCTGGGCGCTGAGGAACCGCTCGACGGTTTCTCTTCCAAGAAGCTGCGCAATTATTACCTGCTTAACCCGCTGGAAGACGGAGAGAGGCGTTACAAATTGCTGCTCTCCCAAACCGATAAGACATCCCTGAAAGCCCTTCTCGACCAGCAGCCTAAGCCCCACGATCATTCGCTGCGCGTTGAGGGAAACTTCGCCCTGTTTCAGGAATGGGTGACCGCATTAAAAAGCGACTTGGTTCCGCTTTGCAAAGGTCTGGCCAAGCTCGTAATTGTTGACATTTCGCTAAACCGCGACCAAGACAACCCCCAGCTCATCTTTGAAAGCCTCAACTCGACAGGCCGCGAATTGAGCCAGGCTGATCTAATCCGGAATTTCATTTTGATGGGACTCGAGCCCCAATTACAAACAAAGCTCTACGAACAATTCTGGCGACCGATGGAGGTTGAGTTTGGACAGGAGGGGTACGCCACCCATTTCGACAGCTTCATGCGCCACTACTTGACGGTTAAAACCGGCGACATTCCTAACGTGCGCGAGGTGTATGAAGCATTCAAACAATACGCCCGCTCGCCGAAGGTAACGGGCGTGGAAGCTCTTGTAGCAGACATTCGCACATTTGCCGGTTACTACTGTGTGATGGCTCTTGGCTCTGAGCAGGACTCAGAACTCAAGACCGCATTCCACGACATCCGCGAACTCAAGGTTGATGTTGCGTTTCCATTTCTCTTGGAGCTTTATCACGACTATGTAGGCCAGGTTTTGACAAAGAGCGAATTATTACACGCCGCAAGACTCGTGGAGAGTTATGTATTTCGTCGTGCGGTTTGTGGCATCCCCACGAACTCAATGAACAAGACCTTCGCAACCTTTACGCGCTCCCTGAAGAAGGACCGATATTTAGAGAGCATTCAGGCCACTTTTCTCTTGTTGCCATCCTACCGACGATTTCCAGCGGACGATGAATTCAGGCGGGACCTCCAGCTCAAGGATCTCTACAATTTTCGCAGCCGCAGTTACTGGCTTCGCCGACTCGAAAATCATGATCGGAAAGAGCGAGTTTCCGTTGACGAATACACCATCGAACACATCATGCCGCAAAATGAAAAACTTCCCGCTCAGTGGCAGATTGAACTTGGACCCGACTGGAAACGTGTCTGGCAAACTTACTTGCACACCTTGGGGAATTTGACGCTGACCGGCTACAACTCCGAGTACAGCGACCGTAGTTTTGCTGATAAGCGTGATATGAAGGGCGGCTTCGCAGAGAGTCCGCTTCGCTTGAATCAAGGTCTCGGCAAACTCGAACACTGGGCCGAAGAGGATATCCGCCAACGAAGTGAACGCCTGGCGGGCCAAGCAACAAGTGTCTGGCCAGTCCCATTAGTTGAGGCGTCGATCCTGGATGCGTACAAGCCAGCGGGGGTTGCGGCGGTTTATGCTATCAGCGACCATCCCCATCTGGCCACCGGCCCGATGCACGAACTCTTCATGGAATTTCGCAAACAGGTCTTAGCGCTTGATCCATGCGTGACGGAAGAATATCTGAAGCTTTATGTAGCCTATAAAGCAGAGACAAATTTCGTTGACGTTGTTCCGCAAGCAAAGCGCCTTCTTCTTGTGCTCAACATGGCGTTTGCTGAAATTACCGACCCTAAGGGCATCTGCAGAGATGTTACAGGCCTCGGTCGTTGGGGGAATGGCGACGTGGAGGTTCGTCTCGATTCCGTCGAGGAATTGCCGTACGTCATCGGACTGGTCCGACAATCATTTGAACGGCAGATGGGCAATGGCAACGAAAACGCGTAGCAGTTTAAGTGAAGGAGTGTGAATGACAGAACTGCCCCAGAAGTTGGATCTGCGCTCCCATGATATTGCTGAGGACAAGCGTCAGGAATTGCTGCGCTTGTTTCCGGAAATTCGTACCGAGTGTGACAAACTCGATTTTGATCGGTTAAAGCTCGCCCTCGGCGAGGCGGTGGATGTCGGGAAAGAGCGCTATGGCATGAACTGGCCGGGGAAGGCCGACTCCTATAAGGCGATTCAGACTCCGACCCTCGGGACTCTCCTCCCGTGCGTCGGAGAGAGCGTCAACTTCGATACCACGAGAAACCTAGTCCTCGAGGGCGACAACCTAGAAGTGATGAAGCTCTTGCAGAAGTCTTACTTGGGCAAGATCAAGATGATTTACATCGATCCGCCCTACAACACTGGCAATGATTTCGTTTACCCGGATGACTTTGCAGAGTCCCTTCAGACATATCTGAAATACACTGGCCAAGTCGACGCCGAAGGCGCGAAGTTCGGAACAAATACAGAGGCTGATGGGCGATTTCATTCAAAGTGGCTCAACATGATGTATCCACGCCTTTATCTGGCAAGAAATCTACTACGAGAAGACGGAGTAATATTCATAACCATCGACAATCAGGAAGAGGAAAACCTTAAGAAGTTGTGTCACGAAGTATTCGGCGAGGAGAATTTTGTCGCCTCTATCGTTTGGCAAAAAAAGGTATCTCCCGCCAACGACGCCCAATGGTTCAGCAGCGACCACGATTATGTTCTCGTATATGCCCGCAACAAGCAGGTGTGGAGGCCGTTCAAGCTGGAAAGAACTGAGGAACAACTAGAATATTACAAGAACCCTGATAACGATCCCCGAGGCCCATGGAACTCCGCGACGTACACTTGTAACAAATCGAAGGATGAGCGCCCAAATCTGTACTATCCGATACCAAATCCTGCGACAGGAGAGCAAGTATGGCCGAAGGACACTGCTGTTTGGAAGTATGGCAGGGATGTCACCGACCGATACATCGCTGAAAATAAGCTCTACTGGGGGGCTGACGGGTTGGCTAAATTCCCCCGAATGAAGCTTTTCTTGTCTGAAATGGACAAGGTGGTACCCAGATCCATCTGGGGATATGAAGACGTCGGCCACACCCAAGAGGCAACCACTGAACTAAAGGAGCTTTTCGGTGCGATTGTCTTCGAGTCGCCGAAACCAACGCGCCTTATACAGCGGATGATTGAGCTCTCATGTAATGATGATGGGATTGTGCTTGATTTCTTTGCCGGGAGTGGAACGACGGCTCAAGCCGTCCTTGAAATGAACGCGAGAGATCATGGAAGGCGACAATTCATCTTGATTCAGCTTCCCGAGAAGACCGAGCGAACGGACTTCTCCACTATCGCCGAGATAACCAAGGAACGCGTCCGCCGAGTCATAAAGAACCTAAACCAAGAGCAGGCAGGCAAGCTGAAACTTGGCGATGCGCCAGAACAGGATCGAGGCTTTAGAGTTTTCAAACTGGCCGAATCTAACTTAGCACCCTGGAACGCAGATGTGCCTCACGACGCGTCAGCACTGGGGCGGCAGCTTGAACTACACGTCAGTCACGTTCGGGACGGGCGAACAGACCAGGACATCCTTTACGAGGTTCTTCTCAAGAGTGGCTATCCGCTTGCGACGCCAGTTGAAACCTTCGAACTCGCCGGCAAGCCCGTGCATAGCGTGGCGGGGGGACAGCTTCTGATCTGTTTGGACCGCACACTGACCCTCGAACTGATCCGTGCTATCGCGGAACGCAAACCGGAACGTATCGTGTGCCTAGACGAAGGATTCGCTGGGAATGACCAGCTCAAAACGAATGCGGCGCACATTTTCGAGCCGACAGACAGACGCGAAGCCAAGAGCGACGCAAGACGTTTCAGAACTGTATGAGGCGAGACGCACTTGAAGCTTCAATTTGACGCAGACCAGCAGTTCCAGATCAACGCCGTGGCGGCCGTTGCTGATCTTTTTGAGGGCCAGCCACAAGGTGCGCCCGAGTACGCCGTTATAAGCGTCGCTGGCTTGGGTGGCTTGTTTGCGGGGCAGGAACAAACAGAACTAGGTGTAGGCAATCGCCTGCTCTTGGTCGAAGATTCACTTCTCACGAATACCCGCACCGTTCAGGCCCACAATGAAATCGAAGTGGCCGAGCCGAAGGTTCCACTTGAAGGATGGGAGCTTTTTGACACCGCAGCGAACGTCTCGCGCCAGTGCCCGCACTTTTCAGTAGAAATGGAAACGGGCACCGGAAAAACCTACGTCTACCTGCGAACAATTTTCGAGCTGTCTCTCCGTTACGGGTTTCAGAAGTTCATCATCGTTGTGCCGAGCGTTGCTATCCGCGAAGGCGTGCTGAAGAACATCGAAATTACCGCCGAACACTTCCGTGCCCTATATAACAACCTGCCATTCGAACATTTCGTTTATGACGCAAAGAAGGTCAACCGGCTGCGCGAGTTTGCCACCAGCAACACAGTTCAGATTCTTGTAATCAACATTGATGCGTTTCGAAAGAACTTCACCGGAACTGAGGAGCAGCAAAAAAGCAACGTCATCTACAAAGAGAGCGACAAGCTCTCTGGACGCCAGCCGATTGAGTTCGTGCAGGCGGCGCGGCCCATAGTGATAATTGATGAACCGCAGAGCGTGGATAGAACGGATAAGGCGCAGGAGGCTATCAAAGCGCTCAATCCTCTGTGCACGCTGCGATATTCGGCCACTCACGTGAATCCCTACAACCTGGTCTACCGGCTCGATCCGATACGTGCCTTCGAGCTGAAGCTGGTCAAGCAGATCATCGTGGGAAGTGCCAAGGCAGAGGGAGCGGCAAATGATGCCTTCGTGCGCGTCGAGAAAATCGATTACAAGAACGGCATCAAAGCTAAGCTACGGATTCATGTTCAGACACCACAGGGACCGAAGGAGAAATCGATTACGGTGAAGCAAGGCGCTGATCTATTTGTATTGTCGGAGGAGCGCGCAAACTACAGGACCGGTTTCGAGGTGACAGAAATTAACGCCGAACCGGGCCGTGAGTACATTCGATTCAGCAGTGGCCGCACTCTGCGGCTTGGCGAGGAGGTCGGGGGGCTGCGGGAGGATGTGTGGCGTTCCCAAATCAAGGACACGATCAAACGACACTTGGAGAAAGAGTTGCAGGTTCGCGAGTCGGCAGGAGAGAGAGGCATCAAGGTTCTTTCGCTGTTTTTCATTGATCGCGTCGCGAACTACCGCGATTACGATGGCGAGGGGAAGGCAGTGAAAGGCAAATTCGCCGAGGCTTTTGAGGCTGAGTTAGCCAATTGGGCGAAAGACCAGCGATTCAAGGACATTCCTTGGCTCAAGGAACCCGTGGAGAAGCTGCACAACGGATATTTCGCCCAAGACCGAAAGGGCATCCTGAAGGACACAAGCGGCGATACGCAGGCCGACGACGATGTCTACAACCTGATCATGAAGGAAAAGGAACGCTTGCTCTCATCGGACGAGCCGCTTCGTTTCATTTTCAGCCACTCAGCATTGCGGGAAGGGTGGGACAATCCGAACGTTTTTCAGATTTGCACTCTGAACGAGACCAAGAGTGCGCTCAAGAAGCGCCAGGAGATTGGACGCGGCCTCCGCTTGCCCGTAGACCAAAACGGCTTGCGCGTCTTCGATGACTCCATCAACAAGCTCTACGTGATGGCAAACGAGAGCTATGAGGATTTCGCAAAGGCACTCCAGAACGAGTACGAAGAAGACTGCGGGGTAACCTTTGGCAAGATTTCACTCGCTGCAATCGCGAAGCTGACACGCGTGGTGGACGGCGAGGAGAAACCCATTGGCCGTGAGGCGGCGGGGATCATCCAGGCCGCGCTGATTGAGCAGAAAATGCTCGACGGCGATGGTCGTCTTCAGCCAGCCTTTGACCCCAAACGTCCAGACTTCAAAGTCGAGTTGCCAGAAGGCCAGAAGGACCTGGCCCCCGCCGTCGTTGACCTGTTGGCATCCTTCCAGATCGAACGCCACATTCGAAGAGCGCGTGACGAGGGAACAAACCGGCTGAGGAAAGAGGTCACGCTTACCCCTGAGTTTGCGGAACTTTGGAAGCGAATCAAGCCGAAGACTACTTATAGGGTTGAATTCGAGACGGATGTGTTGGTGCAACGAGCCGTCTATGCGTTAAAGCAAATGGAACGAATTGAGAAGCCGCGCATCCGTCTCGTGGCTGGACGATTGGGCGTGGAAAAAGGCGGCGTCACGGCAGAAGCAGTCAGTGTGGCGGAGGAAAAGGTGGTATACGGAGGGCCGGTTCCGGATTTGCTAGCTTATCTACAGAACGAGACCGAGCTTACCCGGTCAACCCTTGTTCGTGTCCTGAAGGAATCTGGAAAATTGGGCGAGTTCTTCAATAATCCGCAGCGTTTTATGGATGCAGTAGCAACCATTCTTAAGAACGAGCTTCACCGCCTTCTCGTAGATGGGATCAAGTACGAGAGGATTCTCGGAGAAGGATCGGTTGCCGAGTGGGAAATGCTACTTTTCAAGGACGAAGAGCTAATCAACTACCTTAAGGCGCTTCAGGTAGAAAAATCAGTCTACGAGTATGTGGTGTACGATTCAGAGATAGAGCGTGAATTCGCTAAACGCCTGAACGAGCGCGACGACATCAAGCTCTTTGTAAAACTACCGCATTGGTTTTTGGTCGACACTCCCATCGGCAAATACAATCCCGATTGGGCCATTCTCAAGCAAGATGGCCTCGCCTTGTATCTGGTGCGCGAAACGAAAGGAACTCGGGATTACCTGAAACTGCGCACGAGCGAAGCCGACAAGGTTCGCTGCGGCGAAAAGCACTTTGACGCTATTGGCGTTCCGTTTGATGTAGTCGTTTCAGCCGACGATGTCTGAACGGTTGGTAAGCGCTAAAAGTCATTTTGCGAATATCAAAAGAAGTTGCGGTGCTTCGAATACATGAGATCGTATTGGTTGGTATCCCCTAACGTCAAGAACCACAATCCGACTGTCCCCGGTTGGAAGCGAGCATCAGTCCGCGGACACGCGGCTTTCATGGGATACAAGCCGGGCGACCACCAGATCGGCTATAGATTCGTGCATGAGATCGTGCCTGGAGACGTTATTCTAATTGCTAGACGCCACCATTGGGCGCCAGAAATTGTCGGCTTCGGGGTAGTTAAGGGCGGAGCTAAACGGACGACTAAGCTTGTAAAGACACCCGAACATTTCGGCGCCATGAGACAACTCTCACCATTTGTCGCCACGAGCAAAGCGCCGGCTGACATCCACATCGTTAACATTCTTCACCATACCGCCTCTTTGACGAGACTTTACCCCGACACTAATAAGGCTCAAGCGCGAGTTTGCAAATGGATGGAGCGCCAACTCCCACGAAGGGGGGAGAGAGATTCAGCAAAGCCACTCCTGGTCAGATCTGAGGAACATCGCCTCAGCGAAACCCAACTGGTGGATTCTCCGAGACACCATCAACTGGACTATTTGGTTCGTTCAAAAAAGCAAGTTACGAAGGCAAGGAAAAATGAAGCTTGCCTGCTGATAGGCTATCAGCGCTGGTTGAAACGTCGTGGACGCAATCTCGCCACAACAAAATATGGAAACCTTCAGTGCGATGGCTTCGAAATGAAGCGCCGAAATTTGATCGAGGCAAAGAGCTCGATCAGCAGGGAACACATACGCATGGCCGTCGGCCAGCTTTTGGACTACGCCTTTCAAGTCGAGAAGAAATTCGGAAAGCCCAACATGGCCATTCTCTTACCTAGAAAGCCCCATCCGAACTCGGTCAACTGGCTTCCTCAGCGGAACATCAGTCTTGTCTGGCCCGAAAAGGCTGCCTTCGTGGATAACGCGAACGGCCAATTCACATGAGGCCACTCGTCAAACTGAATCAGGTCGGCCTTTGCCAAGGGGTTGTTCGCTAACAGCGCCGCAACGCGAGCAAAGAAAGGTGCGGTCCCACTCAGCAAATCGCGTCTGGTATGTGGAGTGATTGTGCTTCCAGACCAGGAATAACAGAACAACGAAGATAGCGGCGGAAATCAAAGTGAAGAACGTCAATGGCGGAGACGACACAGTTGAGGAATTCGTCGTCACGGTGTTGACGTAAAAGACCAACCAGCCGACGCAGAGAAATGCCAAGACAGACCAAGAGCCAACCTTCAGGTAGGACCACTTTACCGGAGGGCTCAGCTGCTTCGATAGGGCGGATTGATTGGATACCCGTGTTGTCGCGCGGCCAACTATGAGGTCCGGCCCGTTACCCCCGACCAAAGCGGCACTCAGGCGGGTACGGGCGTCACTGCCGTAAAGTCCCTCTTGGTATGCCAAAGAGACCTTCTTGAAATCGGTACTGTTGCACTTCGGGCAGCGCAAGTCCATCTTGTCACCCTTTGCAGCCACACTTCGGTGTGGCTTGAGTCCTTTCTGACCAATTCTAACGGCTATCTGCATCCAACCCGGCAATCCGGTTTTAGTTGCTTGCGGTTCGACCATTCCTTGGTCGGGCCATTTTCTGGGCCATGTGTAGAAGAAGCTTGCGATCCGCTTCCTCAGTTTTAGCCAGCAAGCGACGAAGCTTGTTAAGAAAGCGCCCGTTCTTGCCGGAACTTCCCCAAGCGATGTCTTCAGACGACTTCCGCCTGGGGAGATTGGGCAGTTTGGGCGGCTCTTCACCATCATAGAAAAGCTGGTAAAGAGGAACTTCCAGCGCACGAGCCAGCTTTTCTAGCGTTTCGATCGCCGGAACGGTGTGGCCGTTTTCGACGCGCGAAATGTAGCATCGAAACAGGCCCGTCCGCTTTTCAATGTCACCTTGCGAGAGCTTCTTCTGCTCGCGCATATCACGCAAGCGGTCTCCAATTATCACGGTGATTTTGCCTCCTGTCACCGAGTTTAGCTACCACCAAGACTCTAACCCCCAACCTGACATGCTGTCGTCCAAAATGTTGACACTCCCCGTGTTCGCCCCAATCGGAGTTAGGGGTCTGTCCCCGTCACATACGGCCTTAGTTTTCTCTTCCTAGGCATGCGCCTCCTCCGGCACTCTGCTCTCGACGCCCGAAGCGTGTGTCGGCGAACCAGTTAGTTTGTGGCTGGAGTGGACCCCTTCGGTTTTTTTAGGCGCATTCTTCGGGCGCTTGCTCCGGGGGAGAAACTGCACCAACGGCGGTTTCCTTTCCAGTTTGCGCTCGCGTTCGACGACGCGCATTAATTGACAGATTTCGTCGTTGGTTAGGGGTTCATCGGACAGCCAGACGTTGTATTCTTCCTCGAAGCGGGACTCATCGTCTTCTTCCAGCTTGCGCATTTCGAGCATGAATTGCAGGTTGATCCTAGAACGACGCCGTTCGAGACCAGCCATGGACTTGTGGTAGGCCTCCATAAAGAGGTGGGGAGATTTCTTCAGGCGTTGAACTCCCCGAACAGCTTCGTCAATACCGTGGTTCACCAAATACAGCGCTTCATACAGATGTGCTTTTTCCATTGCAATCTCCTCTGTTCATTGCAGCTCGTTATCCGCACTCCGCAATTTAACAATCGCGCGGGAGCCGGCCGCTTTCATCTCATGGCGCGCGGAGAAAGCGGCTGGTCACCGAGCGTCAGATACTGTGCCGTTGCCACGTACAAGCGGTGAAATACCTCGTTTGTGGTCGGAACATCGCCCAGAAACGGTCACAATTTCTAAATCGCGAGCAGAATTAAGGCGGTCGTGCCCATCCAGGGTCCACGAAAGCCGATGCACGAAAGGCTGCCGTGGCAGGGATTGCGACCGCAAGATGCCGCATCACCAACTTTGGGCGGCGAACGCTCAGACCTATCGGACGGTTGGAAGATGCAAGGAAAACACAAGCCAGACCCAGCTTGCGCATAAAGTACAATACGGATAGTTTCAGTGGCAGCCATCGTCGCCTCCCTGAGAGGTGATGGTGGTCAGGGACGTGTTCGGTGTTGATAGCACCGACGCGTCCCGTCAGAACAAGAACCTAAAGTTGCTGCGACGTCTGAGGCTCTCGGAGCAGACTCACACAGTCCAAGGCACGATAGTGCGACCAGCTCATGTCAAAGCATAAACGAAAAGGGTTGAATAATTCAACCACTTTATCAAAAAAAGATTTGGTTGCGAATAAATGGGTGTCGCAGTCTGAAGCTGCTCGCATTCGGGGTGTTTCGCCTCAAGCGATCGGACGCCTGATCAAGAAGGGACGATTTCGCACCTTGAGCATAGGAGGCAAGCTACTCTTGGATCGCCGCGAGGTCGAACATTACAAGCCTAAGCGGACTGGCCGTCCTCGTAAGTGAACGCTTTCGTTGCTATCACTCAACTCGTCCTAGATAGATGTATACTTCAGGAAATAGGTCGAGTAGGTAAAGAATCCCCTAAGCACGGGAACCATCACGTCCAATGACACCTGTTTCCTTACGACCCGCCACCGCTCCCGCCATGACGAGCGGCTCGGAGTGGCGGAAATGGGATCTCCATGTTCACTCCCCTATGTCCGCCCTCAACAACCAATTCCCGAAATTACAAGGCGGACAGCCCGATTGGGACCGATACTTCAACCAACTCAGGACGTTAACGGACATCGCAGTGCTCGGAATTACGGATTATTTCTCAATTGAAGGCTATCAGAAAGTTAGAGAAGTTTGGCTGAGCGGTAGATTGCCGAACATCCAGCTGGTTCTACCCAATATCGAGCTTAGGCTTGGGACTTTCGTCAGAGGATCTGGAACTGACCGCCGCGTGAACTATCACGTGATTTTCTCGGACGAAGTATCACCACAGGATATCGATGACCACTTTCTAGGTCAGCTCAGGTTCACTTACGATAGCAGCCCGGATGGTGAACATGCTGATTGGCCATTAAACCGGGCCAACCTCGAACGTTTGGGTGCCACCCTAAAAGCTCAAGAGTCCTCATTTACGGGCTCCGACTACGAAGTCGGTTGTAAAACCGCCACAGTCGATGCGGGGGCGCTCAAGAAACTCCTGGATGAAAAGGCCAGCATCTTCCGAGGCAAATACCTGCTCCTCGTTGAGAACCTATCTGAATCGGACATGCCATGGCAGGGACAAGACCACCAAACTCGAAAGATTCTCCTAAAAGGAGCACATGCGATCTTCTCGGCGAATGCCGGAACAATTGCGTGGGCACGAGGAGAAGGCGACCTTTCCGCTGATCAATTCATCAACGAGTTTAAGAGCTTGAAACCATGTTTTCATGGTTCCGATGCACACCATCTGGAAAAGATCTGCAAGCCTGCTCAAGACAGATATTGCTGGATAAAAGCCGATCCCACTTTTGAGGGCCTTAAGCAAGTCCTGTACGAACCGCGGGAGAGAGTATTCGTCGGCAACACGCCGCCTAAACTCAAGAATGACTATCAAATAATCAAAAGCGTCAAAGTCGTTGGCCAAGGCTGGTTTCCAGACGAGGAGATTCCTCTTAACCGCGATCTCGTAGCGGTCATCGGTGGACGCGGTTCGGGAAAGAGCGCGCTTGGCGAAGTAATTGCTTTTGCTGCCGGTTCGAAAATCTTCAGAGGCACCGAAGACATATCTGACTCGTTCCTGTCCAAGGCGAGTAGAAAATCGTTCGTAAACACGACACCAATTCTAGGTGCGCGAGTCACAATCAAGTGGAACCAAGGTCCTTCTAGCGAAGTGATAATTCCGGCTGGACTAAAACACAGTCTCGAAGATGAGAAGGTGGAATACCTTCCGCAAAAATTCGTGGAGCGCCTCTGCGCACCTGAAAATACCGAAAAACTTGAAGAACAAATTGAGCATGTGATATTTCAGCGCATAGACAAAAGCGAAAGGCTGGGAGCCTCCGGATTTCGTGAGTTGAGGAACGCCTCAACTCAGCCAATACAATTGAAGAAGAGCCAAGCAAAAAAAGCGATTCAATCTCTTAACCAAAGTATTTCGAGCGCATCGACGCGAATCGCCTTAAAGGCCCAAAAGATCAGGGACGAGAGCCTACGTCGCGCTGAGCTGGAGACCTTGCTCAAGAACATACCGCAGTCCCCGATACAAATCGCGGATGAGGTCAAGCAACGGGAAGCACTCATTAAAGCAAGAGAACAGCTTCAGAATGACGTCAGCGCATTGAACGCCCAATTAACCGCCATCAACACAATTGAGTCGAGGCTGGAAATAATGCGCAGCGATCTCGCTGATTTTAATGAGGACATGAGCGCATTACTCGATACGGCCGGCCTTGGCACCCAGAAGGATAGATTCAAACTAGCAGTACCGCCTGAACTTTCTGGCCTTCTGGTAACCAAAAGGAGAGAAATTGGCGAGGCAATCCGGGTCAAAAAAGAAGGCCGGCCAGAACAGCCGGACCTGGCCTCCTTGAATTCACTTGAATCGGCGATTCGTCAACTGGACCAGAAGTCGCAGCTAACGGAGGCGAGCAAGCGTGAGCACGACAAGTTTCAGAAAGACAAACGAACGCTTGAAGATGCCATCGCCTCGCTGCAAAAGGAGATCAAAGAAATCGACGACCTCTATATTCCTCGCCGCGATAAGGACCAAAAAACCAGGCTGCAGAAATACACAGAGCATTTTGATCTTTTGAAAGAGGAGCAGCGCCAGTTGGAGGCTCTCTACAAGCCTCTGCAGGATGCACTCCTAAGCTCAAACGAAACTGCCAGACGGCTAGAGTTCGTATCGAAGATAACCTTCAATATCCCCGGGCACGCAATCAACGGTTATGATTTAGTAGATCGTCGCAAGGTGCTTAGAGAAGAAAACTCTCTAGAGATCGCCCTCAGGGACTTCTTTGTATCGATCGAACAAGACGGATTTTCCCAAGCACGAGTGGCAGATAGTGTGAAGATACTTTGGGAAACGATCCTGAGTGCACCGGAATACGGCTCGATTCAGGAAATCTTAAGAAAAGAAAAGCGGTCGCTTGAGTTCGCTGACTGGTTTTTCAACACCGATCCATTTTCTGTGAGTTATTCAATCAAATATGACGGCAAAGATTTGCAATTCTTGTCGCCCGGTGAGAAAGGCATTGTCCTCCTTCTATTGTATTTGGAAGCGGAGCAAGACGATAACCGCCCCCTTATTATTGACCAGCCGGACGACAATTTAGATAATTTGTCGGTCTATCCCAGCCTTGTGGAATACTTTCGAAAGAGAAAGAAAACTCGGCAGATCATCATCATCACTCATAATCCAAACTTAGTCGTTAACACGGATGCTGAGGAAGTTATTGTGGCCAATTTCGATGGTTCCCGCGACCCTAAGATAAAATATCGATCAGGGGCACTAGAAAACACGATAGCGTCGGGAGGAACCGGGATCAGAGAAGACGTTTGCAAGATTCTCGAAGGCGGAACCGAGGCCTTCCAACGACGTGAGCGAAAATACTCCCTCCCTGAAGTATGACCTGCCTCCAACGGTTTCTTCGTAACAAGGTTGCTGACCTGATGCCTACACGCGCTTTAGACCAGGCCAAAACTTACACCTAGGCACCGGTCCTTCAAGCTGTCCCACAATCTCCCAATAGATACAAAGTATTCCGCCCTTCCTGCTGAAAACCTGCGCCTGGACCGCCCGCTTCTTCTGTCAAGGCTCTTCACTCCGTTCCGATGAACGCGAAAACCACGCGGCCTTGACAGCGCGGACGGCCAGGCGCCTCGCCCCGCCAGGAAGGGCATTTGCTTTTAATGCACCACTCTGGCGGTGCCTCTAAGAAGCAAAAAACAAAACTAACGAAAGGAGTTTTTCCAATGCAACAACTCAGCAAACAACCTGCTTTTGAACTCGGCCAGATCGTCGCAACACCGGGCGCTTTGGCCGCGCTTAAGAAGGCAGGACAACAGCCGGGCGAGTTCCTCACACGCCATGTCAACCGCGAGTGGGGCGATTTGTCCGACGAGGACCACAAGGAAAACGACTACAGCCTAGAGCACGGGTTCCGGCTCTTGAGCGCCTATCGCACACACGCTGGCGACAAGTTGTGGATTATCACGGAATCGGACCGTTCTGTGACCACGCTTTTGCTACCCGAAGAATATTAGGCCCAACAAATTTCTTAGAAAAAGGAGACTAGAAGAAATGAACGCAACGATGGTAGCAAGTGGAACGAAATCAGTACCCCCTGTGGTTTCATCTATTCAGGACATTCCTTTAGCGAAAATCCGCGAATCCAAGACCAACCCGCGACGCTTCTTTGATGAAGTGAAGCTGGCGGAACTCGCGGACAACATCAGACAACACGGCGTCCTCCAACCGATTCTCTTGCGTCCGCTTCCCGAAGGGGAAGCGGGCACGTATGAGCTTGTGGCCGGGACGCGCCGCTTCCGGGCCTCCAAACTCGCAAAGCGCGAAAGCATCCCCGCGACTGTGCGCGAATTGACCGACGCTCAAGCATTAGAGCTACAGGTCATCGAGAACGTGCAGCGCGTGGACGTGCATCCGCTCGACGAGGCGCAGGGATACGCCGCGCTAATTGAACTCCAGCCTGACACCTACGCCGTGGAAAGCATTGCTTCCCGAGTGGGCAGGTCACCCGCATACGTCAACGGGAGACTGCGCTTGATTCAACTCATTCCCGAAGCGAAGCAAGCATTCTACGAGGACAAGCTGACGGTTGCTCATGCATTTGAAATCGCAAGGTTGCAGCCTAACGACCAACGCCGCGCTCTACAGGAATGCTTTCCGCAATATCGGAACGCCGCTGCCATCCTGAAAGACAAGAAGGCCGAGGCGACCACGGTCCGGGAGCTTCGCGCATGGATTGAGCGGGAAATCCATCTGGACCTCACCAACGCACCATTCGACCCGCAGGACGAAACGCTTCTGCCAAGGGCGGGAGCGTGCGCACGTTGCCCGAAACGAACGGGCAGTAACCCGCTTCTCTTTCCCGAAGTCCGCCAGAAGTCCACTTGCACAGACCGCGAGTGCTACCGGGCCAAGGTCGAAGCACTCGTGCAAATTCAGGTGAAGCCGCTTGAGGAGAAAGGCGAGAAGCCTCTGCGCGTTTCACAGGGTCCCGCATGGCAGACAAACGGCCATGCCAAAGACGTGCTCTTTGAAGGGCAATACCGGAAGGCCAGAGCAAAAGGGGAATGCCCCAACACGAAAGCCGCCGTTCTCATCGACGGCAAGAGCGCTGGCAGCATCTTCTACGTTTGCCAGACCGAAAAATGCGACGTTCACAATCGCGTGACCCGTTACCAGCCGACGCCGCAGGAGCAAGCACAGCGAAAGAAGGAAGCACTTGCTGAACGCGTCGAGAAACTGTCGCGGGTACGCGTCCTCGAAGCCATCAGCAAGAAGCTGCCGGAGGCTCTCTCTCGGCCCGACTTGGAGATGGTAGCGCTCGACTACTTCCGGCGCTTGGGCCACGACAATCATCGCCGTCTCTCCAAGCTCTACGCATGGGAAGAGAAGAAGAGCAAAACCTCATGGGGCGCTCAGACCGTGGACTACGAGAAGATTGCGGCGACTGCCGTACAAAACATGAAAATCGCAGACATCTATCGTTTTCTCGTTGTCTGTGCTCTCGTTTCCGACTTGTATTGCCCCGGCTACAATCCGAAGCAAACACTTGAAAGAGACTCGAAGCTCGCCCGCACAGCGGCTCGGTACAAGGTCGATACATCACAAATGGTTGCCGGCGTCCGAACAGAACTGTCGAAACTCAATAAAGCAAGCAAACAGCGAGCAATTGCACCGAGAACGACTCAACCACCTAGGGCATCAAACCGCAAACGCTCGAAATAAACTCCGACCATCCCAAACAAAGAGAGGCCGCGCTTTATGGGTGGCCTCTCTTTTGTCTCTTTAGCTCTCGGACTCTCTGCCTGTCCACGCTTTAAAGGTCGCCGGTACGGCTCTTGATCAGATCGACGAACCGCGCTCCTTTCGGTAGCAGGACGTAGCGGTTCTGATAGTCCGCCATAATGTTCTGGTTATTGGGCGGCGCGATGCGAGACGCAAGTCCATAGCTTTCAAGCTTGCTGAAGACGCTGTCCAACTCGGGAAGAACACGGGTTCCCCACCATCCCTGTTCCCACCGATTGTGAGCGTCATATCGCGGAATTCGGCCTTGGGAACGAACTGCATCTCCCTCGATTCGCACCAACTCCCTCAAAAGTTCAACATCTCTATCGCTCAATTCGGTCGCTACACGCATCAACTCTTCAATTTCATCGGCGTCCGCCGGACCCGTTTCAATCATAGCGTTAGCCAAAATGAGACCAATTCGCCTGACGCGTTCTTTGGCACGCGCGTTTTCTGCCTTTCTGGCAGCGTCCACCAACAATGGCCCCAAGACTTCTTCGCTCATCCGCGATGCTTGATCGGTCAGAACTTTCTGGGTCCGTTCGAGGTCTTCACCGTGTTTAACAACCTCGGCGGCAATGGTTTCCATAAGTAGATGATCGCGTTCGGTGGCATTTGCCGCCATCGATTTTCCAAGCCATGCGATGATTTTGGCGAGTGGAGACGGGATGATTGGCAATTCAGACGCAATTTTAATGACCTTTCCAGTCACCGGAGATGAGGACAAGTCCTCCATTTCGAACTGATGCTGCAATGCCTTGATCGGATTGTCGTCTATAGGCATGGAGAGGCTGCCTCTGCAATTTCAGATTTGCGAATTTCTACAAACTGATCTCCCAGGCACACATACCAAAAAATACGGTCGAACTCTGACTTGAAGACCCAACCTTCAATGCCGTGCGGAATTGGCATGCTCCTCGAAACAGAAGTAACTGTGTAAAGCAAAAGCCAAATTCCCGCTTTGGGAGCGAGATTGCCACGGTATTTGGCAACATTCCGATTTTTCGATTCAATGCGTGACGATAATGCAGTTGGGATATCAGAGAGTGTTACGCTGGCCCCTTCGGCGCACCACCATTCCTCTGGCTCAAGACTGATCACAATTGAACCAAAATGCTCTGGCGATCTTCTTGGCGAGAAGGTGACGAATCGTTTGCCTGTCGGAACATTCTTTCTCACGAACTCAGCCAGAGTTTTGGCCATCGCAAACTTGTCGCGTTTCTCTCCTCTTGAACCCGGAAAATATAGGCTGACTTTGACCGGCGTGGCATCAGGAGAACGGTAGTATTGTTCCTCAGCCATTTGGGCAACTTGAAGATTGAAGGCAGCTTCGGCCACGGGCGCGATCCCAAAATTGCTGCTTGCTGGCAGCATTAGCTCACTTACTTCTATACCCAATCTTCTTTCGTCAAAATGAAAGTCAGGCTCTTCGCTCGCAGTCTCTCCTATTGGGATCGGCACACCCGCGTTCCGCGCAGCAATTAAAGCTCGCGTTTCAATGACCTTCTTTTCTTCGCTTGTCTGTGGCATGTTGCAGCCTTAACCCACATAGTAGCATTATCGTTATCGTGACTGCGCCTAGCACATTCGCGTTCGGCGATCCGCGACAGGAGCGTATTTATCGTCTCTTGGGCCTTATCGGCCCTGGTCCTGCTGCTTTCTATCGTGATGCGTGCTGGATGATGAGCGATGCAAACCCTCTAGCATCAACAACACATTTGGTTGGACATCTTCTTAGAGAGATCGATAGCAGCATTCGAGCCGTATTGAAAACCGTTACGGAAAAACCAAAAGGTCACAAAGACGAAATTAAAGCGATTCTTGCGGCGCTCGAAATACCTGACAACGATCCGGTAGCAAAAGCATGGCTAAGTCTTGCGGGCCAGGACAATGACTACGGACTTCATGCCAGAGCCCATCGAGATGCACTTTCACGCCCCAGATCATTAGACGCCGAGTTCAAGCAGTTCTGGAATGATATTCAAAATGCTCTCGATAGAGTCTTGGAAAAATTTGAAGATCGCTATACAGCTTGGCACAAGCAATTGGATGAGATTGCGAAGAAAGATGCGCCGACTTCAGAGGATACTGATTTCATTCGAAACCACTGTCCAAACAATCTCGTGGCGATGGGAGATTTCTTTAATCAGCTAAAAACGCCTGTTTGGATTGAACCTCTTTCAAAGACGGGCTTGTTCGATCATCCGCCAGAACCCGAGGTTGATGTCACAACTGGAGGAAGACGGACTTGGGCATGGCCTCAATCAAGATATCTAGCGCGAGTGGCAGAACTAGCACCAAACGAAGTTCTGAAAGTCATTCTCGAAATACCCGAAACAACAAACTCATGGGTCCATATGGATTATGTCGAAGCTGCGCTGCACATGCCTCCTGAACTCGCGGCGCAACTCGTTCCGAAGATGCAAGAATGGATTCTGAATGATTTTGGATCAGTAATGCCGATGAAGATGGGAAACCTCTTGGGTAATCTTGCGAAAGGTAATCAGATTGATCCAGCACTTGAGCTAGCTCGTTCTATGCTGGCCCTTGTTCCTCCTCCACAGACGGCAATTGCGACAGATAAAGAAGAAGACGAATTCAGCAAAATATTCCGGCACCAAGACCCCAAACCCAAGTTTGATTCGTGGGAATATGGAGAAATCATCAAAAACAATCTCCCGCCTTTGGTCGAAAAGGCGAGAGATCAGGCTCTTTCGATGTTGTGCGATCTCCTTGAGGAAGCCGTTCGTCTCTCTAGGCTTCCTGGTGAGAAGCCTACTGCGAATGACATCTCACATTCATGGCGACCAGCCATAGAAGATCACGGTCAAAATTCTGACCACGATACGAAAAGCAAACTAGTTGAGGCTGTTCGAGATGCTGCCGAAGCAATTCTTCGCACAGATCAAACCAAAGTTGCAACACTAGTCAAATTGTTTAGAAAGAGGCGACTGCAAATCTTTCTTCGCCTTGCACATCACCTGTTACGAACTTTCCCCGATGCAGCACCGGAACTACTTACAAAAACATTGATGTGTAGAGGTCTTTTTAACAAGACCTCCCTTTGGCATGAATACGCACTGCTTTTGCAAGAGTCTTTTCATCGACTCTCAAAGGAGAATCAATCGAAAATCCTGGGATGGGTTGCGGCTGGCCCGAACAAAGAAAAGATCAAGAAAAGATTCGAAACATTTTATGGAGGAAACCCTACCGAAGATCAGATCGATTCATACATAAAACAATGGAAACGAGATCATCTGACTCTAATTTCCAAAGATTTACCTGACGCACAAAAAGAGGAACTAGAGAAACTAATAGCTGAATTCGGAAAGTCCGACCATCCCGAGTTCGGAACCTATAGGACGGGCGGGGCATGGGGCTACAGAAGCCCGAAAGCTGCTACCGATTTGGCTTCGCTTGACATTGACGACATCATCGAATTTCTTAAGACTTGGGAACCTCCGAACGATTGGATGGGAGCATCGTCAGAAGGATTGAGCAGAGAGCTATCTTCCCTTGTCGCCAGCGATCCTGAAAAGTTTGATTCGATGGCCGATCTATTTATCAGCCTTGATCCAACTTACGTTCGCGGAGTGATTCAGGGATTTGAGGAAGCTCTCAGAAACGGTATCAAGTTCACCTGGTTGAATATTTTTTATCTTTGCCAGTGGGTGTCAGAACAACCACGCGATATTGAAGGTCGAGCCAAAGACCGTAGAGAAACCGATCCCGACTGGGGCTGGACACTAAGAGCCATCAGCAGCCTTCTCATAATGGGTATCGAATCAAAAACCAACCCGATTCCCTTCGACCTTCGTGGCGAACTGTGGGCCATCCTGGAAGAGCTGGTTGAAGACCCAGAGCCTTCTGAAAAGTTCGAGACCGAATATCTCGCAAGAGACACAGATGCAATTGAACTTTCCTTGAATACAGAACGGCCAAAAGCGATGCAAGCCGTCCTTGCCTATGCGTTTTGGGTAAGGAAACATTTGCTTCCCGATCCAAAGGAAGACAAACCAGGTCCGGCATGGTTAGAGAAGATGCCGGAAGTCCAGGAAGTGCTTGAAGACCATCTCGATCCGCAAATAGATAAATCAGTTGGTGTCCGCTCAGTTTATGGACAGCGATTGGGAAACTTGGTCGTACTCGACAAAACCTGGGTGACGACCAATCTTTCCAAGATATTTCCTGCCGAGCCTGAACACATCGAATTGCTCAAAGCGGTTTGGGAGGGATATGTCCTTTCTTGGAATCCGAGTGCAGTCATGTTTGATTTGCTTCGGGATCAGTATGTGGCCGCGATTCGGCGCATTCCCAAAGAAAAAGGAAAACGAAACGCTCACTACGACGCTTCAGAGAGCCTAGCTGTCCATTTGTTATTGCTGTACGGATGGGGAATCATCGGAATTAAAGACCCTCTCTTAACCGAATTCTTTGCCACAGCGCGGGAAGACATTGTAGGACACGGCTTCCATCAAATCGGTTTCAGCTTGTCTAACGAAAAACATTTTGGGCCCGACTTGGTTTCACGATTCAAAGCGATATGGGAGGAGCGAATTGCTAGTGCTATAGCTGCCCATGAGAAGCGCGTCCATGAGCTTTGGACTTTTGGCTGGTGGTTTGCGGGCGATATTTTTGATGATGAGTGGGCGCTTGAACGCCTCGCAGCGGTTTTGAAGCTAACTGGAAGGGTTGAGGTTGACCACCTGGTCGCAAAGCGTTTGGTCAAGACCGTCGAGAGCAAGCCCAAATTAACCGTCGAATGTCTCAGTGGGATGGTTGAAGGTGTGAAAGAAATATACGAGATTCTTGGATGGGACAAGGAAGCTAAGACCATTCTGGCAGCGGCCCTCAAGAGCGGTGACGCTGAAGCTAAGGCCACGGCGGCTGTGTTGATAAATCGACTGGACGCACGTGGATTATCTGGATTCAGAGAATTGTTGGACGATGGGACGACCGGGCTAAACCGTGCGTGACACCTCCAATGCACTATTTCTTTTTGGATGAGTGTACAGCCGAAATAGCCATAAGATTTGGCATTGCCTCAGAAACACAAAGTGCCCGGCACGACCTTGTATTTTTCCGTGACGGAGGAAGAGCACCTTTTGGTTGCCGACTTCTTTACTCAGGACGGCGTCTTTATGGAGGATTTAGCTATTCCCAAAGACTCGGCGAATCTTGCGGAATTCATCGGGTACTGCAATTTCATTGGACGGTGCATCGAAGCACAGAAACCGCGTTGGTGATAGCCGTGCACTACTTCTTTCTGGACGAATCCTATTCTCCGGCCCTGTCCGGGCAAACGAAGATCGTGATGGGCGCTTGGGCCGTTGAGCAGCATAGATGGGGCCACGGCACAGCGGCCAGATTCGATCTGTTCAGGAATCCCGTTATAAAACAAATTTGTTCGATGCTCGAATCGCTGGATGGATCGGCGATTGTAGCGACGACTACTTTGGATCAGGCACTCCTCCGGGCCGGAGAGACAGACGCCACGGATGATATTCCTTTAGGAATGGCAAGACGGGACAATGCTTGGTCCACATGCGCGTGTTTCACTCTTGCCGCTGTCTTATTCGACCTGCTTAGGCGGGGCAAGGAAGTTGGGACCGTTGACATTTATTTCGATTCCAAAAGCCTAAAGTCTGCCCATTTCGAAGCAGTGAAACAGACCTTGCGGGACTTAGTCGTCAAGTATGCAAAGGCGTTTCCCCCGAGACGCAATTTCGATCATCGAAAGCATGTGAAAATACGGCGAGTCGAGCCCGTCCTAAAATCTGGTCATCGCCCCAACGTGTCAGATAAATTTGAAATGGGTACCTGGATAGCGGACAAACTTTGTTCACACCTGGACGAGATTCAGTCCCTCAAATGCTCTCGAATCGAGAGCCGGGAAATGTCTGAGGAAGTGCGAAGAACAACACAGCAGTTCGATGGCAAGTCGTTCTACGAATCCTAGCCTAAGCCAGCTTGCACATGGCGGGCGAGCTCGGTTTGTTCTAAGTTCCCTTGGCCAACTTATCGAGTTGCTGTTGCCGGTCCGCTCTACTTGTTGACCTGCCTCTGCCTTTCGACTCGATTCCCACTTGATTCACGATTCCGGTAAGCTCCCTTTTTCTGCCACTGCTTTTTCTGGGCACTGCTTCGGGCCAATTCCTGCGCCCGGCAGCTTCGCGTCTTCTGCTTTTCCCGTTCCTCCCAACAAATCTTCTTGAAGCGCCCCGAAGTCTTGTTGTGCTCATGGCTAAGGTTTCAGCTTTTCTCACCTAGCGACGTACAGCTTACTCTCCTGTTTTTGCCGCTTCGAAATTGCCGCGTCCCGGCGTGTAAACCGTTACGCCTTCGGTCTCCACTAGCATCTCTCGCGCCACGAGAGTCTGTGTCACTCAAGAGTGCCACCCGTTCCGACCTGGACGCGCCAATCTCTTCGCTCGTGTCCCCCTGCTTCGCGTCCTTGCTCCCTCGCTGTGGGGTGAAGGGAGCAAGAACTCCCCGAAACAGGAGGACAACCATGAAAGTCGAGCAAGCAAAACAAATAGCCAGCAAAGCCATCGAACAGCTTAGCGAGGCACTGGAAAGGGGCCACAGTGAGACGTTGAGAAATTATCTTGCAGCGATGGCGAAGTTTCATCGCTATTCGTTGCACAATCTTCTACTCATCTTGTCGCAAAGGCCAAACGCGACTCGCGTAGCTGGCTTCCATACTTGGAAGCAGCTTGGCAGAAACGTGAAGAAAGGCGCGAAAGGAATAATGATCCTCGCGCCAGTGGTGCTTCGCAGGAGCAAGGAAGAAACCACTTCCGAAGAAGATGACAGCAAGACCGCTCTGGGCTTTCGGGTGGTTTACGTTTTCGACCAGATTGACACCGAAGGGGAACCGCTTTGTGAGCTTGGCTCCGCGCAGGGTGACCCGGCTGGATACACAGAAAGGCTGAAACTATTCATCGAAGAGCGTGGCATCCAACTCGAATACTCAGACAGTATTTATCCAGCGCTGGGGCAGTGCTCGCCTGGAAAGATCGTGCTCCTGCCCGGCCAGACTGCGGCGGAGGAATACGCCACTTTGGCCCATGAAACGGCGCATAGCCTTCTTCACATGCAGGAGCGCCACGCCGAGACAACGAAGCGCGTCCGTGAGACCGAGGCAGAAGCAGTCGCCTTTGTCGTTTGTGAGGCTATTGGCCTAAGTGTGAGCAATTCGGTAGATTACATCCACTTGTATTCTGGCGATAAGGACACTCTGACTGAATCCTTGGAGCATGTGCAGCGCGCCAGCGCCGAGATTCTCACCGCGATTATGGCGTGCGGATAGAAATATTCGCGGGAGGCCCGGTTAACCGGGCCTCCCGTTCGCAGTGGCGAGAGCTGAAAGCATAGGCAGCGAACGCAAAAGCAGATAGCCGACGCGTTCGACATGCCGAGCTTCAACCATGGGAGGCACACTGTAGGTGGGAGGACCCTGAGGAAAGTGCTTTACCTAACCAGAAGCCAAGGCAGAAAACTCCTTTTTTAAATCTATTTCTTCTTTGGAGTCTCGGTTGAGCGGGTAGGCCTTATGTTTTCCAGTAGTCAGTTGTTCGAAAATGAGTCGCGCTGTTTCAACACGCCCTGTATCCGAGGAGACAAATCCCAAGGGTATCGGGATTGGATAATCGTGTGTGTAGTGAAATAGAACAACAACGAATTTGTTGGGAACCAAAAACAACTCACATTTTCCGCCCAGAATCTCGCCCCCAGTCCCGAACAGACGAACAAAGTTGTAGCGGTGAACGCGCGCCCACTCAGCAACGTCCTGAATGCCAGCTAGCTGAAGAACAGTTCTTAGTCCTGACTCTTTCCTCTGCTTTTCGTACTCAGACTCTTCATGTTCTCTGTCTAATTTCTCGCCCCTCAGTAAGGAGTTGATAGAATCTGTCAATAATCGGACCCGGTTGGACCTAGACCAGAAACGCGATTGAGGTCCCAACCAGAAGGCGCTCTTGGATTCCCCTTGCCTCGCTCCCTCCGGGGACGCGACAGAAGACTCGATCCACCGCTCGAGGATGTTTCGATTGTGTGCAAGAGTGAGACTACCCAGTAGAGGCTCCGTGCCATTCTCGTACCGCACTGAACGGGCTACATGCACACTTTCCACGTAACTACTAAAATTAAAAGTGCCATTATTGATAAATCTGTTTAGCACAGCATCGTCGAACAAGGCCGCAAATTTACTCAATTGGGAATTCCCTGAGACGTCCGGTGCAGAGAGTGCGTCAGAGATAGCGTTGGAAATTTCTAGGTGGTCAGAAAGAGCTTCTTCAACTATCGACCGCTTTATCTCCAGGCGAGTGCCTAGGTTCAAACTGAAAGTGCACGGAACTGCAATTTGGAAGTGCTCGCCGGGTTCCACTTCGGATATCTTGTATATTTCCACGCGATCCTGGCGAAGAATCCTTCGATAGTTTTCTTGAAACGAGCGTTCTGCCCAGTACAAAGTATTCGACTCTTTATTTGGGTTGCGAGGAGACAATTCAATCATGGGGTTGTCCCTGCCCAAGCGACGCCGTTTACCGGCGGGACTAAAACTTATGAGATCGAAATTTACCTCGTTGCTCCAATCTCTTATTTTGAAAAAGCGGGGTATCGAATCCGAGCTTTCAAGGAATCTACTGAGCGCATAGTGCGTGAGTTCTAAGGACTCATCTTCCCAGCGTACAAGCCGCTCTTCGTGTAAAGTTCTGATTACAGCGGCGACTTCTTTCTCATTAAATCCAAAGAATCGTTGAATCTGATCAGGTCGCATGGCTCCACTGATGTGGATCATGCGGAGTGCGAACTCTGTGACAACGGGAAGGCTTTCTTCAGTGCTTATTGCACAGGTGATTCGGAAGCCTTGTGCCGGGAGGGCAAACTCCACTTCGGCGAATGCGATCTGATTGTCATTAATCTCTTTATCCACGCTCATCACTCCCCTTCAGGACGACTGTCGGTGAATTGAGCAAGGCAAACTTGGTTCCATCAACTCGGTTTTCGATGTACGAGAGGACTTTCCCAAACGGGAACTCGCTATTGTTCTCTCGCCACATTCTGGAAGCACCTACGATGACTAGCCGATCCATCGCACGCGAGATAGAAACGTTTGCGCGCTGTGGGCTCTTTAGGAATCCTTGCTTAAATTGATCGTTGTTTCGGGTCAGCGACAGAATAATGATTCGGTTTTCTTTTCCTTGGTAGCTATCCACCGTGTCGATTTTCACTAGGTGCCGAAAATTGGTGGCCCATTCCTGCTCGCTGAATTCTCTTTGAAGTAGATGCTTCTGCTCGGAATATTCACAAATGACGCCAATAGGTTGATCATCGTCAGCACTGTCTTCGACCAGTTTTTCCATGAAAGAAGTTACGGCGAATATCTGCTTGAGGATGTCCAAAATCTCTCGCACCTCATATGGATTTTCAATACTGTCGGTCCCGGCCTTCTTTCGTTCGTGAGAATCGCGCCCAGCCGACGACGTGTCGATCCACGTCACGACTGCCCGTGCGCAAAGCGGCAAAGACCCAAACCACGGTGGCGCATCGCCTCGGCCTGACTCGAGCGGAGTCAAGTAGAAGCAGTGCGATACCAGATCTCCTATCGGCGGTGCCATTCGATACTGAGTTTTGAGCATCACACCGACCTGCTTTCCGTATTGCGATTCGAAAGCGCGCTCGAAGTCGCTTCGGACCAATACGGGCCGCTCGCTAAAGGAGAGTTGCGAGGCAGTGTTGTTCAAGACCTCTTCGCTGTAGAGCGGAGGTAGTTGCCGGTGATCTCCTACGAGCAGAATCCTCCTCCCAGATTGGATTGCAACGGCAAGTTCGCCCGGAGCAGCGCGGGCTGCTTCGTCTACGATCACCCAGTCGTACCGATTCTTGACTACTCCAAACTGCGAACGGCCCAATCCAACGCACGTTCCGCAGACCACGCTTCTCGTCTTCGCAAGAAATTCTTCGAAGTTTCCCTGAAGCGTGCCGAGCCGGTCGATCCACTCTTGAGATATGACAATGGCCTTATCGAGTCTCCCAATCGCGTCTAACGAACGGATACCGTGCAACTTTGCGAGCCTTTCTTTTAGCGTCTGCACTATTTGGTCGAGATCACTATTCTCCGCATACCCGAACTTTTCCCGCGCCACTATTTTGAAACGTTCTTCGCGCCGTGTTAATCGAGCCAAGAGTTGTTTCTGCTCCTTACTACCCTCTTGCTCCTTCTGCAGCTTTGCGGACAGAACTTCAATGTCGCGGAGTAGTCTGTCAAGGTGGTAGTTGATATCGAACCACGACTCCACAAATTCCCGTGGAAGGCCAAGATTCTCGCTGAGTGATAAAATCCTTTCTCGCATCTCTGATCGGAAAAGTTCACGATAGCTCTGCAGGATTGAGCTGGAATGGTAGGGACGGAGCTGATCGGATACCATCCCTTCGGCCCCAAAGCGTACAAGGTCAATTCGGAGACTGGTCTTCCTACATAGCTCTAACACCTTTTCTGCAGCATTATTTACGGCTTCGTGGGACTGACTCGCCAGAAGCACACTCTGGGCCCCTTTCAAGAGAATGTAATGGATAAACGAAGCGATGAACGCAGTCTTACCTGTACCAGGAGGGCCCTGCAGCAAGCCAACCGGACCCGATCTCCACAATCTTCGAAACGCCTCGCGCTGTTGTGTATTCAGACTGAATTGGATTGTCCCTTCTTCATACCGATTATATGTGTCGAGTTCCGCGTCGCTAACAAGGTCATCAGTGAGAATAGGTTCTGGGCAGCGGGACGGGTCAAAAAAATCAATGAGGTTTGGAACCACTGATTCGTGACTAAGAATCCTGTTAACCGCGGATTGTCTGCGACGAAAAGAAGCGAGATCCTCAATGCTCCTCAGTTTCAGTTTCTCGCCGAGCCGAAGAGGTCTGCGCAGGGACAGCCGATCAATCGAAAGAATGGCCGCTGTCGTATCACGGGTGTTTAGTTCACCGACCCGCAGTAGGTCTTCGTTTACCTCTTGAAGGACTTCGATCACATCCTCCGAGTCATAATCCAGCGGTTCTCCCGCCTTAGAATATGGAACGCGTAGCCGACTAAAAGTGGAGCCCTCCCAAGATATGGGTCCCGCAATTTCCACTTCCGGAAGACTCGTTTCTTCGGCAGCGATGAGCGCCCTCCAAATTGACTCGGTCGGTGGCGCTACGCCAGCCTCCGTGGTGGACACCTCGGGTCTGAGAGTCACGTCAGGCTCCGCGAGCCCCTCAAAAGCCTCCCAAACCGCAGGGATAGCCAAAAGCATGTCGACAAATTCCGAGAGCTTATCAAGGCCGGGGACCAATCGAAGGGAACACTTCAGCGAATGAATCGCCTTTTGGGCGCTAAACACAAATTTGCTGTGCTGAAGGTCTCGAACGCCCACCCAGACCGGAGACAGCGATTTGAGGTCGATACTTAAGATGAGTTGCTTGCGAATACCACTTATGGTCACTCTTCCGATGCCCGGTCTGTTCTTGTCCTCAAAAACACCCACATGATATGCGCCGTTATCGGCCACCATTTCATAGACTTCTTTAACTGCTTTCGTTTGTATCGTGATGGTGGGTCTTGCCACCTGGGGTACCGAGAGGAATTTTTGAATCGCCTCTAGGATGCGGTCCACACGATAAATACCAGGCTCGCGCGTAATGCATGCCCGGATCTCCGTAAGAATCGTAGAACTGTCTCTCGTGGTGGGCGCGCTCGCAGCAAAAATGTCTTCACAGACCCTCGCAACCGCGAAACAATCACGTTCGGCTATCGGCAGATTTTCATAGTCGCTCGGCGCGTATGCGGGGTTATATGGCTTTCGTCCGCCACCGGGGAAAATATCCAACGGGTCAATAAAATTGATCCGCTCAGAATCAACTATTATGTTGCTCGGGCCAATGTCTCCGTGGTCGAACTGGAGTGCATGAAGATGCAAGGTTGCTTCGATTAGCCGCTTGCAAAGCTGGATAGCATCTTCGAACGACCTCTTGTCCTTCAACGTTACGTCGAGCGGGATGCCTTGGGCCCAGGTTTGGACAACATATGGGCCCGCAGGGGAGAGACCGAAATCGAGTAGTTCGGGAACCACGTCACACTTTTGAGCCTTTAGCAGTCGGGCCTTTTCCAGAAACGCAAGTAGTTGGTGGCTTTCTTCGACATGTTTTGGATCTGGTCGTAGCTGATTCCAAATTTTTACAACGACCTTTTGCCCACCAAGAGAAGATGCATATACGTGCGAATGGCCGTGCTTGAGCTCCTCTTCCATCCGGTAAATGGAATACGGAAGTGCCTCCGTTTTGAAGGGTTCGAATGCACTAAAGTCAAGTCCGGGATGTGAAATGCTTGTCGTGCGCATTTGAGCCAGAACATTCAGCATTTCACGGGCGTTTGCGTAGCGGGCGCTAGGAATCAAATCGAGTGCTCGGCTTAGCCAAGAACTGATTTCAGAACCGTAGGGATTCTCGGGAACTTCCTTCCATTCGTGGACACCTAGCACAGCATCCTTTGAAGGCCAATGCAGAAACAAGAGGTAATGGCTCACAACACCAAGCAAATAGACGTCTCGTCTGAATGCGTCACTGGCTGTGCCCTCACCTAGACCTTTAACGTCTTCTGGAAGGAGACAGCTCCCAGCCCTCAACGCTTCACGTAGCCCACCCACAGTTCCGGCTTCGGGAAAGTACGAAGTGATAAGGCCCGATATGGAGACCTTTGTTGGCCTCTCGAGCCAGATACTGTGATCACCGATATCTCGGTGGGCAACATTGATGTCGTGGAGTTCAGCGAAGTGAGAGATCAACACCTTGACCAGTCCGAGGCGCTCCGCTGGCTCAAGATCCTTACCAAAGCGGTAAACAAACTCGCTGAGTCGCGATTGGCGTGATGGGAGCTTATAGAGTTCGCAAAAGTCAGCGTCGACATCATCCCGAGTCGGATAAGACAAAGGCTGTAACAAGACAGTATCGAGATCCTCATTCTGTTCGTGGACGTAGCCCAGTGCCTTATGTTCCCGGAGAGCGATCCGAGAGCGTTCGTCGATCGTATCTGCAACGCCTGCGAGCACAGAAAAGTCCCAACGACGAAGAAGGGCCTGGTGACGAGAATCGTCACGCTTGACGGCTTTATACTCTTTATAGAGACCATCCGGGTGAGGGAAGATTACATCGCCAACGATCTGAAAGTTGTGATACGAGAAAGCCGTAGGTTTAAATAAGGGGCCGCGGAAGAACTGAGAAAATTCAGATACATAATCAGATGCCCTGATAGCATTTGGTCGCTGCCGGCCAAAGTGTTGCTCGTATTTTCCTTTAGTGCTGATTTTTGCAAATTCATCGAGTTGCATGACCCATCGTCGCTCGTCGATGGGAATCCCACTCGCATCTGCATTACCGCAAAGTACGACCCGAAAGTCGTTATACAGCGAGCGTGCGGGTTCCTTGAGCTTTTCTTTAATCTTGGAGGCCAAGATTTTGGTCTTGTCAGCAGTGACCTTTACAGGTGACCGCCCCATGTCATTTCGATCCAGCAGCCAGTGGTCACCCATTGTCGTGATCGCGCCGTTATTCCAGTTTTTTAGCTCAATTACCAATAATCTGTCATGGGTCAGCAATATGAGATCAATCTCTCGATCTCGATATACGCGGTCCATCATCATGAATGCCGCGTACCCATACCAACCCTGGCTAAACACTGACTTGTTGAATTCCTGCCTCAAACGTTCTAGAGCAGCTTTTTCTGCGTGGTGAATACCGTCACTGCTTATGTAGTCGATCTTCATGGGTGGTCAAGTGCAACGGAGTGGCTCGTTTACCTTGCATTCTATATCACAAGTCTAACACTTGAACCTGCATTCTCCTCTTGAGCCATGCTAGTCGAAGCGCGATTCGCAACAGGTTTCCCTTCTGGTTGGCAGCGCAGGCAATCGCCTCGCGGTAAATCTCATCGAGTTCACCCACCATGAGGTCAAATCCCTTCCGTCCACTTGAGGTGAATGTGACGCGTCTCACTATCAGTTTGTGTCTCCGGTCCTCGTTCACATAGTTTTGGACTCGTTTTGGTGCAGTGCTTCCGTTTCCACCCTCTCCATTGGGCACTGCTTCGGGATAATTCCTGCGCCCGGCAGCTTCGCGTCTTCTGCTTTTCCGGTTCCTCCCAACAAATCTTCTGAGACAGCGGCGAAGATTTCTTGTGTCCCTCCCAAAAAGCAGCCTCTCGCTTTGGGAGCAGTATCCACTCGCCTCCGGGTGCCCCAATTACAAGGGCAGAAACGGAGCACAACATGCACATCAATGTAGTCCACTTAATCGGTTATCTTGGCAAAAACCCGGAGCACAAGTCCGTCAAGGCGTCAGACCGCAAGTATGCGGTTCTTTCGCTGGCGACTCAGCGGTCTTGGAAGGGTGCCGACGAAGAATGGCACTCCAAGACGGAGTGGCACCGCGTCGTTGCTTGGAATGGCCTCGGCGAGTACGCCGCGACGAAGCTGCGGAAAGGCGACCACATCTACGTCGAAGGCACGCTCGTGAGCAGCACCTTCGAGAAAGAGTTCGGCAAGGGCAAGACCAAGATCACCGTGCCGTTCAAGACTTGGCAGGTGAAGGCGGATTCCATCCGCAAGCTCAATCGCGCCAAGAAAGACGAAGTGCGCGAGAGCGTGCCGGTCGACGCTCAGCCTGAGGAGGTGCCTTACTGACCAGCTTTTGGGAAGAGGCTCCGGTGTTGCTGGAGCCTCTTCGAGTTATTTGTCAGTGAACGGGAGTGTTCGACGGTCAAGTGACATCAATCAGTAGTCCTTGCACACTTCACAGAACCCCGTTTCTGGCCCGTGACGGGCGATTTTCCAATTATCTGTCCAAGTGAAGCGCGCAGGGTTTCGAGGGCCGCGCAGCCGAGCATAAACTCTGGCAACTAAGCCTCTTTTGTGAAAACACACAATGAACCTAACAATGGAACGATTATTCGTAACGTAGTGCGACGACGGGATCGACTCTAGCGGCAGAGCGCGCGGGCAAGAGACACGCCGCGAGGCCCACCAACACGACAATTGCCACGACCGCCACAAATGTCCAAGGATCCGTAGTAGAAACACCGGAAATTTCGCTCGCCAGGAAGCGAGTAAGCACGTAGCTGGCGAGCAATCCCAAAAGTATGCCCACCGTGACCAGCCGGAACCCTTTCACAAGTACAAGTCTCAAAATATTTGTCTGTTGCGCTCCAAGAGCCATGCGCACGCCAATCTCATGCGTCTGCAGCGACACGGTATAGGCCATCACACTGAAAATCCCAATGACGACCAGAAGCAGTCCGGTCACAGCGAAGGCCGCCAGCGTTGCAAGTTCAAATTGCGGCCCTCGATAATACTCTCTCAGCGCTCCTTCCAATGTTCCGGATTCGGCGATCCTCACCGCCGGATCGAGTGCGCGCACCTCCTGCCCGACATTCTTCAACAATGAGTTCGGATCGACTGCCGTCCTTGCCATGAACGTCCGCCAACTATAGCCCTGAACGCTATAAGGGAAGAACACTTCCGGAAACGATTCCCATGCGGGGTTTTCATGGTTACGCGTCTTGTAGTCACGCACAATCCCCACGATTTCGAAATAAGTGTCATGCGGAGCGTCCAGAAAAGGTCGGTCGAGAAACACCAGCTTGACCTTGTGCCCGATCGGGTCTTCGTTCGGGAAATACTCCCGTGCAAATGCCTGGTTGACGACCATGACATCGCGGGCCACAGTCACATCGTCTCCTGAAAGAAACCTCCCACGAACCAATGGCAATCCCAGAATCTGGAAATAGCCTTCGCTCACCGACTCAAATCTGGTCTCCCAACGCTCCGCGTGCGGCCGTCCGGGAATTACTATGTCGCTCCACTCGTACATCAGCGGCGGGTGCTGATTAGACTCTGCTACCGAGATCACGCCGGGCATTGCACGCAATCGGTCGAGGAGTTGCCGCGTCAATTCATTCTTCTTTTCCCTGGAGCCGGGGACATCCGTGTTATACGTACGGGGAAGATTAAGCTCAAAATAGAGAACATTCTTGGGATCGAACCCCAGGTCCACACGTGTCAGAACAAAAAAGCTGCGCAGCAACAGACCCGCGCCAATCAACAGCAGAATCGACAGCGCAACCTCGCTGACCACCAGGCCGGCGCGAAGCTTCCCGTGTCGAAAACTTCCGCCAACGCCTTTCCCGCTGCCCGTCAGTCGCGGCTGCAGGTCGCTGCGCATCACGTGAAGTGCAGGCGCCAGTCCGCACAGGATCGTCGTTACGATCGTCGCGCCCATGGATAGCAACAGCACCGGTCCATTAATGCGGATCACACTCTCGTCCGGAAGGGTGCCCGCCGGAATCAGCGCCACCACAATTCTCAAAGCGAAATACGCCAGTACGCACCCAGCGCCGCAAGCCGCCGTAGCAAGCACAAAACTCTCCACCAGCAATTGCCGGACCAATCGGCCGCGCGTTGCACCCAATGCGGAGCGCATCGCCATCTCGCGCTCCCGAGCCGTCGCGCGAGCCAGCAGTAAGTTAGCCACATTGCTGCACGCAATCAAAAGCAGCAGCAACACCGCGGCGAGCAACGAATACAACGTTTTCCTGAAGCCTCCGATCAACCTGTCCAGCAGCGGCTCCGCCACGATTGCGAACTTCTCTGGGAATCTTCCCTTTGCATCCACTTTCTGCAGACGGTGCGCGATGGCATCCAAATCAGCCGCGGCTCCTCGCACGCCGACACCTGGCTTAAGTCGCCCGATCAGCGTGCCACCCACCGTGTCGGCACTCGCTGCCACCCAATAGCTACTGTCAAACGCATTGAATTGTTGCGGCATGATTCCCACAAGAATTGTGGGCTTGCCGTTCAAGACAAAACTTGTATTGAGAATCTTTGGATCACCGCCGAACTCCGTCTGCCACAGCCGGTAATTCATTACGAAAACTGGCGGAGCTCCCAGATTTGCATCTTCCTGCGATATTGTGCGACCCAGTAAGGGCTCAACACCCAGGAAGTCAAACGTGTTCGACGTTACCGTCGCTCCGAACGGCCAATAACGCACGGATTTGCCGTCATCGTATAAAACCCGCTCTCTCGCTGTGGCCATCATTTCTTCAAACACATGATTTTGCTCGCGAAACGCGCGGAACTCCTCGGGATTAAAGAAGTCGCGGTTTCTCCACCCGCCCGCATTTTCCAGATTCTGTATTTTGAAAACCACAGATCGGCTGAAGTTTTTGTAAGGAAGCGCATTCACGAATACGTTATAGACGACGCTGAACACGACCGTGGAAGCGCCGATACCAAGGGCCAACGCAAGAATGGCTATCAGAGTAGAACGGCTGTCCTTACGAAGGTTGCGGATTGCGCAACGGAAGTCGCGAACTATGTTGTCGACATGTCTTTCCCAACGGGTGTCGCGGACTTCTTCTTTGACGCGTTCGATACCGCCAAGCTTGATAAGAGCGTCGCGGCGGGCTTCTTCGGAAGACATGCCAGCCGCAAGGTTATCCAAGATCTGTTGTTCGAGATGGAAGCGGAGCTCCTGGTCGAGCTCGCGTTCAGCGCGGGGTTTGTGAAAGAGGCGGCGAGTCCAGTGCATGGTCAGGATTCCTTTTCTGGAGTACGGAGGACAAGACCGACAGCGTTGCAAAGGCGCTCCCAATTGACGACCTCGGCGTCCATTTGCCTGCGACCTTTCTTGGTAAGAGAGTAGAACTTAGCCTCGCGGCCGGTTTCGGATTCTTTCCATTCGGCTTGCAGCCAACGTCTGTCCTCCAAACGATGGAGCGCAGGATAGAGGGAGCCCTGATGGACCCGGAAGAAGTCTTTCGATATCTGTTGAAGGCGTTGCGCGATGGCATAGCCGTGACTGGGCCCCAAGGCGACAACCTTCAGAACCAGCATATCGAGAGTGCCTCTGAGGAGTTCGATTTGTCCTTCGCTCATGGTTATACCTAGGAAGTCGACATATATTCCAAGAGTGGTCGAATGTCAACAGCTTCAGGAAGTATCAACCCTGTGCAGATTCGTTCCGCTTTCCAGAAGTCCCGTTCGAGGAAGTCTGACTTCGCAATTCGTTCGGCTGAGCAGTCGGCTCTCGGGAGAATAAGCCAGTGCTTCTTTTTTCACTTTTAGCCCGCCTGAATTTATTCTAGAATCAACACATCGCTCACCACGTACCCGCAGAGGCAACTACAAGGCACCTCCGGGCATCGGCGTTTAGTACGAATCTTCCGCAGAGAAGAAGACGGGGCTCAAACGTCCACATGGGTATTTCCAAGCGCTGGCTTGTTGTGTTTCTTTCGATTCTTGTCGTTCTTGCTTCCGTGGCTGCAATTTCCCGAAAATACCTCTGGCTCTACGTATCACGAAGGCCTCAGGGGAGGCCGCCCGTTGCCGATCTATTACGTGACGCTGAAGCGTCCAAGAACCCTGAGACGCTTCTTGCGGAAGCGAACCGTCTTGCGTGGCTTTTCAATTGGCCCAGAGCCGGACCTCTCTACGCTCGCGCAGAGGAACTTTTCCGGGAGAGAGGCGACACGCGGAATGAAATATATGCCCGTGTCGGCCGGATTCGAGCGCAGTCAGAGACCATGTCGTGGGTTGACGTTTCCGAGATGCTGGGACAGCAACTAGAGATTCCGGTTGTGAAAAGTGACCCAGAATTGCAGCTTTGGTGCCTAGCGGTGAAGGGCTACACCGACCTAGAGATTAATCCGGCATCGGCGAAGCGAGCCTGGACAGAAGCCCAGGCAATTGCCCATGGGCTGGGAGAACGAGAGTGGGAAGCGCGGGCGAGAGGAGAACTAGGCTTCATTGCTTTTCTGGATGGAGATAGTCGCCGGGCCGCGACAATGGTTGGCGACGCATTCTTATCTGCGAAAGCGAGTGGCGATGTGGCTGGCCAAGTTCGAATCCTCGAGATGCTTGGCAATGGCTTCAATGAAACGAAGCGATATGGTGAGGCTCTGGCATTTTTCGAGCGAGCCATCAAGACGAGCAACTCTAATCCCGATGCAGGGTTTCCGTTCATGGCGTATGAAGGTGAGGCTCAGACTCTGGTGGCTCAAGGCAAGGTGTCCGATGCGAAGGGCAAGTTGGAGCACGCATTAACGATAGCCCGAGCAAACCAAAGGCACGGGCATGAAGCTATGATTTTTCTCTATCTTGGCGAACTAGCGCTTCAGTCGGGAGATCGGCAAAACGCAATGCAATACCTTGAGCAGGCGGCTGACCTCTCGCAAAAACACGAATTCTATCGCACCGTGGGTGAAGCAAAGATCGATCTCGCCGGGCTATATCGCGATGCTGGCGACCTAAAATCTGCCGAGGAATATGCTTCAGCAGGAGTGGATGCCAGTCGGCGCGTAGGCGACAGATATTACCTCCCGAGGGATCTGACGATTCTGGCGGAACTCAAAGCGCTAAAGGGGTCATCTGCTGAGGCTGAGTCACTGTATCAAAATGCTGAGGATGTTATCGACGGAATGCTCTTGAACCTTCACGAGGCGCACTGGAGCAGTTCGCTTGCTGGAGCAATGAGCGAGACCTACCTCCACCACTTTGAAATGGAGGCGCGGGAAGGAAATGTGGAGCGGGCGCTGAGTGTCCTGGAACGAGTACGGGGACGCACGGCGGCAGCCCTTCTGGAAAACAAGGTCACGTTCAGCAAGAGCGAATCCGAAGATGTGCGAGCGCTCGAAAACGAGGTCTCTGAGTTACAACTTCGTTTGATGCGCTCGGAAAACGCTGAGGAACGAACTGGTTTACTCGACCAACTCGTAGAGTACGAGCGCCGGCTAGAGTGGACACGAACAGATAGGAAAGAATCGAGGCCCGGCTGGTTTGAGAAGCCAGCACTTCTAAAAGTTATCCAGGCAAGCCTGCGTCCCGACGAGGTTGTGCTGGAATACGTGCTCAGCGAGCCGCACTCGTATTGCGTTTGGATTTCCAAGCAGCGCGCGGGTATCCAAGTGCTGCCTGCCGGACGCCAGCGAATTGAAGAGTTGACACGCAAATACTTGGAGGAAATTCGGGCTAAGGGCGTTGACGTTGATCTGGCGCAGCAACTCTACGGTGCTCTTTTGGGCTCTCTCCCAGCCAAAGCAACCCGCGAGCGTCTGATCGTCGTACCAGACGGAGTACTGAATCTGCTGCCCTTTGATGCTCTCCGCGATTCGACGGGCGCCTTCTTGTTGGAGACCCGCACGATAAGTTATGCACCAGCTTCGACAGTTCTCACTGTTCTGAGGAACACGAAGCGGGCCCAGAGCGCTCAGCATTCATTCTTGGGCGTGGGGGATGTGTCATATCAAAATCAAGGTCACATCTCGTCGAAAATCGATAAGCCTAGCACCATTAAGCTAAGACTGCTCCGAGGATTCTCCGACGCTCTTGGCACACCTTTGTACGACTTGCCGCAGACCCGCGAGGAAGTCGTAAGGGTCAGCAACATTGTGGGCAAAGATGGAGTTGTGCTGCTTGGCTCGAACGCAACCGAGACGGCGTTCAAGTCTGAGCCTCTGGCCGATTTCAAGATCGTGCATATTGCTGCCCACGGATTCGCAGATACTCAGTTTCCAGAACGATCAGGCCTGGTACTGGGTGTGGACCCGGCTTCGCACGACGATGGGTTATTGCAGGTCCGGGAGATCATACGCCTCCGCTTCAACGCCGATTTGGTGACGCTCTCCGCCTGTAATACGGGCCTTGGAAAGCTCCAAGGCGAAGAAGGCGTAACCAATCTGGTGGAGGCCTTCCTGGTGAGCGGCGCAAAAGCAGTTGTGGCAAGCCTATGGAGTGCTGATGATACTTACACGGCCGCTTTGATGGAGCGGTTCTACACCCACATCGCCGAGGGCCAGGACAAGGCGGGGGCGTTGCGACAAGCAAAACTTGACTTGCTTGCAAAGTACGGTAAACAAGTACCAGCTTACTATTGGGGAGCCTTTGTTTTGGTCGGAGACGGAGGGTCTCCGATTCCACTGGGGGGCAAATGAGTCTCGACGTACAAGCGAAAGAGAAGGTTTATTCCCGCGTCTGTGAGCTTGTGACACGGAAGCACTTCGACCCTGGCATGAACGGGGCGAATTGGAAGGAATTGTCTCTAGCGAGAAGAAACCAAATCCTACAAAGCACCAGTGATGAAGAATTCGAAAAGCAGATACAAGACCTCCTCGCCGAGCTGAAGACCAGCCACACCGGGTTTCGCCACTCCAAGAGTCCGAATGTTCCTGGACGCCATGCCATTGCCGCCACATTCATGCGCTGCAATTTCGACGGTGAGCAGCGGTGGATGTTCCAAGACGTTCACGAAGGCGGCCCAGCGCACACAGCAGGCTTGCGTCCTGGCGACATCCTCTTGCAGGTCCGAAATCAAGAACTGAGGCCCCCTGACCCACCGACCTTCCCCATTGGAGAGGACTCCCAATATGCGGTCCAGAAGCCGGACGGTAAGCGTATCGTAGGCACGCTGAACATCGCATCCCCAAGGTCAAAGAGCCACCCTGTCATCGTTCCCAAAGCGGTCTTGTGCTCACAACTACCAGATGGGACAGCCTGGCTAAAAGTGACAATGTTTCCCGGAGCAGTTGGGATTGACCTTGCCAAAATGTTCGACACGGCTTTCGTACACCTACGGGATTCTACCCGGCTCATTGTGGATTTACGCGGTAACACGGGTGGAGGCATTGGTGGATTGCGCCTCATGAGCTATTTGACCCCTGGCAAGAAAGAGGTCGGATACAGCCTCACACGAGCGAGAAAAGAGAAAGGGTATTCGAGAGAACAGTTGCCACGATTCGGCCGTATACCATCACACAAGGCCACTCTCTTCTGGCTCGCACTGCGCTTCGGATTTATTGACAAGTCGATTCTTGTCGTCACGGAGGGCTTGGGGCCACAGAAATTCCACGGGCGAGTGGTCATTCTCGTGAACGAGCATACTGCCAGCGCCGGAGAAATGGTTGCCGCATTCGCCGAAGAAAACAAACTGGCCACAATAATTGGCGTAGAGACTCCTGGACGACTGTTAAGTGGAAGTGCATTTAAGGCCGGCTTCGGCTACATCGTCGGTCTGCCCGTCGCTGCGTACTTAACTTGGGAAGGCAGGCTGATCGAGGGCAAAGGAGTCTTGCCAAGTATTAACGTGGAAATGAAACCTGAGCAGCTTCTGGCGGGCGAAGACCCGCAGATGCAAAGAGCATTAGAAGCTGTCCGTGACATGTGACGGTTGTCCACGGCGAGAGCTAAACCCAGCGGCGTCCCTTCCAGTCGATGCCCGCTTACCCTCTCACCTGCGGCGCTTCTTGCTCGGCCAGCGAAGATTACCGTCTAGCTCCTCAAGCCCCAGCTCCTCCTCGTCTTCGCGCAGTTCTTCCCTCTTGGCCGATGGGACCTCGTCGTCCACAAACGACAGAAGCGTCAAGGTCTGATCCCATTGCTGAAAATGTCTTGCTTCTTCCAGCAGCATGCCACCGCGCTCCCAATCGCTGAACCAGATGTCCGCATCCACCTTTTCGGGACCATCGCACGTCGCGCCAGCTCGAACTTTTTCCGACGCCGAACCGCGCGGCAAGTCAAGTCGAGGCTGAATCCAAGCGTAGGCATCCCGCAAAGCGTTGGACCTGGACGCGTATCGCACCTTGCCCTGCTCGGAGAGCACAAAAGCGCACGGCGCAGTGACTACCGCAGCGAATCGCGAGCCAGTCGCAGTGATAGACGCTAAAAATCGGCCCGCCAGATCTTCTACGCTGTCCATGTCAATCGCGGCTTCGTCGGCCAGCGGCTTGAACAGCCTGTACGGAAGGATCAGTTCCGCCGCAAAAACGTCGCAGATGATTTCAGCCGGAGGTCGTTTCGCGTAACTCCACCACGGTAGCTCGTTGTGCTCTGACGGAAGCCCCAGGACGATATGCGCGAGTTCGTGGCATATCGTAAATCGTTGGCGCTCTGGCCGGTCATTGGCGTTGACGCAGATGTAGTGCTTTCCCCCGTTGCACAAGGACCAGCCGGGCTCATCCGGCCCCAGATCGGTCTGCGTCCGCAGCACGGCTTTAACTTCCTCAACATAAGCCTCGACCCGAACCGGTATGCCGGTTGGATTGACCTTGCGCACGAACTCACGCGCCTTTATGACTGCAGCGAATTCATCCACTGGTTTGCTCTTCGCCAAATATTCTGCGAACTCTGTCTATCAGTATCGGATAATCCGGCCGCACATTCCCGCGATAGACGGCGCCGGCGGCGGCGCTAAAAACCTCGATCGACACGGTCGGGTCCTGGAGAACATAGGCCACAAGCCCCGCGTCAGTGTCTGTGTGCCCGGCAACGTAACGGAGCATCTCCGCTTCGCGTTTTCCCGGTTTTAGTGCGCGGACCAGCTTCGATAAAACCTCTTCCGAGGGAGCTTCTTTGTCGCCGGTCTCAAGGCGATAGATATAGGCGTGATCTATGTCCGCGAGCAGTGCCAGATCGCGCAGGGACAATCCACGGCCCTCGCGCAACTTCTGGAGCAGCAGTCCCAACGCTGGCTGAGCCATCAGCCCTCCATTGACAAACAATCTGTTCAGGTTTACTGTTGTCTGGTGGGACAACGAACCTTAGAGAACTCACGGCAGGAGTGCTTTCCTACCATCACTTGTTCAAGGGCCATCGTTGTCCTTTCGGACAGCACACTATGGCACCATGGGCTCGGGAATGCAAGCTTCTGTGCCCGACGCCTAAAGGGCCTGTCACTCAGGATGGAGGATCTCGATGTCTCTGTTCACCGTTCGAATTGAACTTCACGACGCGCAGTGGGCCGATTACGAGGGCCTCCACAGCGCCATGCAGCGGCAAGGATTCAGCCGCCAGATCACGGCCGACGACGGGCGGCAATATCAGATGCCCTGGGCTGAATACAACGCCGCCGCCGCCCTGACCAGCATGCAGGTCCTGAATATTGCGCAAGTAGCCGCCAACAGCACGGGAAAGAAGAACGCGATTCTTGTTACGGAAGCGAAGAGCCGCGCCTGGGCGGGCCTACAAAAGTTTTAATAGGCGCGCAGGTTCGAACAACCCACGCGTCAGTGAATTCGGAAAGTAACTGTTGTAGAGGGAGGAGTTCAATAATGTTAGACAAACAACAAGGCGTTTCGCAGCACGACGTTCGTATTCACATCGATCGCCAGCCGTTCGAATCTCCTGACCCGACCACCGGCGCGGCGCTCTACGCCCTCGGCAAGCTCGGCGCCCACCGGGAGCTGTTCCGCGAAGTCGGCGGGGAATATGAAGACGAACCGGTGCCCAACGACGCGACGGCGATACGGGTCAAAAAGGACGAACACTTCTACAGCGAAAAAGACTTTCACATCATCGTCAACGCCCGGCCGAAGGTTGTGACGGAGCGATTTCTATCGTTTGCCCAGATCGTCGCTCTCGCCTTCGACAATCCGCCCACCGGCCCGAACATCATGTTCACGATCACTTACCGGAACGGACCACCGCAAAACCCCGAGGGCTCCCTGCTCGAAGGTCAGTCGGTCAAGATAAAGGACAAGATGGTCTTCAATGTCACTCCGACTGATAAATCGTAGCTCCGACCTGAAAAAACTGCGCGATGAAGGCTACGACATCGAGATCAGGTCCGGCCATCTGCTTGTGAAGAGCGTGCCATACGTGAACTCCAAAAAGGAGATCAAGACCGGGACGCTGGTCTCGACGCTGAACCTAGCCAACGACGTTACAGTCCAACCGGACACGCATGCGGTTTTTTTTCAAGGCGAATACCCATGCGATAAAGACGGCGCGCGTATTGCGAGAATTGAGAATCAGTCCCAACGCAGGAATCTTGGAACGGATCTGGACATCGACCACACCTTTTCGGCCAGGCCGGTGAACGGCCCCTATGCAGACTACTACGCGAAGATGATGACGTACGTCGCCATCCTTTCGGGGCCGGCGCAAGCAATCGACCCCAACGCCAAGGCGATGACGTTTCCGCTCATAACGGCTAAGGAAGACGAGTCGGTTTTCAACTACATCGACACGGCTTCGAGCAGAGCCGAAATCAACGTCGTTTCAGCCAAGTTGGAACTCGACCGGATCGCCATCATCGGCCTTGGCGGCGCTGGCGGCTACGTGCTGGACTTTACAGCCAAGACCCACGTCAAGGAAATTCATCTTTTCGACGGCGACACGTTCTTCCAGCACAACGCATTCAGATCGCCAGGCGCTGCTTCAGGCGAGGAGCTGGAGCAGAAGCTGCCCAAGACGGAATACTTCTGCCACCTGTATTCCAAGATGCGCCGCGGCATTTTCAGCCATCCGGTCAACATCGATGCCTCCAATGTCGAGCAACTGCGGGGAATGAATTTCGTATTCCTGTGTTTTGACGCCGGCACAAAAAAAGAACTGGTCGTCGAGAGCCTGGAGAAATTTGAAATTCCCTTCGTCGACGTGGGCCTGGGCGTCTATTTGACGGGAGATTCTTTGGGCGGCATCGTGAGGACCACAACCAGTACCCCAAAGCAGCGCGAGCATGTAAGAGCCAAGAGTCGAATTTCGTTTTCCGCCGGTGACGGCAACAACGAATATGACCGTAACATTCAGATCGCTGACCTAAACGCGCTGAACGCCGCCTTGGCGGTCATTAAATGGAAAAAGCTGTTCGGCTTCTACCATGATTTTGAAAACGAGCACCACTGCACGTACACCATTGACGGCAACAAACTGGTGAACGAGGATCAGGCATGAAGCGGCAAATAACCCTCACACATGAGTTTGTCGAATATATTCCTGACGAACTCAAGGACGGCACGCTTTACGTCTCGATGCCGTTCGCGACCGTGGCTCACAAATGCTGCTGCGGTTGCGGGAAAGAAGTTGTCACCCCGCTAAGCCCCACGGACTGGAAATTGATTTTTGACGGAAAATCCATCTCATTGGACCCATCGATCGGAAACTGGAGCTTTGATTGCAAATCCCATTACTGGATACGCGGCGGCAAGGTTCGATGGGCCGGCATGTGGTCGCAGGAAGAGATTGATGCCGGAAGGGCCACGGATCAACTGGCGAAGGAAAGGTATTTCAAAGCTGTCAGCACCGGACCAACCGCCACCGACAAGAAAGCAGGCCGAGGTTTTTGGCAAAAGCTCAAATGGTGGTAGAGCGGATCAGCGGTAGCTCGTCCACAAACACAGCGTCCCGTCAGCCCCTTGCCCGACCCGGGCGCCATCTCTCCCGAAGCGCCGCTATGGTTACCGAGGGCGTCGATGGATGAGGTCGCGAACGAAGTTGCCCTCTAGCGGCAGGGTCTGCATTTTTGCTGCATGATGAAAGAGGACCTGTTCCGCGCAACGGTTCTCCAGTCGTTCACAACTAGACTTGATGCAGTCAAAGTGGCCCTCACAAACAAGCGCCCGTCTCGCTAAGGCATCTGGCAATCATCTCACCCGCAGTGGATACGAAGTCCACCCGGAATCAGCTTTCTGGAGCTGGAGAATGTAGAGACCGGGCCTCGCGGACGATAGATTTACGTCGGCAGCCAGCGACGTAATCCCTTGCTGCATCTTTGCTATTCCCCTCGTCACGAAGAGTACTTTTCCCTCGGGCCCCGAAATGCGTATTCCGTAATCGCCGTCACTGCTGCCTAGCGGAAGGTAGATCTCCAGGTGAGAAACGTTGCGAGCAATTTCTAGCGGTTCCTCCGATGGATTTAGCTCTGTCCCGCGCGGGATCGAGCGATTTCTCAGGTCCAACAGGGCGGTTTGAGTCCTTAACGGTTCATTATGTCTCAAGAATAAAGCCCATCCCGCGAGACAGGCGGCGATCAATATGCTCGCAGCGATGGCGAGGAAGGCCCGTGTACGTCGGTGCTGGTAGGCAACCTGTAATTGAGAAAAATCACGGTAACAGGGGCTGCAGGAAGTTAGGTGATCGAGCCACTTCTCCGCTTCGGCGAGTGGCATCTCATGAGAGGCGATTCTCTTCAGAACAGCAGAGCCAGGGCACCCGGCACGGTCAGGATTCGGGAACTCCCTGAGCAGACCACGGCCCAGCGCATCGAGGATGCGCTTTTCATCCTTCTCCGAGTATCCCTTTGCGTTCAGACCTGCCTCCCTTTGCAACTTCCTCCACTTTCAGTGACAAGATACACCAAGGCGACCTCAGTCGGGCCTCTTCGGCTTCGCTCCCTTAAGCAATCGCACAATGCTCTGCCGGGTCTTTTCCAATCCGTACTGGAACTTCATTTTTGCTTGTGGCTCGCTAACTCCTAGCCACGATGCAATCTCTCTCCAAGAATAGCCATATTGCCGCGCCTGCCAGACCTTCTTTGTCCACCCATCCATACGATCAGCTATCTGTCTAACCGCGATTGCCTGTTCGAGCTGTTCAGCCCATCTTGTATCGCGAGCAGCTTCGAACCGTTCAAGATCCAAGACTGACGAAACCAGCTCGATTGTTTCGGCCCTTTTCTGTTCTTTCTTAAGCAGCCTATTGAAACGATGGTGGAAGACTCCAATTAGGTAAGATTCCAGGTCAGATATGGGAGGTCGGTGATCTCTGTTCCGTTGGCGCGTTTTTGCAACTGATCGGAGCACCCTGTCCCAGATGTCCGCTGCCAGAGCCGTCCTCTCTGGGCCTAATTCTTTGTCAGACAATTCACCCCGGACGTGCGCTAGCACGTGCGGCCATGCTTCCCTGGCCGCATCCAACAGTTCTTCGTCTATAGCAAGTGGCGGTGCGTCGGGGCCCTGCCTAGTTCCGAGAAGCACCCATTCGCCGTACGAGTCCAGTTTATCCCATGGGTCCATTTGGGCTTACGAGCCGCAGCGCCGAAATGGGTTCAGAGGAGGCGTGCCAAGGGGTTGTGTCACACGCCAATAGTACGGTACATAACGGCCCATGTCTTGAAGATTTTTTCTTACTTTTTCCCGTCTCGATGTTCCCTAGTAAGTGAGGGGAGTTCTCGCCGAATGTCCCCCTGGGGGCTTGGCGGACCGGATTCAGCCGGGCGAACCGTCAGGCATCGTGGACGGCCGAGAGACGGCGCACCGCACGCGAAGGTAGAAACCCACTGCACGGAGCTAATGCTCCAAGTGTGTCTTGGCACTAGCCAAGAACTTCAGAGCAGGGACTCGGTTCTGCCTGCCGCGCTGAGGTGTCTTCTGGCGGCAACAATTCCGGCGAGAACTCTCCAGAAGTAATCGATCTGCGAACTCACGAACAAAGGAGAAAGTCAGAAATGAAACCACTTTGGAACAAGGCGCTTCGCTTTAAGAACGCAATCCGGCAACTGATCGCCGTCGCGGCGGGACTGCTGCTGGCGGCTCCAGCCTTCGCCCAGACGGGAACTTCTCCGTGGGAAAACGCCGTCAGCGTGCTGCAGCAGGCGTTCACGAGCACGATTGCCCGAGGGCTGTCGCTGGTTGCCATTGTTGTGGCCGGGCTGACATTCGCTTTCGGCGAAGGCGGTTCAAAGCGTGTGCTTGCCGGTGTGCTCTTCGGCGTTGGCATGGCCATCGCAGCGGTCAACTTCCTGTCGTGGCTCTTTCCCGGCAACTGAATCACGCACGTCCCTAGGGGAAACGCACATGGCGGAAGCAAGACGAATCAACAGAGTGCATCGCTCGCTGTCACGGCCACTGACGATCCTCGGGGCCGAGCGAAAACTCTTTTTCTTCGCCATGTGCCTTGGAGCCGCGACCTTCAATCTGCTCAACAGCTTGTTCGGCGGGTTGCTGATGTTCTTGTTGCTCTACTTCATGGCCCGTTGGGCCACCCAGACCGATCCGCAGATTCTGAGGTTTCTGCTGACGGCCGCAAGACTCCGCGCCCAGTACGACCCCATGAAGTTCACTCCGATAGCGATCCGAAGGGATGACCATGCTCAGGCTTAGCCGAATCTTCAAAAACTACAACGAGACCGGCTCCCTCAGCGAGCAGATCAATCTCTACGGCTTCATCGGGCCGAACGTTTTTCTCACAAAAAGCGGCGAGGTGGGCGTCATCCTTGAAGTCCGCGGTGTGGACTACGAATGTCTCGACACTGCTTCGATTGACCGTTTCACGAAGCGCCTTGAATCAGCCTTGAAGCTGTTCGACGAAAATTATCGCGTCTACCAGTACCTCTTCAAGCGCAACAACGAGACCATCCCCTACAAGCTCTATGCCAACCCGGTCGTGGACACTGCGATCAAAAACCGCATCGCCTACCTCGGCAGCAAGGCCGACACTCTCTTTTCCCTGTCCATCTATTATGTGGTGCTGTACCAGGGGTTTCAGGTTTCCCAGAAGCTTGAAACCGCGCTCGCCGAGTTCCCCAAGAATCCAAGGAAGGCCCTTGCAGATTTGCGGGCGCAGTTCTCCTCCCAGAGGCAGACCGTCGTTCTTGGGCAGCATGTCATCAACGCCCAGGCAGCGCTCGTTCAAAAAGCCCGCAGCTTCATCCTCCAAGTCAGCGACTTCCTCGCGGTCCGGATGCTCGACAAACACGAAGCCTTCCGTGTTCTCAAAAGAACGCTCAACTTCCATCCCGACAAGCTCGAACTCGCCAAGCTCAAATACGACACCTTCCTCGATTACTACCTCCCGGAATCGCACCTGGAATGCCATCGCGGGCATCTGCGGGTAGACGATTACTACGTCAAGGTTTTGACGCTCAAGGAGCCTTCCGCCCAGAGCTTCCCTCTCATCTTCAAACGCCTGCTTGAAGTGGAAGCCAACTATTACGTGGTGACCGAGTGGAAAAAGGAAGATTCCGGCAAGATGCGCCGGATCATTCAGGCCAAGCGCCGCCATTTTCACAACACCAAGCGCTCGTTCACGAGCCAAGTCAGCATGAACGACACGGCCCCGCAGGACGTGTTGCTCGACGATTCCAAGGAATCCCAGGTCCGGGAACTCGGAGAAGGCATCAAGGAGATCGAGTTGCACGGAAACTACTTTGGCCAGTTCTCCCTCACCGTCGTGATTTACGACCTGGACTTGGCAAAGGTGGACCGGGCATGCGCCGACTTCTATAAAGTTTTCAGCGTTCACGACGCCCAGCTCTATGAAGAGAAATACAACCTCCTGAACGCCTTCCTCACGGCGGTTCCCGGCAACCACGCCTTCAACCTGCGTTCGCTCTATCTGCTCAACACCAACTATGCGGACTTTTCGTTTCTCTTCACCCTCCACTGTGGCGAGCATCGCAACCTCCATCTCCGACAGGAGTATCTCGCGGTCCTTGAGACCAACCACCACACGCCGTACTTCCTAAATCTCCATTACCGCGATGTGGCCCACACCATGATTCTGGGACGAACGGGTGCCGGTAAGAGTTTTCTTCTGAACTTCCTGATTACTAATCTGCAAAAGTACGCGCCGCACATGTTCATCTTCGACTTGGGCGGAAGCTTTGAGAATCTCACGCAACTTTTCGGCGGCTTGTATGTCCGCGTCGGCCTGGAATCCGGGGATTTCAAGATCAACCCGTTTTCGCTCCCGCCGACCAAGGAAAACCTCGATTTCCTCGCCCTCTTCCTGAAGGTGTTGATCCAGGGGCAGAGGGCGGCCGAGTTCGACCCTGCCACCGAGCGCGACCTCTTCCACCAAGTGGAAAACCTCTATGAGGTGGACCCGGCGCTGCGCACGCTGGGCGTGCTTGCGAATACTCTCGGGCACGACATTTCGAGCCGCCTATCGAAGTGGACTCGCGGGGGCCAGTTCGGGTTCCTCTTTGACAACGCCGAGGACACGATTTCGTTCTCCCGCTTTCAGTGCTTCGACTTCCAGCGCATGAGCCAGTACCCGGAACTTCTGGAGCCGCTGCTGTTCTACATCCTCCATCGCGCCAATGCCGTCATCGCCGACCGGCAGATTTCATCCGTCTTCAAAGCCTTCTTCATCGACGAAGCCTGGGTGTTTTTGAAGAACCCGGCCATCCAGAGATACGTCGTCGAGGCCCTCAAGACCTGGCGCAAACACAACGCGGCGATGGTGCTCTCCACACAGTCGCTTGATGAACTCAAGCGTTCGGACATCCTCGACGTAATCATCGAGAGTTGCGCCACCAAAATCTTCCTCGCTAACCCGGACATGGACCGTGATCTTTATCGGCGTCAGTTTCACTTGAACGAAACCGAAGTCGATCTGATCTCAGGCCTCATCCCCAAGCAACAATTCTTAATTAAGACGCCGGAACTCGCGAAGGTCGCCAATCTCAACGTCGATCCCAAGAGCTATTGGCTGTACACCAACGATCCCTACGACAACCGGAAGCGCAAAGAAGCTTTCGACACCTATGGATTTGAGCGAGGGCTCGAAGTGCTGGCAGGGGCGAGGCCATGAAAATACTTGCGATTGGGTTTATCTTCTGGATTTTTATCGTCCCCAGTCTCGTCGCGTCTTTCCTTTTCCTCACGGTACTTGCAGCCGTCGTGCCTCCGCTGTATTTCGCGCTGACCTGGTTTGCTCTCGCATTCACCACCGCGTTGCTGCTATGCGGACCTTTTGGCGTCATTCCGTCCGTGTCTTTCGCCCGCTCTCCTCTCGGCTGTTCGCAATGTAGTTGTCAGAAAACAAATCCATCTCAGGAGAAAAACAATGAAACGCACCACAGCGTCAAAGTCTATTTTGAGTAGCCTCGCCTTCCTCTGTCTCGCTTGCCTGGCTGCCGTACCAGCCCATGCCGCGACGGAACCAGCGGCGCGAGTTGTGAAGTATTCGAAGGAAGACATTGTCCCTGTTAGCGCCAAACTGCGGTTTTCGACGCTCATCGTCCTGCCCGAGGACGAGGAGATTCTTGATTTCACCACCGGCGATAAGGAGTTCTGGGTCATCAACGGCGCGCACAACCTTTGCTACGTTCACCCGGCCCAGGCAGGCATTCGCAGCAACTTGAACCTCATCACCGCCAGTGGTCACGTCTATTCGTTCCTGCTGACTGAGATCAGCAACCAGCCGAATGCCGAGCCCGATCTGAAGATCTTCGTCGAACCCAAGGAAAGCTCCGGTTTCGCGGCGAGCACCGGGCTGCGTGGCTATGTCAGCGCGGGTGAAGCCCAGGCGTACAAGAAGGAACTCGAAACGCTCCGCTCCCAGACGGCGGAGCAGATTCACGCCGCGCAAGCCCAAGCCGTCGAGCAACTTAACCAATTCCGATCCGTCTACGCCACAAAACTCCAATTCGACTATCCACTGGACCCAAAGGCCGCGCAGGAGCCGTTTCTGGTCTCCGCCATCTACCACGACGACGCCTTCACCTACATCAAGTGTGGCGCGAAGGAAAAGCCCGCTCTTTATGAAATCAAGGATGGCAAGCCGAACCTGATCTCCTTCCAGGTCGAGAACGGCGTGTACATCGCACCCAAAATCATCGACACCGGCTACCTCGCCATCGGCAAAAAGAAACTTCCGTTTGTGCGTCGCTCGGCGGGGAACTGAGGGGCGAACAATGAGCCAACCCACCCAACCTGCTCAGGTTCAAGAGAAAGCACCCAAGCCGGAGGGCCTTCTGCCGAAGAACGTCCAGTCCTGGCTTCTCATCGGTCTGGCGTTTCTGATGGTCGCCATAATGTGGCTGACCGGGGGCAAGAAACCGCCGACGCCAGCGAAAGCAGCGCCGCCCGCCACGCCCGTTGAGGCGCCCCTCGAAGTCAACGAAGGCAAGATTGCCGAGATGCAAAACCGCATTCAGGATTTGCAGCGACAACAACTTGTCGCACAGGCCGCTCTCGCCCAGCAGACTCGGCAAATTGATGCCGCAACGCATGACTCCCCGCAGTTTCAGCAACCAAGTGCCGGTAGCACTGGCGAGCAGAGGCCGGAAGAAGACCCCATCCAGGCGGAACGGAAGAGGCGCGCCTATGTATCGTTGTTCGCCTCGAATGTCGCCCTGAGTTACCGCAAGCCTCCGGCAAGTCCTCAGACCACGCCAACCGAGACATCTCTCGCAGCCCCGGCACCGCCCCCTTCGGGCTCCGACACCCCACAGATTGCCCAACTCTTGAAGGATATGCAGACCAATTCGATTCCTCCCGTGGCATCCCGCAACGATTCCGCGGAAACAATCAAGGACCGAAAGGAGGAACCGAGAAACCCTGCCGCCGTGTCGGCCGTCTCCGCCAATGCGGCGGCAGGAAAGACCTACGTACTCTTCGAAGGAACCATCCTCGAAACCGTCCTCATCAACCGTCTCGACGGGGGCTTTGCCGGTCCCGTCGAGTGCCTGCTCTCGACCGATGTCTATTCCAACGACCGCCAACACCTGCTGATTCCGGCAGGCTCAAAATTGCTCGGTGAAACCAAGAAGGTGGACACCTTTGGCCAGACACGTCTGGCTGTCGTCTTCCATCGTGTGCTCATGCCAGACGGGTATTCCGTTAGTCTCGATCAGTTCAAGGGACTCAACCAGATCGGCGACACCGGGTTGCGGGATCAGGTCAATAACCACTATCTCCGCATTTTCGGTGTCTCGCTTGCGGTTGGAGCACTTGGAGCCGTCAGCGAAGCCGGCACCGGAGGCGCATTGAACGCAACCGGTGGGGACCTCATGCGTCAGGGGTTCGCGCAAAGCACCGCGCAGTCCTCCGCGCAAATCCTCGACAAGTTCCTGAACGTCATGCCCACGGTGACCATCCGGGAAGGCCACCGCGTCAAAGTCTATCTCGCGGGCGATCTTGCATTGCCCGATTACACCAACCACAAAATGCCTTCCGATCTCTGAAGGCGAGAAAGAAAGGATAAAAGTTCGATGAAGAGAAAACTCTTGCTCATTTTGCTCGTCATGGGGTTGTGCGTTGGCACCGCTTCGGCGCAGTTCGGCGGAATCGTCTACGATCCGACGAATTACTCAAACGCGCTGCTCCGGTACTACCAGCTCCAGCAGCACCTCCTTCAATTGCAAAAAAGCTACGCCCAGATCACCAACCAACTCAACCTGGCACTCCAGATGGCTCAGTTCGTCAAAAACATGCCCGCACGTTACCGCGCCGTGTTTTCGCAATGGCGAAATGTGACCTCACTGAACACCTTCGGAAATACCGGCTCTTGGATTAGCGGCATCAACTCCGGCCTGCTTCCCAACATCAACACCGGTTACCAGAGGTCCACAACCCAACTGCTCCCGTACAGCCCGGATCACCTATCCGGCATGGACCCTTTCGAGTTGGAGCGCGTGCAGTCCCAATACGCATCTGTCCAACTCGTGGACGGCGCGAACATCAACGCCATGGCCACCATCGGCTCCATCCGGGGCAGTGTCCAGGATATCCAGACGCAGATCGGCAACCTCGAACAAGACTCGTTCTCCAGCGACTCCGGTCTTAATACCGAAGTCTCCGTTCTGAACAAAATTAACGCGGCGGGAGTCCTGACGCTTCGCACGCTCCAAGACTCGAACAAACTCCTCGCGTCGCTCCTCGAACAGCAAACCATCCTCGCCAAGCAGCAGCGCGAGTCCACAACCAACAGCATCAATGCCGACATCCAGCGTCAAGCCAGCCTCGCCGCCAACATGACGCAGGTGACCGGCACCCTTACCAATTCACTTCAAAACTTCCGCATGCCGTGAGCGTGCGGAGATAGACGCCCAGGCGTCGAAGGAGCTGACGGCCGTGCAAACCGACTATCTGCAGTTTATCTTCCAAGCCATCACCGCCTTGCTTACCCAGAACCTCGGTTTCTTCGACGCTATGGGCCAAAATCTGTTTCGTTCGTTCGCGACCATTCTTATCGCTTGGTACGGCATCAAATCCGCTCTTTCCGCCGCCAGCGGCAAGCATCCTTTCCATTTCGATAATTTTGCGAGCCTGCTGCTGACCATCAGCTTTGGCTTCGCGATGGTCAACTACTACAACGCACCGATTCCCGGCGTCGGAACCAGCTTCCACAACCTCGTCACCAACGAGGCCCAGTTTCTGTCGAGCCAGATCGATCAGGCCCAACTCCAAACGGTTGTTAGCCAGGTTGCGGACTTCGAATCCCGAATGGACTCCCCCGGCTGGGGAGACGTTCTCGGAACGGCCATGTTCGTCATTGTGACCATCCTGCTTGCCACGGCCCAGGCCATAGCAATCGTGGTCATCGCCTATGGATTCATTGCCACTGCCGTTTGCGTGCTGGTGGGGCCGGTCTTCGTTCCGTTTTTTATCGTTCCAAAGATGGAGTGGCTCTTCTGGGGCTGGTTCCGCTGCTTCATCCAATATGCCTTCTATCAGGTCATCGCATCAGCCGTGGTTTATGTCATTGGAAATCTCATCCTCGGTGCGCTCCACCTCATGCCTGCGGGCACGCTCTCCACCGTGCAGCTCATTGCCTCGTTCCCGGTCCTCTTCATTACCTTTCTTGCCTCGATCTACGCACTACTCAAGGTGCCCGCCCTTACAAACCACATCTTCAGCGGCACGGCAGGCGGATCTTCGGCAGGAATCCTCGAAAGGGTATTCGAATGAACAATGACGCGAGTTTTTACGATGCCAAGCGCCTCTATCTCGAACAGTACGGTGATCCCATGGTGACGAATACCTATCTCAAGATTGCCCTCGCACTCCTATCCATCGTTTGCGTGGCGCTGGCGCTCATCGATCTCAGGACCATTCGCACCTTCCAGAACTTCCGCCCGCTGGTGATCCGCATTGACGACCTGGGCCGCGCCGAGGCCATCAATTACCACAACTTCGAATACAAGCCCCAGGATGCCGAAGCGAAGTATTTTCTCTCCCAGTTTTGCACCCTCTATTACCGCCGCAACCGCTACACGATTCAGGATGATTTTTCGAAGTCCCTCTACTTCCTCGACGGCAAGCTGGCCAACGGCATCCTCGACGCCTACCGCAAAGACGACATCATCAAGAAGTTCATCACCAATACCGCCGCGCCCGAGATCGATGTGGACGTGAAAAAGGTCGCGCTCGAAGAAATGCAAACGCCGCCCTTCCGCGCACGCGTGGACTTCTACATGGTCTATTACTCGCCCGCCGACCATAGCGAGCTAAAGCGCGATCTTTACACCGCCAACTTTGTCTTTCTTTTCAAATCACAAGTCCCCAATGAACTCATCCCGATCAATCCATTGGGGCTGAGCGTCACTTACTTCCGCGAGGACGAGGCGTTCAAGTGAAGAACCAATCGACAGCACTCCGCGAGAGAAAGGGATGGGCTCCCACTGAATTGGCCAACTCCATCGGCCTTTCCGCGGCCTGCAACATTGCAGAACCCCTCGACGCCAATGTGACCGAGCCCGTTCCACCGCTGGCAAAGCGAGCACGACTCGAAGGACTCGGGGCAAGACCATGTGGCTTCAGTCTGTTTTTTGTGCTGAGCAGATTAATCCCAATGAAGGCACAAGAAAGAGCCAGCGCGGAAGCGACGCCTCGCCCTCGGCCCAACCTCACCGCGCCACGCCTTCTTTTCTCTCTCGATTGTGCCTCCCGTCTACGCCACAGCCCACACCCACAGGTCTTTGCCACTAACGACAAACGGCGCGGTTCGGGAGAGCCTTCGGGCTTTGCCGGCTTTTCGCTCCGCGCTGGCAGGACAAGAAGCTGTTTCTTGGGACACCAGATGCACACACCACCAACAGAGGGACACCAATGGTCGCAAATTCACTCTTCCTGACAATAGCCATTCTCTTGGCCCTCGGATTTTGGCTCCTCGGCGAACTGAAGTTCTTCATTCCCTATAAGGCTGTTCTTCTCCATGAGTACGGGACCGTGATCTTGGTTTACCTCACCACGCTGTTCCTCAATCTCTTCGCCGCGGCATTCGCTCTCAATCGCAAGTTCTTCCTTAAAGACACAGGCCGAAAACTCTCCCATCTCGACAAGCAGTTGCACGTTGGCCAGACCGAAGTGCGCGCCCCATCTCTCGAAGAGGAGGTGGACTAACGTGTCCCGCAGCCACGGCCCCGATGAATTCCTCGATCCGCGTGATGCCTCTGCCGAAGCCATTCGGGAACCTCGGCAGAGTGACCCTGCCGAGCCTTCCCGCGAACAAGGCCAAGCGAGTGACCCGCAGGATGATGTCCGACTGACGCCGAGCCAGGCCCCAGAGCCAACACAGGCTCAATCCGCCGAACCCCGAGAGACGTATAAAGTTCGCGCCAAAACCTATCGTCTTCGCTCTTCGGAGATTCACACCCTTGCCGAGCTTGGCAAGTTTCGCGCCGTCGCGAGCAAGGACTTACAAGAGTTCGCTTACCAGGGGGACAAGGACGGCGCGAGAGCGGACGTACAGAACCTCATCCGCCAAGGTCTTGTTGCGGAGAAAGCGATCCCGCATTCGGAAACCAGTCCGCGCCGGCTCCTAACTTTGACGAAACAGGGCCATCAAGTTCTTGCGGTCACGAAAAGCGTTCCTAAGAATCAGGCCATCCATTACGGCTTTACCAAACCTCGTGAAGCCCACCACGATGCCGACCTGTATCGGATGTACTACACAGCAGCCGAAAAGATCGAACGCCAGGGCGGACGGAATCTCCGCGTGATTCTTGACTACGAGCTGAAGAAGCGCGTTTACCACGATCTCGCGAAGCTCGGGCCACACCGGGAATCCTCTGCAAAGAAAAAGGAGATTGCTGAAACGCACGGACTGCAGCTCGTTCGCGGAAAGATTCCGCTACCCGACCTCCGCATTGAGTACGAAACCCGTGAAGGTGAGCTGGCTCGCGTCGACCTTGAGCTTGCGACCGAGCACTACCGCGGACGCAGCTTGGCTGAAAAAGTGCGTGCCGGATTCTCAATCTACGCCCATGCGCAAGACGCCGCCGGCCTTCGCCGTGTCATGGACCAGCGGGAATTAACAGCGGAGATTTTGTCCCTATGAACCTACCTACTGCTCACATCGAACGCATCAAGGACCTCGGCTACACCGACTCTGAGGCCCGCTTTCTCTATATCGTGGCACTGTTCTCGGGCTACTTCACTCTGGGACAGTTCCTGGTTTTTACCGGTAGCAGGTACGGAAAACGTCCCACCTCTTTTGCTCAGAAAGTTCTCAAGCAAGGTCACGCCACCGTCCGCGACTACATGCGGAGGGGCTCCATCTTTCACCTCTTTTCCAGGACCATCTATGGTCAGATCGAAAAGGACAACCTCCGCAACCGCAAAAAGCACTCGTTTGATTTCATGCGCACACGCTTGCTCCTCCTGGACTTTATCTTGGCCAACCAGGAACTGGCCTATTTCGAGACCGAGCAAGACAAGGTCAGTTTTTTCTGCGGCCAACTGGGGGTCTCCAAGGACTTCCTTCCCGCCAAGGTTTATGTGGGCACGTCACCGAGCCAGCCAACCATTCGATATTTCGTGGATAAGTTCCCGCTCTTTCTTGCTGCTCCTCTCTCAGGGGCTCCCCCTGTGGTCACCTTCAGTTACGTGGATTCGGGCTTTGAAGCAGCATCGAGTTTTGCCTCCCACCTTGCGGCCTATCAAGGACTCTTCCGGCAACTCAATAGTTTCCGGTTTCTCTACATCGGGGCGAAGGAAGCCTATCTTCAGAAAGCGGAGTATTGCTTTCGCTCCTTGGTGAGAAGGCCACTGGAATCCGATGTGTCGAGTGAGATCCTCCACTACTTCCAGATCCGCAAGAAGTGGGACAACCACGAGTATGTCATCCCCGTGACCGCCGATCTCGAATTCCTGAGTGAAGCGCGCCAGCGCTTTCACGGCGACAGATTCGAGGCCCTCTACCGAGGCTGGCGTTTGGGCGAGCTTGGCGACCGGGAGTTGCGAGTTGAGTTTTCACAACTTAGGCCGGACCGTGCCGTGTTTTTCGACACTTACCTTTTGAACGGTCACAGTTCTCCGCTCGCTGTGGCTTCTGGGCACGGTGACGGGTGCATGAAAGACACAGATCACCCTTGGCGTCACGGTTCGCGTCACCCCGAGGGTGACGCGAAGTTGTTGGGAGCATAGAGGTTGCGCATGGCGCGACATTCAGTTTGGACGCGGGCAAACCACACGGATGGGCTGGAGCGACCCCACTTTTGGCTGCCTTCGGCTGGCCAACACTTCGTGGGGTCGCTCCAGCCCCGCAAACAGGGAAAGGCTCTGTTTGCGAAGTGTTTTGCCCGCGTCCAGTGAAGACAAAAAGGAGAAGAGGAGGAAACACATGTCGATTATCAACAAGGCCCCGCAGCACGTGAAGCGCGAGTACGAACTCGAAGAGCCTGTCGCTCTCGTGGTCGAGAAGTACGCCACGTTCATCGACAGCACTCCGGACCACGTCGTCAATTCCGCTCTGAAGATGCTGTTGTGGAAGGACAGGCACTTCATGAATTGGAGAAAGCAGCAACAACAGGCCGCACGGAAAGATGCCCCGACCTCCACCACGCAAAAAGCACCGGCAAAGGCATGATGCAGAGAATCCTCAACTCGAAGAACCTTGTCGCGTTCGTCCTGGCGGCGGCCACAGGAATGACCCTGTATTTTCGGATGCCCTTTTGCGAGGACAATATCTTTCTGCAGGTCATGGCCCTGCGGTCGCCGTCTGTTTTCCAGGTCCTGAAGTACTCGTACACTCTGTTCCTGTTCTCGACCCCGTACATCGGCTATTCCGTTGTGCTCTCCGGCTTATACATTTTTGCCCTCAAGGCTAAGCAGCGAATCCGAGCCGGCCGATTGCCCCTCTTTCCCGACCCCCGGAAAAGAGACGATCTTTTCCTCGTTGTCGGAGAGGTTCACAATCCCCGCAAACAGGTCCCCGCGGAAAACCCTCAGTGGCTCGTGATCCCCGAGAGGGGCTTGTTCACCGGCGTTGCCATCCTCGGCGCAATTGGATCGGGGAAAACGAGCTGCTGTATGTATCCGTTCGCCGAGCAGATTCTGGCCTACCGCGCGGGAGATGCGGACAAGAGGATCGGCGGCCTCGTCCTCGAAGTGAAAGGCGACTTCTGCCACAGAGTACAGGAAATCCTTGCACGCCACGCCAGGGCCGAGGACTACGTCGAGATTAGTCTCGATTCCCAGTATCGATACAACCCCCTGCACAACGATCTCGACGCCTACGCTCTGGCCTACAACATCGCCTCGCTCTTAAATAACCTCTACGGAAAAGGCAAGGAACCTTTCTGGCAGCAGGCCTACACCAACCTGGTGAAGTTCATCATCCTTCTTCATAAGGTAGCCTTCGATTATGTGACCCTGTTCGATGTCTACGAGTGTGCGATCGACAATGCCACCCTCGAAAGAAAAATCAATGAAGCGGAACGCAGACTCACCGAGACCGATTCCGTGTTGCTTTGGGAGGAGGAGTATCTCAAGCATCCTCGTGATCTCGAACCGTTTAAGTTTCGGCTCGACGAAGAATCCAAGCGCTACATAGCCCCCCTTACTCCAGGCCTCGCAGCCGTATTGAAGGACAAGGCCATTGAGTGGGAAGCGGAGAATGTGGGCGGGAAGAAGCCTGTCCCGCAAGACAAGAAGGAACAGCTCGAAGCAGTCAAGCGCTGGTTCAATCACGACTGGCGGCGCATTGAACCAAAACTAAGGACCTCTATAGTTGAGGGAATTTCTGTCTTTCTATCTCTGTTCGATGACAACCCAGCGGTAAAGCGGACCTTCTGCCCTCCACCGGAGTGCTATGACCCCCAAGCCAATGCCGATTTCAAATTCGGCAAGCCTTTGCCTTCCTTCAAATGGCTCATCGAGACCGGGAAGGTCTGTGCACTCAATTTTCCGATAGCCATGAACGCGGGCCTGGCCAAGGCCCTTGGTGTAATGATGAAGCTCGACTTCGAGCGAGCGGTACTAAACCGCGTGCCCCAGATGGAGGCTCATCCAGACCGCTATTTCCGGCAGGTCATGTTCATCTGTGACGAATATCAGCATTTTGCCACCGTTGGCGAAAACGAGCCCACGGGCGACGAGAAATTCTTCAGCCTCTCGCGCCAGCCGAAATGTATTCCGATCATCGCCACCCAAAGCATTAGTTCCCTGAAGTCCGCGCTCACTGGTGACACCTGGCGGACGCTGCTCCAGACCTTCCGCACGAAGATTTTCCTGGCGTTGTCGGATGACTTCTCGGCCAGGACCGCCAGCGAACTCTGTGGGCGCGAGGACAAGCTCAAGGTCAGCTACAACCTTTCCGAGAGCGGCCACGATGCGAGGGTCAGCCTGCTCACCGGGAAGGCTCTGTCCCAGAAGTCCAACATCACAGCCTCGAAGAGCTACAACACCCAAACCGATTTTCGCTTCGATATGAAGACCTTCACGGAACTGCGCAATGCGCAGTCCGTGACCATAGCCTATGACGGCACGAACCCTATGCCGCCGATGTTCTGCTACCTCAAGCCTTACTACAACGATGTGAACAAATCCTACTTCCGGCAACTCGCCGATGGAGAACTTTGATGAATGGATTCGAAACCATCCTCCCGTTTCTCAAGCCCATCGAGCACCTGATTCTCGACGACTCGATCAGCGAGGTCATGGTGAATGGACCACATCGTGTGTTTGTGGAGAAGGCTGGTTTTGTCGAAGAGGTCCGTGGTCTTTCGATAGGCGAGAAATCACTGATGATAGCGGTGAAAAACATCGCTCGCCGCCTGGGCGACGACATTTCGGAGTCCAAACCGATCCTCGACTCGCGCTTGCCGGATGGAAGCCGAGTTGCCGCCGTCATTCCACCCTGTAGTTTGAATGGCGTAACGCTGACCATCCGCAAGTTCAACGCCCGCCACTTCTCCATCGAGGACCTCATCCAGGCCGGGACCCTGGAGAGATGGTTGGCGAACCAACTTGAGACCTATGTTCTAGCTCGCAAGAACATCCTGATCGCTGGAGGCACAGGAACTGGCAAGACAACTCTCCTGAATATTCTTGGAAAATTCATTCCCCAGGATGAACGAATTCTCCTCATCGAAGACACCTCTGAAATTCAGATGCACCAGGACAACCTTGTCCGCTTCGAAGCCAGGCAGCCACAAAACGGCCTGCCGGGTGTCAGCATCCGCGACCTCTTGAAAGCAGCCCTCCGCCACCGTCCGGATCGGATCATCCTCGGTGAGATACGCGGGGGTGAAGCATTCGATCTCTTACAACTCCTCAACACCGGTCATTCAGGAAGTCTCTCGACGGTCCACGCGACATCAGCCAAGCAAGGCCTTGCGCGATTCACGAGTTGTGTTCTCCAAAGCGGAGTTGACCTGCCCTATCGTGCCATCAAGACCAACATCGGGGACTCGCTAAACGTCGTCGTGCAACTCGAACGACGACCAGGCCGCCGATTCGTTTCCGAGGTGGTCGAAATCAATCGGTATGATCCCGATCTGGACGAGTACGACTTCGGCGTAATCTATCACACCCGCCAGGAGCAGCCATGAACGCTCCTGAGAAGCCCGCGCCCCCGGTACCATCGGCATCGGAATACATCCTCGATAACTTCAAGCCGACAGATCGCATTGCTGTGCTCGTCCTCAATCGGCAACTCGGTGAGACAACGCAGCGAATTACAGCAGCACAAAAGGCCTCAAGCCCTGAGTTCCAAGCATGGCTCCGGTACAAGAACGCAAACGGGGCCGACATCTATGTGGGAATGAACGCGCTGCGTCACCACGCTTCGACCCGCACTAAAGACGACATCGAAAAGATCAGCCATGTCTACCTTGACTTGGACCACGGCGGGAGTGCCTCTCTTGAGGCGCTCGAGAACAGCGACCTCGTTCCGCGCCCGAACTACATCTTGAACACTTCGCCGGAAAAATTCCAAGTAGTTTGGAAAGTGGAAGGAATGACCACTGAGGAGGCGGAAGCCCTAAATCAGGCGATGGTTAGAGAATTCGACGGCGATCCTGCTGCAACGGATTCAACACGTGTATTGCGCCTTCCCGGATTTGCCAACAAGAAATACGAAGAAGATTTCTATGTGCAAGCCCGCACCGGATCAACGCAAACTTACCAGCTCCACGATTTCAAGCTCCAGATCGACTCGCAGGATGCTCCGCGACATCAACACGAAGAAGCAGGCCGCAAGCCTTTAACACAGAACAGCACTCTGAGCCAATCCGAACACGACTGGGCCTACGCAAAACGCGCCTTGGCGCGGGGCGACGACCCCGATATCGTCATCCAGCGCATCGCCGATTACCGCTCGCACGATAAGGATGACCCGAATTACTACGCACGGCACACCGTCATGAAGGCTCAAGCTGAGCTCTCGCGGCACAGGGCCGTCGAAAGTTCCGAGGGTGGTCGAACACAAACAAGGGAAATGAGAGTTAACCATTGACCTATGTCTTCCTCGCGTGCTGCCATCTCGTCCGTACCACTCACACCGGAGCCGTTCGTCTCTGCTGACCAGGCGGCGCAGTTTCTCGGCGTCAAGCGCCGGTATGTGCTCGAGCTTGCCCGCAGAGGCATCGACGGAGCTTATGCGCTCGGCATTGGAAGGAAACGCAAAATCTGGGTGTTCCGACTTTCGGAACTCGCCGCCTCCGTCGTGCGGAATGAGGCCCCCATCCCAAAGCTGCCAAAACCGTGTACGATCAGATCTGGCAGTCCCCGCTGAAAAGAGGACTATGGCTTATCAGCGAGGATCACTCAAGAAAGTAAAACGCAGGGAAGGAGAAATCTGGGTGCTGCGGTATCGGGTTACGAATTCAGGCGGCAGAAGGGTCGAAAACGTCATGCCTATCGGACTTGTCCGGGAATTTCCGAAGGATAAGGACGCGTGGCGCGAGGCGGACCGGCTTGGACTCTCCGTCCGGATCAACGATAACCCCCTGTCCGGCCGCATCCGGTTTGATTTTCTTGCGGAGCATTATTTAAGAGCCGATTTCGGGGCGGATGCGGTGCGCCCGAAATCGGCCAACACCATCAGTCACGTGGAGCATATCGTGCGCGCCTATCTCGTCCCGCGTTTCGGAAACGAAATCGCGGAAGACATCAAGCCGCTCGATATTCAGCGGTGGTTCAAGTCGCTCCACGAGACGGGCGGTCTTGCCTGGACGACGATTGCGAAGATGCGGGGCGTCATGAGCCGCATCTATAAGGTCGGCATCCTGCATGAGCATGTCGCGAAGAATCCTGTGCTGCACGTCGAGACGCGCTCGAAGACCGACTACAACGCCATTGTCATCACGCCAGAGCAAACGCTTGCGATCCTGAAATCCTTCCCCTCGCCTCTTCACTTCACGCTGGTGCTCACCTGCGCCGCCACGGCGCTCCGCGCTTCGGAGATGCTGGCGCTGCGCTGGTCGGACTTACTGTGGGAGGAAGGGCGGATTCGGATTTCGAAGCGCTGGGCAAACGGCGAGGATGGCGAGACCAAAACAGAAAGCTCCAATGGCTACGTGCCGTTACATACCGTGCTCGCGCGCTTCCTGCGTGCATGGCAGGCACAGACGCCTTTCGCCTCCGATGGGGATTTTGTTTTCCCATCCCTCAAGGCGGCGGGCCGTGTTCCCCTCTCCGCGTCTATTTTCGTCGCCGATCATCTGCGACCGGCGGCAAAGAAAGCCGGAGTACACATCGAGGACGGGCAGAGGTTTGGACTTCACAACTTGCGTCACAGCCTAAGCAACTGGTTGGTGAACAAGGCGAAGGTCGAACCGAAAACCGTGCAGGGAATCCTGCGTCACGCGAAAATTCAGACGACGCTCGATCTGTACGCGCAGGACGACGGCGATGAAACACGGGCGGCGCAGGGGGAATATCTGACGGCGCTAGGAGTGGGTACGCAGATGGTGCAGTGAGCTGTGGGTTGGATTGTGGGTTGAGGTTTTTGGGACAACACCCCGTAACCTGCTGGAAACAAATGGTGGGCCTGGGTGGACTTGAACCACCGACCTCGCCCTTATCAGGGGCGCGCTCTAGCCACCTGAGCTACAGGCCCGCCTACCGCGTGGCAAACAACTCTTCTACTTTATCGTACCAGCCGATTCCTGGCAATTCGCTCGCTATTCCAAAGTTTCCATGCCCGCCGGCAACCTGCTCACCCGCCAAGCGCCTGCAAAGCGACTCCCGCATCTTCCAACGCTCGGCGGACAGCCGCCGCAATTTGCGCTGCCCCCGGGGTGTCGCCATGAATGCAGACGGTTTCCACCTTCAGCGGAATCACTTCGCCATTGGCCGCCACCACGCTTCCTTCTTTAGCCATGCGGAGCGCTTGCGCCGCAGCTTCCGCGGGGTCGCGCAGCAGCGCGTCCCGGAACTTACGCGCGCGCAAGCTGCCATCGCCTTCATACTTGCGGTCGGCGAAGCCCTCCGGTGCCACGGCAAAGCCCGCCGTGTGAAATTCCTTCAGCATCACGGACCCCGCCAGCCCCACCAGCACGACGTCCCGGCGCCATCGCGCCACGCCGTCCGCAATTGCCCGTGCAATCCCGCGATCCCGCGACGCCAGATTGTAAAGCGCGCCGTGCGGCTTCACGTGGCCAATGTGTGCGCCGCAGCGGTCCGCGACCTCCGCCAGCGCGAAAATCTGTCTGTAGACGGATGCTGCAACCTCTCCGCTGCTCAACTTAAGCTCGATGCGTCCGAAATTCGCGCGGTCCTCATAGCCCGGGTGCGCGCCGATGGCCGTGCCGCAGCGCTGCGCCTGCTCGATCGTCGCCCGCATCATCAGCGGATCGCCTGCGTGGCCGCCACAGGCAATGTTCGCGGAAGTGACCTGCCGCAGAATGGCTTCCTGCGTGCCGTCCGCCAGCGCTTCCGGCAATTCGCCCACGTCGCAATTGAGATCCATGCGCATCACGCGAAAAGTTCTTCTTCCGAATTCAAAAGCTGTTGCTGCGCGATCCACAGCGCCCGCGCCTCTTCCAGCGAAACGCGCGCGAACGTGATTTCATCGCGCGGCCGCAATTGCCCGATGCAGTGCAGATCCGCTCCGATCACGTTGGCGATCTTCGGATAGCCACCGGCCGTCTGCTGCTCCACAAACAAAATGATGGGTCGCGCGGCAGGCGTCACTTGCACCGCTCCCAGGGAAACGCCCTCGCTGATCATCTCGCGTGTGGATTCCGGCGTCAGCGATGTGCCCTCCAGCCGCAGCCCCAGCCGGTCCGAATCTTCGCTCACGCAAAATGCGCCCTCGTAAAACGCGCGCGTCGCTGCTTCCGAAAACCAATCCGCCTGCGGGCCCTGCGTCACGCGCAAAGACTTTCTCGGCTTCAGCGTCTCCACAATCTTCGCCGAAATTCTTCTGCGGCGAATCCTTTGCCCCACCGCGCCGATTTGCAGCACATCGCTCTTGCATAACCCCCGCCCAGCAAATCCTCCTAGACCGCTCAAGAGATGCGTCGAGGCGCTTCCCAGAAAGTGCTCTACCTGAATCCCGCCCGCGATGCACAGATAGCAGCGCGCCCCAGTCCGTGTCAACCCCAGTTCCAGCGTGCCTCCGGGGCGAACCGCATGCGGAATCCACATCTCGATCGGCTGGCCATTCAAGTTCGCGCCGAAATCCGCGCCAGCCAGAGCAATGACGCCGCCTCCCGGAAACACATACCGCCCGCCCACCAGCGTCATTTCCAGCGCCGCCGCGCCTTGCTCATTTCCCACAAGCATATTTCCAAGCCGCAACGCCACGGAATCGGCCGCGCCCGAAGGCGAAACGCCCAGCGGGTCATAGCCCGGTCGGCCCAAATCCTGCACCGTTGTCAGCAGCCCCGGATTTTCCACCACCAGGGAACTCATGGCGGTGGCCGCGCAGCAAACTCTTCGCGCGTGATGGCGCGGAAGCGCACTTCGTCGCCCATCGCGATCAACCCCATCGGTTCGCGGTCTTTGCGAAACATTTCCAGCGGTGTTCGCCCGATTAACCGCCACCCGCCGGGAGTCGCGAAAGGATACACCGCGGTCTGCGCTCCCGCGATTCCGACACTGCCCGCCGCAACCTTCTTTCTCGGCGTTGCCAGGCGCGGCGTGGCGATCTCCGGCGCCAAATCGCCCAGATAAGCAAAGCCCGGTGCGAATCCCAGGAAATAGGCGCGGTAGGTTCGCGAAGTGTGCAGTTCGATCACACGGGAAGAGGAGAGTTCGTGCGTCGCGGCCACTTCATCCAGATCGAGGCCGAATTCGCCGCCGTAGCAAACGGGGATCTCCACGGTGCGCGGCTCCGGCAACGCCATTTTTCCCGCGCGCTTTTCGTAGTGGCGCAGCATAGTTTCAGCCTCGCGGTGATCGATCTGGAGAGGATCGAAAGTGACGAGCAGGGAACAATAGGCCGGCTGGAGATTGCGCACCCAGGCGAGCGGTTCCTGCTGCAGCAGCCGCAGCAGCTTGCAGACGCGCTGGTGGCTCGCCAGCCCGATCTCCTCGCCGAGGTAGACGAGCACCGCCTGGTCGCTCGCCGCGCGAAATTCCACGTGCTTCTCCGCCCTACTGCACAAATCCAATGTTCGCGGGGGGCAGGTTGCCTTCCGGGCCTTCCTTGATCGGGCCATACTGCGCTTCAAAGCGCGCGATGTTCTCGCCCAGCGCCCGCCAGATGCGTTTCGCGTGGCCCGGACTGACGATCACGCTGCTCAGGAGCTTGCCCTGCAGAGCATTGGGAAAGACGTACACAAAATTCAGTGTGAACTCTTCGGCGTGGTGGTGAATCATCACCAGGTTGCTGTAAAGGCCCAGGAGTTCCTTCTCGTCGGCCTTAATTTGAACCTGTCCCTGCGGCGGTGCCTGTTGTTCGTCCATAAAGTCTCCCCCGGAAGTTCCTCTCCAAGGTATCACAGCCCCCAACACTTCATGGGTTTGCTGCGCGGTTTGGGGCCGGCCCGGCGCCGCGGCCTCACGTTGCCTTTACCTGAAATCGTCCGCCAGTGCATGGCGCGCTTCCCACCACGGCCCGGTTGTGCGAAACTTTTTGTGTTGCCATGACTAGCGCCGCGCCACGGAGCCGCACTATGCGCAAGTTTCTTCTTGCCTGCACGCTTGGTTTGATCTGCCTCTCGATTGGGTTCGCCGCGTTCCAGAAACCGAATTGGACGATCCCCGAGGAGGAGAAACAGCGCAAAAATCCCATCGCGCCTTCGGAAGCCGCGCTGAAGGCCGCGAAGGTAATCTACGCCGACCAGTGCGCCAATTGCCACGGTGACACGGGGAAGGGCGACGGCTCCGACGCCATGATGTACGACCCCGGCCCCGCTGATCTCACCGATGCGTCACAAATGAAGAAATTGACCGACGGGGAGATCTACTACCAGATTACCGAGGGGCGCAAGCCCATGCCGTCGTTCAAAAAACGCTTGACGGAGGAACAGCGCTGGCAGCTCGTTCTGCTGGTGCGCTCGTTCGCCAGCGCTCCCACCAAACATTAATCCCGGCGCCATTGCCTTTGTAGGGGTCGAGCACTGCGCGACCCCATTTCGGCAAGGCATAAATACATTTGTCATCCCGAGCGCAGCGAGGGATCTGGTGTTCGCTCCTCTTCCGCGTCCTTTCTACTTCACTCCGCCCAAGGCCGTTGCGACTTCCTTCACGTCCGGCACCACCGGAATGTCGTAATTCTTCGCCCAGGCCACTTTGCCGTGCTTGTCCACGATGAAAATGGCGCGGCCGTTGATGCCCTTTTCGCCCAGGTACACGCCGTACTTTTCGCCGATCGCGCCCTTGGGATGGAAATCCGCCAGCAGCGAATACTTGATACCCATTTTTTCCGCGTAGGCCTTGTGCGACCACACGCTGTCCACGCTCACGCCGAGCACTTCGGCATCCAGCGCTTCAAACTGCTTCATCTCGTTCACAAAGCAGGCGTGCTCGTTGGTGCAAACCGGGCTCCAGTCCAGTGGGTAAAACACCAGCACAACTTTCTTCTTTCCGGCAAAGTCCGAAAGCTTCACTTCCTTCTGGTTCTGATCCTTCAAGGTAAAATCCGGCGCAGTGTGTCCGACCGCCAAGCTCATAGTGTGTTCCTTTCCGTCGTTGGAATTGCCGCCCAGCATTTTACCGAATCCCAGGGTGCCGTGCCAAACTCGCGCTTCCCTTGGCCGGCTGGGGGCGCTACACTGCGGCGCGATGATTTTCCGATTGACGAAGCCGCTCGCCGTGCGCCCATGCTGAGCCTTCGCGAAGTTGTGGACCGCTACCTCACCGTCGCGGGTAAGTTCGGCGAGCCCGCTGCTCTCTCCGCTTTTCAACTGAGCCCCACGGAAATCCAGGCGCTTTTCAACGTTCTCGACGAGGATTACCACCTCAGCCGCTTCCTGCATTTCTCCCACGTCGAGGGCGAATCCTACGTCATCAGTGGCGCCAGCGTCACCCATCTCTCCATCGACTCCGGCATCCAGTCCATGCTGTAGCGGTTTCCCGGAACAAGAACCCCGTTGCTGTCCTCTACAAACGACAACTAATCACGGCCCGCCCGTTCATCTACTCCCGGACGCGTATGCGGTCCAACTCGACCACGAACAACTTCCCGCGATAACGCTCCATTGCGGAATGGGCCGCCAAGTATGCCGTCAATCTCCGCATCAAATGAGGAAGCGCTTCAGAGTGATTACGCATCTGCAGCGCAACAATGCCCCTATATTTCTTGGGCGGATAGGTCACGATGTCGGCGAAGTCCCCGTTCAAGGAGAGCAGAATTGCGCCCATTTCCTGAGCCTTCGCAATAACCAGCGCATCCGGCGATTCCACGGGCAAGACATCCTTCAACCTCACAACCTCGTGGCGCGCTTCTCGCAGACTTTGGATGATGGAGTTTGAAATACAGTGGTCGGCCAGAAACCGCAAGGCCATCAGACGACGGCCTCGAATTCAGCCAGTTCGCGGGCATAGTCCAGGCAGGCGGCGATTTGCTCGCGAGTCAGATCGGGAAACTCAGCCGTAATTTCTTCAAAGGTCCTGCCGGCCGCCAGATAGCCCAGCACCAGGCTGACGGGAATCCGGGTTCCCTTTAGGCGCGGCTTGCCCCGAAGAATTTCCGGGTCGCTTACAACGAATTGTTTCCAATCCACCGGCATGCCCCGATACTAACGCCATTCCCGGGCAAAGGCAAAAGCAGCCCGTACCGGAAGCCCGTTTTGCGTCTTTGCCGCCCGCCAGCCGTAATCCCTTTTCCCAGCACCGGAGGTGCGCCACAAGTTAGCCCCGTGCGTAAGCGCGGGGACCCGCAGGGAAAGAACATGCAGCGCCGGAGGTGCGGCGCCTGCGTGACGCACGTCTCCCTCGATTTTGGCATCCAGAGCATGCTGTAGCAGTTGGCCGAAACTCGATCCACGTTGCTGGTGTTTGCAGAGGGCATCGGGCTGCAGGGCATCCGCCGGGTGCAGGAATGGGAATGTCGGCGCCCCGACAATGGCACTTAACTGTGTAGGTAACACGGCCGCAGAAAACAAAAGGGTTGCAGGAGATGAGCTTTTGCGGGAGGCACCCCCACCCCCCTGTTTTTGCGTATGTACGGGAATAATTGGACTTACGGGAGAATGTCTCGGATGTACGGGAATGATTGGGGTTATGGGAGAAAGATGGTTCAAAGTTGAAAGTTGAAGGTTGAAACTGCGTGGAGGGCCACGGTTCCTGTAGGTGCCTGACTTCAGTCAGGCCGGGCTGGCGGGGCCGAAGCCCCGCATCTGCAAAATTTCCAGGCATCACAGGGTTTCCGTTCGGACAGAAAATTGTCGGCGGGCCGACAATGTTAATTGATGTTGTAGTAAACGCAGGGCTTAGAAAAGTGCGTTTAGAGTTCACAGTCGACAGTGCAGAGTTCGTGTAGAGGCCGCCTTCTGAGGCGGGTCGCTCTTTCCCTGGGAAAACGAGTTCAAGGTTCAAAGTTGAAGGTTCAAAGTTCGGAGCGGAGATCTCCAACCGGTTGGAACCTCCGGGAATGGAGAGACGGAGAAGAGCGTTTGTGAAGATCATTTGGTTGAAGGTACCCCCACCCCCCTGTTTTTGCGTAAGTAGGGGAAACAAAGGAGTTACGGGCCGATTTCGTGTAAGTAGGGGAAACAAAGGACTTACGAGAGCAGTGGCTAGTGGCGAGTGGCTAGTGACGAGCAGCCGAGGTGCGGACAAGGGAGTGGGGCGCGGTGTTTGCGTCCCGGATGTACTTACGGGACGGTCCAAAACGGCACAAGAGCAGAGTCCCCTCAGCATAACAGGGGAAGCATAGCACATTATTTACCATTTGTAAAGTATTATTTATAGGGTACTAGTTTCGAAACTGGTACCCAGTCGGAATGGGAAGCCCCACGACCCAACCACGAGGCTGGAGGCCCACAGCTTAGTTCGCATTTATCGCCTTCGCCAACCGCCCCCCTCATTCAAACCGCTCGTGCCATTCTCTCTCGATCAGGGTTTCAGTCTGCTTTTCGGCATGGATTGCTTTGGAAAGTCTGGTCTTCTCGTTCGCGATGAATTCAACAAGCGCGGGGTCTGCATACCCGTCTAGCTGGTCCAGAAGCTTAGCGTTCGCCCCCACAATCGCAGCATGCGAGCCAACCCACCCTATTGGGCTGAATTGCGCAATAAACTTTTTCAGCACTTCAACACGGTCGGGCGCCTTGTCCAACAGTTTACGTGCGGTGCTTGTCCATTCTGGACGTCCAGCATCCCCGGACGGCTGAAAAGCGGCCACGCCACCCGCGACGGCAGGATAGCGAGTCTCAGGCTGCCGATCGCACCAACTGAGAAGGTCGGCCTCCGGGATCGCATCAAACGCATTTCTTCGCAACTGGCCCACCTCATCAAGAATGCCGACCCCCAGCTTCAGGTCCACTGCATTATCGCCACAGAGTGCCTCAAGAGCTGCGAGGGGTTGCGCACCAAGAAGAGCTTGCAGCAGTTCTTGCTGGTAAAAGGCATATGTTTCGGATTTTGAGACCGCTTCTTTCAAGTTGTGGCAAATCTCGCGCACAGTTGCTGCGCCTTTTTCTCCAACGAGGCAGCACCTAGTGTTATGTTACATAAATAAGTGACACATGAGCTTTGGTATGGTACAAGGGCTCATGTTCACTGCGAAAGAGCCGTTTCGATTGCTTCCAGAGGAGCAGACCCACCTGGAGCAACTGCTTC
>JBEKUR010000002.1:0-99234 GCA_049514855.1 Terriglobia bacterium
CCGAGAGAACCGTGAAGGTGTCTCCGTTGCCGCGCACTTGGCGCTTCTCCGGGTCTTTCCCGAGGAAGCCAATTAATTGGACGTGATTGAGATACATAGGAAGAAATCTCCATTTCTGCCCCATTTTTTTGGGGCACTCAAGAGCGAGCGGATACTGCTCCCAAGGCGAGCGGCTGCATTCTGGGAGGGACCCAAACTCTTCTTTGCAGTTTGAGAAGAGTTTGGCGAGGAACCGGGAAAGCAGAAGACGCGAAGACGCCGGGCGCAGGAATTATCCCGAAGCTGTGCCCGAGAAAATGCGTGGTGGAAATGGAAGGTGGATCGAATCGTCCAATTGGCGTTCGGGGGAAACCGGAGTTGCGTGCTGCGGCGTACGGGACCATCGGTCGTGAGGTCGCGCTGAAGGGAGAAATGGTAGTCGAGGGGGGACCGTCGTTTGATCCGCGCCTTGTTGGCGGAGTGCCCTCCACAAGGTGGCCCGTTGATGAGTCAGTTGGGGAGCGCGGGACAGTGGGCAAAAGTGAGGCCGAGGTGTGCGTGGTAGGGCGCGAAGAATTCAGAGGAAGAGGAGCCGTTCAGTGGTCATGGTCCTGACGACGAGATGACGGAATAGCGGTTCAGTCTCAGATATTCTGGCGACAGGGGCGACTGAAGGCGATGAGACCCGTGCTGAGTCACACTTCCTCGAACGGGAATTCTGGGGCGGTCGGAGATTGGCGCTTTCCGTTCGAGTCGCTTGAGAGCGTCCAGCGGGACCGGCTAAAAACAGGTTCCCTCCCTGACCAATCCCCAAGATCTGCATCTGGCTCAGTTCTATGCTCATAGGAGTTATAGTAGGGCCCATATGACTGCAGAACTGACGCGAGAAGAATTTCTGAGGATTGCGAGGGGAGACGATCCCCATCGCAAGGCATTCTGGAATGGCCTCCCACGGATCACAACCCCTCCGCGATCGCCTATCCGGCCGATGCAGGATGAAGGCCAGTTATTTGAGTTCTTGCTCCCATACCCCATCAACATATTCGACGACGCGGAATGGCCTGCGCTATCGATCCAAAGAGACGAGATCCACGTGCATCTGCTAAAGCCAATCAGTCTGCAGGTATCGCCAACGGAGCCAGTTTCGGCGGGCAATGAAGCGCCTGACTTGTTCTCAACAAATTTTCGAACTCTTGTGCTTCGAACGGCTCCTCGGTATCCGATCAAACATGCTGACGTTTTCCCAATTGTTCGCGAGGCATTGCAGTGGATCAGAGTGCTAAGCAGGCAGTATTGGATCGGCACTGGAACGGCTGGAATAGCGGCTGCATACAGAGGGTCTGCCTTTCGAGTTGAACCACCCGCTGTTGCACAAATGAATTATGCCGGATATGGACAAACGGTTCAGGTACGTGCTTTGAAACTAGACTCTTGGCATCAAGTTCGCTCTTGCGTAGAGGCGCAGATCCCTGTGCCACCCGCCGAATCTATTTTCTGTGACGGGCTCTCCAGCTTTGTATCCGGTGACCCTGTCCGATCCGTCATTGAGCTGGGTATTTCGGCAGAAATTGAACTTACAAACCTGCTGGACGACGTTGCTGCGATAAGACCCACTGCAGCCGCTACGACTGATTATCTAGATTTGAAGCGCAAACACCGGGACCGTTTCCACACCAAATTGCTGCAAGTCTCAAAAGCATTCGGGTTGGATGATCCCACGAGTTACGGCGTCCCCAATATGCAATCCAATTGGGCAGAATTGCTTCAGAAGCTCTATGGCTTTCGTAACAAAGCAGCTCACGAAGGCCGTTGCTTGGTTAAGGACAAGACTTCGCAGACAACCAGACCTTTGAACACGGGGGAACTGCAGTCGTTTGTCTTTGCTGTAGAAGCTATGTTCAATTGGGCTCGTCAGCAGCGGAGGACACTAGGACTCGCGACCGTCGCTACTCCGAGGCGAGATGACCAAATTGTGTCAATCATAGGTGCGATCGGTGAAGGCGGCATCAATATGGATACGTCGGAAGCCTGCGCGACCATCTAAGAGCATCGCTAGGCAGCCGTTTCCGACAAGCGTTTACTCCGGTCTACAAACGGGATTGTGGGAAGGGTGGACTTGGTCTGGGAGTTTCGAGCCGGTACTGCAAACCCTGCTATCCCGTACCGCGGGAGCGGCTTTGCGTTTGTTCAAGTGCCGCCTGGGTTTCTTTCAGGAGCTTCACTTGTAGCTCCAGTTCGGAGGCGTAGATTTCGGCGCGTTCATAGAGGCGCGCATTTTGAATGGCGACGGCTGCCGAGAGTGCTAGGGACTTGGCGAGTCTCAAATGCTCGCGAGTGAATTGTCCCGATTCTTTGCTGCTGACGGAAAGCAATCCGACGAGATTTTCGGACACGACCAGCGGAATGCAAATCCAGGAGCGTGCAGCTCCAAAGGCAGGGCTATCCCGCCATTCAGATTCGTTGCGAGTGTTCTCGACAAGGACACTATCGCGTGTGAAGAGAACCTTCTGCAAGAAGCGATAATCACTCACTTCCAGTGTTACCACATTTTTTCGGGTGGTCTCTCGCGGCATTTGTCTCGCGACGAGAAATGAACGATCTGTGTCCGTTAGTAGCACGCTGGCCGAATCGTACGGGACGATTTTATGGAGTGTTTGCAACAGGGTGTCAAGGAGAGCATCCATCTTCAGGTTTTGGGTCAAGGTCAGCGTAGCTTTGCGGAGCGCTTCGGCTTCCGCTCTTGCGGCTTCGGCTTCCGCTAAATGCTTCGCGATCTCTTGCTCGGCATGTTTCCGTGAAGTGATATCCTGCGCGATGCCGACAAGCCGTGGAGGGACCTCATCGGCGTCACCGGCCTGCGTGCCCTTACTCCAGATCCAGCGTGAAGCTCCGTCCGGCCGTACGATGCGGAACTCTTCGTCGAACTTTCCGGTGGTGCGGGCCTCCTCGAGCTTCGCGAGGAAGCGGGCGCGGTCCTCAGGGTGGACCAAGTCTTTGTAGGAAGAAGGGTTCTCGCGGATCTCGGCGAGGGAGTGCCCGGTGATGGTCTCGTAGGCATTGCTGACGTAGATGACTTCCTTCGTGTCCGCTCTCAGCATCCAAACCACTTCTTGGACATGATCGGTCACCTCTTGGAGGAGTTCTTGGCTCTGCCGCAGCGAGGCCTCGGCCATGCGGCGTTCGGTCGTGTCACACAAGATCGCCACGTGGCGGCCAGGAACATAATTGGCGGCGATAGCGTAGTCGACGGAAACAATTTTATTGTCGCCGCGAACGAGTTCGGCATTCCCGCGCTGCTTCTTCCCCTCTAACAGCAGATTCCAGGCACGGGCGAATTCCGGTTCGTCGGTGAAAAAACGCGAGAAGGAAGTTCCGAGAAGCTCCTCGCGGGGCACACCCAAGATGCGGAGGGCCGCGGGGTTGGCATTGAGGCAGGCCGGCTGGTTGTCGAGAATCAGGATGCCGTCGAGGGCATGTTCGAAAATGGACGCGAACTCTCTGTCTGTCACGTAAAACGCATCGGCGACAGCATGGCGTTCCCTGCCGGCATGAAGCAGATAATAGGCGTGCAGCGCAAGAGCGCAGACCAGTATGATCGGAATGACGGCGAGAAACAGCCGTGATTGCCGGTTGCCTACGACAAGAGACAAGGTGAAGAAAACAATCCCGAGGAGCAGAAGAGACAGCGAACCGATCCAGAACCACCGGGGAGGCGGTTCAGTTGGCAAGCGCGACTTCGGAAGGAAGGGAGCCATCGGCATGGGAAACGAACATACGTCGCGAACCGTTCGCGGTTCCTCTCTGGTCTCTTCACCGTTTGGTAGCCATGCTACCCGCCGCCGTTCCACGGAGTCAAGACGAGAGGGTTTCCCGCATCAGATCTCGAACTTTCCATGGTCCTATACCCCGCTCATGGACACCTTGGCTGTGACGCAACCCATAACTCTAGTTATATCAATATAAGTATCAATGTATTCGTGTTGTTGCTAGTGTTCAACTGGAATAGCTCTCGCTAGCGTTTTTGGCGGGAGAGTGCCGTGAATTACGCGAAAGCATTTGGCCGCAGACTGAAATCGATTCGAGAAGCAGCAAGACTTACTCAGGAGCAAGTTGCTGAGCGGACTCGGGGAGATGCGAAGTATTTGAGTGCCTTGGAGAACGGACGCAGCAGTCCCACTCTGGACACGATCATGGCCCTTGCTAAGGCCCTGAACGTGCCGGTCGGTGACTTCGTGCTACTAGAGGGAGAAGATTCTGATGCGCGGTCTCTGCGAAGGAGAATTGATACTGCGATAGATGCGTGCAATGAAGAAAAACTGCGCCGCGTGTATCGATTAATTCGAGACGTCATAGAACCGTAGGGCACGTCCGGGTGGTGCAGATTGTTGTCTGATGCGAAAAGCTCTTGCGCCTCAGGCGACAGTCCGCTGTCGCACTGCGAATTCGTGCATAATAAGCAGGTAAAGTTTGTACTGAGAATTTGGCAAAGAAGAAGGATCCCGCCGCCGTCGAGCTTGGGCGGAAAGGCGGGAGGGTGACCGCGAAGCGCGGGCGCAGATACTACAAAGCGCTGCAAGCTAAGCGAAAGAACCGCAGGGGTGGTCGCCCTCCCAAGCCCAAGAATAGCCGCTAAAAAGTAAGTACAAAACAGCAAGCGCTTGTTGTATTGTGGGTCTATGTGTTGCACGAGAATGTTTGTAGGAATCGTGTATAAACTAGAGTCTGATAGGGGCATTGAATTCGTCATGCGCTTTGCGGTCCGGGTGTAAACATGTCAAGCTCCTTTCCCGCAGCCCGCTTTCCGGCCCTTCCGCTTCGCAAGGACCGAGGGGCAACCGATCCTTTATACAGGGACACGGTTGCACCGAACGAAGAACCCTCCGACGAAAACCTTATTGCCCAGATGTGTACCGACGATACAGAGGCGCTGGGCATTCTGTTCCGCCGCTATGCCCGTCTGGTCCACAGCATTGGAAAGAGAATCCTCCGGGATCCCGCCGAAGCCGAGGACTTTGTACAGGAACTCTTCCTGCACCTCTTTAGGAAGGCCCACCTGTACGATGCTTCGAGAGGGCCTGCCCGCGGCTGGATCGTGCAGACGAGTTACTATGAAGCGCTCCACCGCAGAGCTCACTTGAGTACCCGCCCACACTATGGGTCGACCGAATTTGACGAACTGGAAGCCAGCGACATCGCGGCACCTCCGATAGCCGGATACGACCGGTCGGGCGAGGGGCTCTTCGGGAGGGCCCGCTGGCGGGAATTGGTCGAGTGCTTGACCGAGGAACAGTGGGAGACCTTCCGCCTGCATTTCTATGAAGGCTATACCTTTGACGAGATTAGTCAGATGAAGAATCAGACGGTAGTGAGCGTGCGCCACCATTTCTACCGGGGTCTCGACCGCTTGAGAAAGCATATCTTCGCCAGTGAATTGCGCTATCGTTAAACAATGTGGTAAAGATGGAGGCGTCACTAGGAAGCCAAGGTGCGGTGTCGTATGAGTCCGCATGAAGAGTTTCTCGAACTATGCGCGGCTTCGACCGCTGGTGAATTGACCAAGGAAGAGCGTCGCAAGCTCGACGAGCACCTGTTGGGGTGTGCCGCCTGCCGCGAGGTTCTAAAGCAGCTCCAGGAAACGGTTAAAGCGGCGGTCCCGGCTATCGCTGCCGGACTCCCTCAGAATGAGCCGGAGCCGGATAAGTCCTGGTCTCAGGACAAGGCGGAGGCGGAGCTGTTTGAGCGCTTGTCCAGAGAGGACAGTCAGGCCGGTTCCCGACAGACCCAAAAAGATGTAATCGAAGGTTCGGAGCCGTCCCATCACCGCGGCTATTTTCCCTCCCGGTTCGACTGGCGACAGATGTGGATGTCTTACGCTGCTGCTGTTTTGCTGTTCCTAGCGCTCGCGATTTCAGCGTACCGCGTGGGCATCCGAAGAGGCGTAGAAGTCGCGACGAATGTGCCAGCAACTCAGGAGAAGGGAAGTAATTCACTCGAGGAGCAACTGAGCGATCTCAGTCACGAGCGAGAAACTCTACGAGGACAGCTTGCCTCGCGCGACAAAGCGATTGACGATCTGAGGCAGCAGGTCGAACGGCTGAAAGCTGCAGAGAGCAAACGCGTTGAGCATTCCGCTTCGGCACAAAACGAACAGGAGAGCCGTCTCGCGGAAGAAGCGGCAAGCGCGAACGCTCGCCTCGCGGACTTGCAAAGGAAGCTTGATGCTGAGGAAAAAACACGTTCTGAGGAGTCATCCCGTGCAGCAACGCTTGAGGCAAGGCTTGGAGAGCTAACACAGCAATTACACGAGCGTGACGAAACCGTCGCGGCTCAGACGCGCCGGCTCGAAAGCCGGGAAGGAACCATCGAGCAACAGCAGGCTAAACTTGCCGAACAGCAAGAGCTTCTGAACCACGACCGCGACATTCGAGAATTGATGGGGGCGCGGGACCTCTACATCGCCGAGGTCCGTGACGTTGGAAAAAACGGAGCAACCCAGAAATCTTATGGGCGCGTTTTCTTCACGAAAGGGAAGTCACTGATTTTCTATGCTTACGATCTCGACCGGCAGCCGGGTTTGAAGAACCCAAGCACGTTCCAGGCTTGGGGCCAGCGCGGGACCGACAGAGAACAGGCTTTGAACCTGGGTGTTTTTTATGAGGATAATGTCTCCAAGAAACGTTGGATCCTGAAGTTCGACGATCCGCAGAAACTCGACGAGATCGAGGCGGTTTTCGTGACCGTGGAACCGAACGGCGGCAGCCACAAGCCAAGCGGTAAGCCCTTCCTCTTTGCTTATCTTAAGGTCAATCCCAACCATCCCTGAGCGAGAACGCTCCGGCCAGCCTTGCAGAAGCCCTTCCATCGAGATGCAGTAAGCGGCACAGAAATCGCTTTTCGCCTGCAAACCCCAACAAGAGCGTGTCATCACGCGCTAGGAGGGTTTTCGTGCGAGTGAACCGGGGCGTGGGGCTTTTGGTTTATCTACTTCTTGCCGTTAGTTTGAGCGTAGCGCAATCACCGAATGGGACGGTCAGCGGAATCGTCCTCGATCCTTCGGGAGGCGTAATTGTCGGCGCTGACGTGTTGATCATCAATAATGCCACGGGAGTTCAATATCCGGGCAAGGCGAACAGCGAAGGCTATTACGTGGTGCCCAATATTTCTCCCGGAACATACCGCATTCAGGTTTCAAACAGCGGATTTAAGACGATCATCAAACCGGACATCGTCATTCATGTTGAGGACGCGCTTGCAATCAACTTTACGTTACCGATAGGAGCTGCCTCCGAGATAGTGACCGTAGAAGGTGGCGCGCCGATCATCAACACGGAAAACGCTTCAGTAGGCACGGTAATCGACCGCAATTTCGTGGAGAGCTTGCCCCTCAACGGCCGCAGTTTCAATACGCTGCTGCAATTGACGCCGGGAGTTGTGATCGCCCCAATTTCCAGCAGCTTCCAGTACGGACAATTCAGCATTGCGGGGCAGAGAACTGATGCAAATAGTTTTTCGGTCGACGGTGTATCGGCCAATTTCGGCACTTCTTCGACGGGTGCGGTGGGACAGTCAGGAACAGGAACGGCACAAGCGTTCAGCGCACTCGGAGGCACAAGCAGTCTGGTGTCCGTGGATGCGCTGCAAGAGTTCCGAATTGAGACTTCATCGTTTGCCCCGGAGTTTGGGCGATCTCCAGGTGGACAAGTGATTCTTACCACGCGCTCGGGAACGAACGAATTTCACGGAACAATCTTCGACTATTTTCGCAATACAGCCATGGATGCGAACAACTGGTTTAATGATAACGCCATTCCCCAGATTCCAAAGGCGCCCGAACATCACAACGATTTTGGAGGGGTGGTCGGCGGGCCAATCTGGAAAGACAAGACGTTCTTCTTCGCTTCCTATGAGGGCGCGCGATTGGACGTTCCTTCGACGATGGAAATTCAAGTCCCGTACCTTAATTCCGCTGTGCCGTCTTGCACGCCATCCTCAGCGATCGCCCCGTTTCTCGAAGCTTATCCGAAACCCAATGGGGCTGTATCGTCAGCCACCTGTACGGGCCAGTTTACGGGGTCATTCGCCAACAAGGCGACGCTTGATGCGGGAAGCTTGCGCATCGATCACACGTTCAACGGGCGCTTTTCGGTTTTCGGGCGCTACAACGATGCTCCATCGCAACTCGCAAGCCGTACTTATAGCCTTTCTGATATGGATACAACCATTGCGAACACGCAGACTGTCACTGTGGGTGTGAACATGAGTCTGAGCAGCCGATTATTCAACGCATTGCGCGGAAATTATTCTACGCAACGGGCAGGTATCTCTTACGCTCTCAATTCTTTTGGAGGTGGCAATCCACCGGATCCGAGCGTACTCATCGGCTCGCTTCCCCGCGGGCAAACCACGGCGTTCTTCCTTCCGTTGGATGGAACCCAAGACTATTACCTAGGGACGGACGCAAATAATCGAACCAAACAACTAAATTTTCTGGATGATCTCAGTTTCACTCTCGGTTCACATCAATTGAAGTTCGGAGGCGACTATCGAGCCATCTTTCTCAATAACGTCCCTTTCAAAAATCAATTCGTTTACGTAGCTAGTAGTGTACAGAATCTCATCTCGACGGGGCAGGTGCTTTTGTTTGAACCCCAAACGGTGCTTCCTGCGCGGATACTTTCACAATCCACGTCGCTTTATGCTCAGGATAATTGGAAAGCCTCGCGAAGACTTGTGCTGACATACGGAGTCCGGTGGGAACTCAGTCCCGCGCCTGAAGGTCTGGGTTCAACAACGCTGGCATCCTGGTTAAATGTCAACAATCCTTCGGCCATCACGTTGGCGCCCGCCCGAACTTCGCTGTGGCGCACGACATACGGAAATTTTGCGCCGCGTCTCGGGATAGCCTATAGCCTGGATCAAGCGGGCAGCATGGTGCTAAGGGCCGGGGCAGGTGTGTTTTATGATCTCGGTGTCGGTGCATCTGCAAATCTTGCTACCGATTTTCCGAACGACGTGGTCGGGGGACCTTACTTTTTCCAACCTATTCCAGTGCCTAATATCAGTTCCTTTGTGCCAACAATTTCCGCAATGCCTCCGTATCCTTCCAATCTTGTCGACGGGTTTGACCCAAATCTGAAACTACCCCGTTCCTACCAATGGAACGTCGCCTTGGAAAAGTCGTTCGGAGGCCACCAAGCCATCTCTGCTACCTATGTAGGACAGGCGGGGCGCGATTTGCTGCGGCAAGAAGCCCTCTATCAACCAAACGCCAATTTCCAAGGGGCTTTTGAACTGACGGGAAACGGTGCCAGGTCCAACTACAATGCGTTCCAGTTCCAGTATCGCAGGCCCCTAGCCACTTGGGTTCAAGCACTCCTGAACTACACCTATTCGCATTCGCTAGATAACGCTTCCAATGATGTTATCGCCGGCCTTTCAAATACAGTGATCTCGGCGGCAAATGACTATGCATCCTCGGATTTCGACGTGCGACATAGTTTTTCCGGTGCCCTGACGTTTGTCCTTCCTTCCGCTGGAAAGTCCGAGGCGCTAGCCCAGGTGACAAAAGATTGGTCGCTCGACACGGTTATCGTCGCGAGAACTGGATTTCCAATCAATCCCACGGTATCGGCGCCGTCGTCGTTGGGTGCCAGCTATATTCGTCCCGATCGTGTGCCCAGCCAGCCTGTTTATGTATACGGCGCGCAATGCGCGCAGGTTTTTGGACCCGTTTCCCAAGGCGGGAATGGAGCCCTTGAGGTGGGGCAAATGTGCCCAGGGGGAATGGGATTGAATCCGACCGCATTCGACGCAACCACTCCTGTGGCCGAGAATCGCCAGGGAACGCTCGGCCGAAATGCAATCCCCGGCTTCGGCCTTACACAAGTCGATCTTTCCATGGGGCGGAAGTTTTCGATCACGGAGCGCCTTAAGGTTCAGTTTCGAGCTGACGCATTCAATCTGTTCAATCACCCCAACTTTACGAACCCCGGCGGCTACCTGTCGGGCGGTCCATCTGAACTGCTGTCGCGGGAGACGCTCAACACGGGGCTTGGTGGGCTTAATCCCATCTTTCAGGAAGGCGGTCCTCGGTCACTGCAACTCTCGCTGAGGTTGGCATTTTGATGTGCCAAGCGAGAATGGTCCTGCCTCCTTTCCGGTATCGACGGTTCTTGGGCAACCAAATCCTTGTGAGGCAATTTGGATGAACTACGCCCGCAGCGCCAGCGTTCTCTTTTTCCTACTATCGAGTGCGATTTTATCGGCTGGTGCCCAAGATTTCGACGCCGTCGGTTTTGACCCAACGCCCGTGCGAATCCCGTCTCTTGAGAAGAGCAAACGACGCCCCGTCAGTAGCATGGATCTGCTAGAGATTCGAGATGAAAAAGGAGTCAGTATTTCGCCTGACGGCAAATACGTTGCGTTTGTGGCCGGGCAGGCCGTGTATGAAACGAACGGCTATCAGAGCGGGTTGTACGTCGTTGGGACCGCGCCCGGCAGCGCTCCCGTCTGCCTCGGGACTGCGGGCGCACCACGATGGGATCCAATCAACCAATGGTTGTCCGAATCGCCGCAGTGGTCACGGGACAGCAAGTACATTACGCGTCTGGCAAAGATGGACAAGGCGGCGAGTTGGCAAGTGTGGCGATGGGGCCTCAATGGAGATCATCCAAGACAAATAACGAATGTTCCCGGTAATGTCCAGAGTTATCGCTGGACTCTAGATGGTGACAAGATCGTTGTGACGTTCGAGAAACCGCGAGACCCCGCAGAGAATCAGAGGTTGTCCGAAGATGGAATTCTTTACGACGGGGGCCTTGATGCTGGGCATGGCCGGCCCGTAGTAAGTGAGGTACTCGCGGCAAAGCCTCATGAGATCGAGACGTGGATTCACGACGTCACTACAGGCGAGGAACGGAAGCAGACAAAGGCAGAGGCGAACTCCATTGGTCGATGGGTTAGCGATATCGGGGAAGAATACAACGACAGAACTGGAGCTTCAACTTTTGTAGGGCATCACTTGCTCGACGCTAAGGTCTCGCCCGATGGTCATAGAGTTGCATATCGGATTATCGACGATTCTCCGGGAACCAAGGTCGTTTATGAATTGTTTTCCAAGCCCGTTGTTGGAGGAACGCCTGTCAATGTGGCGCCAGGGGTCTACTTCGTTGGCGATTATTGGTGGGCTATCGACAGCAGTGGAATCTACTTTACCCAGAATTTGGGGGACGGCCATCCTAATAAGCTCATGGTGGTACCTGCTGGAGGCGGAACGCCGAGGCAGGTCTTTAGTAGTTCGGACGCACTCTATGATTGCTCGCCCGACAGGAGCTTTCGGTATATGGCGTGCGCGGGCGAAAACAGGGCCGCACCTTCTCAAGTTGCTCTCGTAGACATAGCGACTGGCACTGGACGAACGCTAGTCGATCTGAATCCGGAATTTGCAAATCTAGAACTCGGCTCAATCACACGCCTGGATGGCGTCAATAGATATGGAGATAGTTGGTGGGCAGAATTGGTGAAACCGCTGAACTATGAGCCCGGAAAGAAGTACCCATTGATCGTCACGACGTACCGGACCCGTGAGTTCCCGCGCGGCGCTTCGGGGGATGAGAATCCCATTCACGTCTATGCGGCACATGGATTTGCTGTTTTGAGCTTCGATTACGGCATCAGGGAATTTGACAACAAACCGGGCGATTTCCAACGATATTTATCGTGGTATGAATCGGTGGACGCGAGCATAGAGATGGCTATCGATGCGGCTGCAAAGATGGGCGTCGCCGATACTACAAGAGTAGGCTTGGCGGGATATAGCCGGGGAACGGAGATTGTGTCATACGCAATCACACACACCAAACTCTTCCGGGCTGTGAGCGGCGCCGCAGGGGATGATAGTCCATACTATTATTACATGGCACGGAGACACGTTCAGGACGACGTTTTTTCGAGGGACGGTGAGGGAGGGTGGCCTGAGGGAAAATCTAAGGCCAATTGGAGGCAGAGGGCTCCTGAATTAAACGCAGACCGAATAGATGCACCGGTGCTGAACAATGACCCTGATTCTGAGTTCCTGCAGGACCTTGCGTTGTATACGTCTCTTCGAGACCTTGGAAGGCCCATGGAGCTATTCATTTACCCGGACGAACTTCATCACTTAAACCAGCCAAAACATCGCTACCAAATTTATGAGCGCAATCTCGATTGGTTTAGATTTTGGCTCAAATCTGAAGAGAGCGCGGATCCGGCCAAAAGCGGGCAGTACCAGCGCTGGCGTCAACTGCGCCAGCTACAAGAGAAAGCGCAATCGAACGAAAAGGATACTCGGGAAAGCCAGAATTAGCATGGAATTTCAAGCCGCGGGCATAGGGCACGTTTCTCATCGTCCGTTGCTGGGTGATCAAGAATTTGAAGCATCTGCCATCTCCACTACTCGTAGGCTTCGAATGCTGGCGGGGTCATGAGGTTAAGAACGATAGATTCGCTACAGGTGCAAGGAACTTTCTGTTGTCCTCCATGAATCGTGGTCACAGGATGCGTTAAATCGAAGATTTGCAGCTTGTCGTATTCTATGAGTGTCGATCCACGCTCTGCGTTTACCTCCCAGGGAAAGGTGTGTACATCTTGAACTCCAAACGTCAGACAACGTCTTGAATGCGTGGATTTAGAAGCCGAGAGGCTCGGCGCCTTGAGCCTCCCGACTTATGTTCTACTCGTCTCCCTCGTATGCAGGAACTGATGTCCAGTCTATGGGCACACTGTCCTGGCCGCCCATTTTCTTGCTCTCGCCCTTAATCACGGAGCTTGCAGATGCAAGCGAAGTGATTTCTGGTTTGGTGTAGTTCATTGATTTTTGGCTCCTTTCTAGGTCAGCATGTTTGCGAACCTAAAGTCCAAGCGGATCTCGAATACTGCGTTGACGCCGGGAGTTTAGAAGCCGCGAGGCTCGGCGCCTTGAGCCTCCCGGCTTATGTTCTACTCGTCGGCCTCGTATGCAGCCGGCGTTGCGTAATCTATGTCCAGGTAGTCATTAATGTGAAACACGGTCTTTGGTGATCCTGAGGGCGAGCCCTGAATCACCAAGCTTGCAGACGCAAGCGAAGTGATTTCTGGTTTGGTGTAGTTCATTGAGTTTCACCTCCTTTCCCTTTTGAATTTCTCAGCTGAGATATCGTTTTTTATCAATTAATCGTTTCTTTACTTACCTGCCTCATAAGCAGAGCTGGTCAGTAGGATTGCGGAGCGCCTGCTTGGTCGCTGGCCGTGTCTGCCAAGCTGCACCACCCAAGACATGCCTGGTAGTTAGGTTTCGGAGCCAGAACTCAATACCAAGAGTGCGCATAAGCGTGACCACGGGAACCTCTGCCCCTCGCCGAATCTTTTGCAGTGCCTCCGCGAAGCGCGTTGAATCGGCGATCCCAAGGGAACTGATGAGCATGTGTTGGCCGAGTTCCAGACCTGAACACTCTGCTGCAATCCCCACCCTGGGACCACGATTAACAAATGCCTTACGTTTCCGGTTCAGGAGTTCGTCGGGGACAATGCCGATGAGCGCACGACGCATCAGAGAGCGGCGCTGGCCGGGGCGGACAAGTTGTTCGCGCGGGATTGCGGATAGGAATTCGAGCAGGGTGCGGTCGAGGTAGGGATAGCGTTTCTCCCGAGGCAGATCGGATGACAAGTCAGAGCATGCAAGCTGCCTTCGCAGCACATCCACGGTGCCTATATGTCCTTGAAAGCTCGGTAGGGGGCCGAAGATCTTTGTCCGGTCCTCATAACCAGTCAGAGCCGCGCGGTTCCGTTTGACGAAGGCGGGATTGAACCAGGCCGCGGGGCGTTTGTATTTCGGGACTCCAACGAGTGCGGGAGGAAAGAATTCCCGGACGGCATCAAATAATAGGTAGAACCACGGCTTGCGCTTGTTGAGGGCCCAGACTTTGAGTTGGTGCGCGAGGGGCCTGAAAAGACCTCGGGCTAGAAGATCTTGTAGTTCGGGGGTGGGACTTGGGACGCCACCGGTGAATTCGTCGCCGCCAATGCCGGAGAGGACGACGCGGTTTCCTTGGGAGGCGATGCAGGCTGCGATTTGACGGCCGGCTTCGGAGGGGCGGCCGCCGCCGGAGCCGGGAGTGGCGGCGAAATGGTCGCTGTCGAACTCAAACTTGAAAAGTTCTTGTGAGCCCATGTCGATGTGGGTACCGGTGCGGCCGCGTTTTTCTTCCACTTTGGTGAAGTAGGGGCGCTCGTTCCAGTTGGGTTCGGAATCGTCGTAGTAGGAGATGGTGTCTAGGCGCGGGGTTTCGGCGGCTCCGTGGGCGATGATAGCGTCGGCCATGCAGACGATGGAGGAGGAGTCCATGCCGCCACTAAGTTCAGCAAGGATGGGACTGTCGGAGCGGAGCCTGCGGCGGACGGATTCGCCGAAGACGGCGCGGAAGTGCTCTTCGTATTCGCCATCCGCACGATAACGGATTCTCTTGCTCGGATCAAAATCCCAATATTTGCTGACGATGTGTTTTCCCGCTCGTATGAGCACCGACGAGGACGGCGGGGCGGAATGAATCCCGACGTAGGGCGTCAGATGAGCGGCAGGGAAGAACGAGAACCACCCGGCGATGTATTCTTCGCAGAGCGCAAAGGTCTTTCCTGCAAGAAGGATGAGCGGATCAAGGATAGTGCTCCAGGACACCTGCTTGTCGTCGAACGAGTAGTAGAGCTGGCGCGTGCCGATGGGGTCTTTCGCGAGAATCAGTGACCGCGTGTGCGGGTTCCAGATCGAGAGGGCCCAGTCGCCAATCAACATGGCGAAGCAGTCCTCCCACCAATATTCATAAGCAGCGGAGACGATCTCAACGTCGGTGGAATGCACGGTCACAAGATCGCCCAACTGACCGATGAGTTCGGCGCGATTGTCCAGGCGGCCGTCCCAGGTGAGGATGGGGCCGGACGAGGTAACGTGCGGCTGCGATTCGCGGCGCGATTCCTTCGTGGTATGAAAGCCCCGGTACAGGATGCTGATGTTTCCGTTGGAATAGGAGCCGGCACCGTCTGGGCCGTACGGAGCGAGAAGCGGGGTGACCTTTTCGAGATAGTCCCGGTCGACCGGCTTGCCATCCAGATTCCATCTTCCAAATTGGACACTCACGGTTGATCACCTTTCCTGACAGAGACTCAGCACCGATCGAGAACTGCGTACATTTCTGGCGTGTACGGTTTGTCGTTGACCACGCGGCGATCTACCTCGACCCAGGCGTGCGCCTTGAAGGGCATCTGTTGTGCCCCAATGACCACTTGCGCGAGCACGCCATATTGCTTTAGGAGGCATGCAGTCGCAGCGGATCGCTGCAGGCAAAGCGCTTCTTTCCAGTACCAGATGCAGGCCATGTCAACGGCGGAACAGATTCGCTCGACCGCATCAGGAACCGCGGGTTTATTGCCGACCGGGTATTTGCGCACCTTGTTGTAAAGCGCTGCGAAATTGCCGCGGGCCAGGATGAGATCGAAAAGAATCAGGTTCCAATACGCTTTGAGGACAAGAAACGACATAACCAAAACCTCCGTCGTCACACTGGCAGTTGAAACTGGTTGCACAGAAAAGCCATGCGATCCGTCAGTGCTTCAACTCGCTCGCTTAGGGGAAGCACGGGAGAATGCCCACGAAACTTGCTGTAATCGAGAAAGATCGGGTGATTGGAGGTGTTGGCCGTTTGCAGCCGGGCGGTCATCTTGCGTGCATGGAGCGGATTGCAGTTCCGGTCCGCGTCACCGGAGACGATCATCGTGGCAGGGTAGGCCACGCCATCCTGAACCTGATGGTAAGGAGAATATTTCGCGAGAACGGCGAAATCATCTGGGTCTTCGACGGTGCCAAATTCCTCTTTCCAAATGTGGGCGTTATCGAAGAGGTGATAACGGAGCATGTCAAGCATCGGGACCATGCAGACGACAGCGCCGAACAAATCCGGCCGTTGCGTGAGGGCCGCTCCAACGAGCAGACCGGAATTAGAGCCCCCAAAGATGCCTAGTTTTCCAGGAGCCGTTCGCCCCGTTTTGAAGAGCCATTCGGCAGCGCATAGGAAGTCGTTGAAGGCCGTTTGGCGGTTGCGACGCTTCGCCGCCTTGTGCCACTCGACACCGAACTCCGAGCCGCCTCGGATGTTGGGCAAGGCAAACAGGCAGCCTCGTTCCAGGAGAAAAGCAACGAAGATGCTGAACTGTGGCGTCATCGAAACCCCGTAGCCGCCATAGGAAGTCATGATCGTCGGATTGCCGCTCCGCTCGAGAACATCGCGGCGGCCCACGAGATACATGGGGATTCTTGTGCCATCCTTGGACATGAACCAGATTTGGGAATAGTCGAAGTCGTTGGGATCGAATGGGACGCTTCTCTTCGCCCACAGCGCACGCTCGTTTGTCTTCGCGGAATAACGGAAGATGCCGATGGGTTCAGTGAAGGATTCTGTTTCAATTAGTATCTCATCGGCATCCGGCGAAGCGCCGATGAGGCGAAGTGTTTCGTCACTTCGAGTAGGAATCTCGCCCAGCTTTTTCCCGGAGAGGTCGAAGACGAAGATGCGATGGATCATTTCTTTCACGCAGGAGACGTAGATGCTGTCTCCAGCAACAAGCCAATGGCTTATAGGCATGTCGCTCTCGGGAACGACATCGATCCAATTGTGTTCTCCGTTTTCCTGAAGGCGGATTTCGACGATCCTGCGGTTTGGCGCCTTGCGGTCGGTGATTGCCAGAATTTTGTCGTCTAAGAAACGCAGACCTATCAGATAGTCAATCTTGCTGAATATGAGTTTTGGTGGGGTCAGCGCGTCGAATGATTGCAGGTAGATGTCTGTGAGTGTCTTTTCGAGGAACCGGTGGACGAAGAAGGCGAGGCGCTTCTCGTCAGAAGAAAGGCTTAGCCGGATCCTCTCGTCCTCGCCGGCGAAGAAAATCTCTCGGTCTTCGCTGGTGGGCGTTCCCAGGACGTGCTGGTATGTGGCGCGGTAGAAGGGCCGCTTTGCGTCCAAGGCTTCGTGGACGTAGTAGAAACTCTTGCTATCCGGCGCAAACGAGAATCCGCGCAAGTAGCCGCGGGGGAGGAGATCGGGCAGACGCTTCCGAGTTTCGATTTCAAGTAGCTCAAAAGTCCCCGTTCTCTCTCCCCCCTCTTTCACCTCGTACAAGAGCAACCGACCGTCAGGGGAAACACGAAGGGGCTTTACCGCCGTGTATTTGCCGGTTCTCCTTTCCGAGGGGTCGATCAAAAGGCGATCCTTGCCGTCTGCGCCTTCACGCATGTAGATGCAAGGCTGCTCTTGGTCCGGGAGGCGCTTCCTGAAGAAGTAGCGGCCACCGGCGATTTGCAGGGAGTCATAGGTCTCGACGGCAAGGAATTCTCGAATGCGCTCACGAATGCGTTCTCGTCCCGGGATGTTGTCCAGATAGGAGCGGGCGTAGCGGGTTTGCTCTTCGATCCAAGTGCGCGTGCGAGGAGAGTCCTGGTCTTCGAGCCAGCGATAGGGGTCGGTGACGGAGACACCGTGGAAAATCTCCGTCACCGGGTCTGGCGTTGAACAAGGCCGGGAAACGGTCAGTTGAGACATTCGACCCTCCGCCGCTGAATGGAGTCTGCTTCCTGTTTCATCAGCCGGGTCAGGCTTCGCAGATAGCCTTGGAAGCTGGGGAGCTTCAGGCGTTCGGGATCCCGCCAGACGTTGTTTGAGACCGCATAGGCATAAACCGCGACGAGGGGTGAGAACGAATAGGCATGCGCAATCTGCTCGGATGATGCGACCGAACTCCAAATGCGAGAGTAGGAAGCTCTCAACTCATTCTCGAGGGGCGCAAGTTGTGGATAGTCTTTCCGCAGATGCGCAAGAAAATATTCAAAGGTCAGGAATGGATGACCGACGTAGGCTTCGGCCCAGTCAAGGAAAGTGCAGCGCTCGGGGCCAACAATGATATTGCCGGGATTGAAATCGCTGTGGCCCAACGTATCGGGGACGGCCGACAGCGCCAGGCACTGGAGAGCGTCCTTCAAAGTCGCGCCGAGGTCCACAAGTTGTTTCTGCGAGAGAATCGGCGGCGGCATCTTCGTTTGCTGCTTCATTAAGTCGGCCATGGCGTCGAAAAATGGATCGACCATTTCGAGCAGTGCGGCCAAGCGCAAGTCCCGGCACCCGGCCTCCAAGAACTCGTCTTCTAGTCCAGTGGAATCGATTTGCAGATTAGCGAGCGTGGTTAGGGCAGTTTGCCAGGCGGAAGGATCTGGGACATCGTTGAGAGTTACGCCACCCCCATCGGCCATGAGCCACCCATGCCATTCGGGTTTTGTTGCAAGGACGCGCGGAACATAATTGGGCAACGATCGTGCCAAGGCCTGCGATATTGCGTATTCGTGAAGGTTTGGCGCGCCTACAGCCTTGAACCAGAAGGCAGCGTCCGTCGTTTCGAAACGGATCAAACTGAACGAAGAGCTCGCATTGAATTGCCGGAAATTGCCCGTGAGTCTGAACTTCAGGGGTTCAAGCTGCTGTGCAATCCAACTGCAGAGCTCGCGAAGCCAACCTGGTTTGGCAAATGGACCTTCATTGCATGTTTCAGTGCCGTGGGAGAGAGCCCTGAGAATGTTGCAAATCCTACGGAAATCCTGCGCATCCCGAAAGGAATCAATCACCAGCGAGGAGATGGGAACCCAGAATGCTATTTGTGAGACGGGGCCGTCCGGACGGACGCATTCCATCGCCTGAAAAAGGGTGCGGGGTGTCTCACTTGTTGGCGTCTCGCAAGGGCAGGTAAAAAGAGAATAGGCATCGAGGTCTAAGTGCGTTCTCACTGCGTCTCTGATTGGCTCCGCGACTCTTTGCCACCGTGGGATATCAACGGAAGGCAATGAATGGTACGGACCATCGGGCAGACACAAGAGTTCAGACCCACTGCGGCGAGTGATGATGAGGCGGTACGTGTCCCGGTCGTCTTGTCGTTGAGTGTTCAAATCGCCCTCCCGTGCGGGTTTATGCGCCGCTGTTTGGTGCGCGAGACTCGACAAGCCGGTGCTTTTCGAGGCACTCCAGGAATTCACGAACGTCGCGTTCGACAATTTCGGGGCGAATGCGGAATTTGCGGCTGATTTCCTGGATCATCTGGCTTTCGGGGCAACCGTGCTCCAGCATTTCGAGGATTTTGGAGCCCACGAGATTGAGGGTGAACATTTGGCCGTGATGGATGTCGAGAATGACTGCCCCGTCGCAGTCGTGAGTACTCCGCACTCCTTCGGCTATCTTCAGCACGGGTTTTCCCCTTTCCTGCTGATTCCGAGAACGGATGAGAATATGCAGTGGACACTGCCACGAAAGCAGGTTGACATCCACAACCGCGTTCATTTGTTCGTGAATCAGGAAATGGAATTCGCAATTCACTCTGAATAGAGCAGTTAGGGCCGCGTAACGCGAGAGTTCGCAGGCTGCACGCGTTCAGATTCGGGTCATGTTTTGGCGAATTTTAGTGAAGAGCTTGTCTTTGTCTGTGGAGGAATCTTTTTTAGGGCAGGTTGCCAAAGTGGCTCGCCTCCGAAGCACGATGCAACTTCGCATAGAAGCTCCCAGAGAGTTCCAGTTCATGGTGATGCCCGTCTTCGACGATTCTGCCGTGGTGGAAAACAAGTACGCGGTCCATCCATGCAACGTTTCCGAGGCGATGCGAGATGAAGATGATTGTGACTCCCGGCAGAAATTCGGGAATCCTGTGGAGGATCGAAAGCTCCGCTGGAGGGTCCAGCGCGGAAGTCGCTTCGTCAAGAATCAATATGCGGGGCCTTCGCAACAGGGCACGAGCTAGGGCGAGTCTTTGCCGCTGGCCACCGGACAGTTGACACCCGGCAGGGCCCAGAGGCTCTGACAATTTGCGTGGGAGCGATGCGACAAAAGAGCGGAGCTCAAGAAGATCGATGATTGCTTCCAGTTGCCGAACGCCAACGAATGGATTCCCCAAGCGAAGATTCTCTGCCAGAGTTTCGTCAAACAGGACTGGAATGCCGGGTACGTAGCAAACGAGTGAGCGAAACTGTTTCAGTGGCATATTCCTGACTTGCGATTCCCCGATGGTTATGGACCCACGGTCCGGGTCGTAGAGCCGCGCAGCTAGTTTCGCAAAGGTGCTTTTGCCTGCACCATTTTCGCCCACGATGGCTACGTGCGCTCCGCTCTCGATAGACAGACTGGGGATCGTCAAAAAGCATTTCTGTCGCTCGTATCCGAAAAATATGCCTGTAAATCGAATATCGCACACCATAGAGGGCGGCATCTGGGGGCCACAGATTTGATCCGTCACAGTTGGGCGCAAGGCCAGAATTGCCTGGAGGCGACGGATGCTGGAAAAGGTTCGCTGCGCTCGTGCGTACGTTTCGAGGGCACCACTGAGAGGATCAAAGAGTTGGAAAACATAGCTATAAAATGCGACGAGGCCGCCGACGGTCATGACGCCATGGAGAGCTGCCCAGGCACCGAAACCTATGATGCACGCTGCTGCGGCAGCTATCGGAAGATTGGTCCAACTTGTGAATTGGATGCCGCCGGCGGCAAGCTTTACTTGGGATCGGGCCACGTCTGAAAAGAAATGAAAGGCGCGCCTTTCCTGCCTCTTTTCCTGCTGTAGTTGTTGAATCTGCAGGACCGAGCACATGTGCTCTTCAAGGAAAGCGCTCAGTTTCGCTCTCGTGGCGTGCACTTTGTCGGATCTTTCCGCAAGCAGGCCGCGAAAATGACGACGAGCGAAAACAAACGCGGGAATTGCGGGAAGAACCAGCGCAGTCAATCGAGGGTTCAAGATCAGCATTGCGGAGAGAGTGAATGCGGTTACAAGCGCCGTGCGCAGGATGGCAGGAGCCAGGTCTGATCCGAAATACGCAACCTCCTCGATCGGCTCCCGAAGTGCATAAAGTCTCGCCCCCACGGGAGTGTTCTCGTGGTATTCGGCAGACAGGGAATCTAACCTTTCAAGGATTTCCTTTCGAATAGAAACCACGGTTCTTTGTGAGGCCAAAAGTGTCAAATACGCGCCAAAGCTCGACAGGATGGGCCGCAGTTCTGAACTTAAAAAAATCACCGTAACTGTGCAGATCAGGAGAGCAATGTTCCGATTTGGTAGGACGCGGTCGATTACCCACATGAGTACGAGCGGATTGACCAGGGCGAGCACGCTCCCCGCCGTAAGGCACAAAAAACTGGCCAAATGCCAGGCAAGAAGAGGCCGGATTCTCTGGTACAGCCACAGCAATTCTGAAGGAAGCATGTTGCGTATGAATTCCGAACGGCCCGGCTGCGTTTCAGCCTGATGGAATAACCTAAGCGCGTTGCCATGTCGATGGCCAGAATAAAGCCAAAGTGTTCGAGTTTCCGACATGGGAGGACGAAAAGCGATGAAAACAAGGGAACAATGGGCTATCGAAAGAAAGCCACGGTGTTCGCCATAGGGTCAACTTCTGACTGCAATCCGTCTCAAGACGGTCACAACTTGGCCGACTATCTCTGCGTCGCCTCCACTTTGGTGAGGTTTCGCACTTGGGAGGCTTGTAGAGAGCGGGTGGAGTACGGTTGTGTTGCCAGCCAGAGCGAAGCGCCCACAAAAATACGATCCGTCGCGCCGGGCAAGGAGATATACAGGCTGCTTCCACTCCGGTTCGTTTTCCGAAACGACGGCTGTTTTCATGCGTTGGTTGACAACTAAGAATGCTGCACCTCGCAGTGGGGCATGAAACTCCTGCCCCATTTCTCCAGCCCAGAACACATCGCGCAGTGTGGGGCGCGACATGCCGCAGAGTTCCGGAAGTGCGTTACGGAGAAAGAACGGAATCTCTTCGAAGCGGTCCGCGAGAATATTGAGAAAGGAGTTTCCTTTCGTTCCTTGTGGCTCTCGATCTTTACGGCGTGAACTAGCAGCCCAATGTGTGCTTTCTGTTAAATCTTCTGGAATCGCTTCTTGTCCGAGTTTGTCCATGGCGAGCCCCGATGCTTTCAGGAAGCGCCAAAACCCGATGAAGTAGAGCGTGCAAAGGGTCACGACCTTGTGAATGTGACGTGGTGGTGCTTCGGCGGATTCGTAATCGGAGAGAGAGCCGATGGCTGTGAAATATCGTTGATCGCCGAGTTCCTGCGCTATCTTGCGACTCATGGCCGATGCCTGCCGGAAGGACAAGCCGGCGCGCTGCCTGCCTTTGCGGAGCAAGTGACGGAAGTCACTGCCGGGAGGATCGGGTTGAAGGAGTTCCCGGCTTTTCGGGGTTGGGAGCGTTCGGAAACCCGAGGCAAGGCCCCTTTTTTTGAGGCTCCGAATCTCCATATCTATTGCCCCCAGGATTTTGAGCTCGGTTCCGACCTGAAGCTCCACTCGTGGCGCGGTTAGTTTTGTGGACACGAGCGCGACCCTACGTGGCGCAACTTGTTGCAGGCGGCAGCAATTCAGACCTCGAGCATGTTCCACGAGGAAGAAATCATGGGAGACTTTGCCTCGAGTCGCCGCTAGCTTTACTTCGGAACCACGTGGATCGGCGCGAACAATGCTGCCTGGAAGCAGGTCGGGGAAGCAGAAGTCATCCTCGGTCCCGACCTTCGCATAGATGAAGGACACCCTGTTGATTCGCTGCAGTGCGGCGACTCGCTCCGTGACGTTATGGGTGAGGATCTGAATGAGCGGCGTTATCCGCGGAGGCGGCTCGCCTTCCCCTTCGAACCATTGAACAAGCGCGTCGCTATCATAGAGGTCTGAGTCGAGAAGCATTGTCCGGGGGAATGACAGGCGGAGCTGTAAACGCGGAATGTCGTCCAAATGGAGCCCAAACACATACAGCAAATGAACGAGATTGTAGCCGGAGACGCAACTGAGTGAAATGAGCTGGTAAATATTGGGCGTGAACCGCGCATCGCGCAAATCAAAGTAGAGATTGTGAGGAATGTGATAGAGCGATTGTCCGGGGAACAGTCTCCGAGATTCTTTGGACACCTGCAATAGACTCATGTTTCTCCTGCGCAGGATCTCACGAAGTTTCTCTGCCGGTTTGAGACCAGGGTGGAGCGCCTTTTTTCCGAGCACGGTCTCATCGGGTGTTTTTGATGGTTTCGTTTTCTCAAATTCGTGGTGCGTCTGGCGTCGCATGGGGACGGGACCGGCCTCTCAACAAAAAACCAGACGTGCATAGGGAAAATCGGGGACGAAGTGTGAAAAAAGTGATTGCTGACCGTATTTGAGACCGGGTCCCGAGTAAATAGCAAAAAGGGCATCGGGCATACTTCAGCCATCATTTGGCTGGACAGTTAACGATGTTCTCGTTACTATTCGCCCGAGATGGGGTCACGGAGTCCTAGCTCGCGCCCTGGAGAACGTCTCAAAAAGCTCCGAGGAAGTCTGCGTTTGTCGCTACGCGAAGTGGAACGGCGGAGCCAGCAACTGGCCCAAGTTAAGGGCAATCCGGATTACCTAATCTCCCACTCCTGGTTGCGGATTATCGAAAATGGCACATATGTTCCTGGGATTCATAAATTTTACTCGCTCAGTGTTGTTTACCATCGCCGCTGCGAGGAGCTCCTGGCGATCTTCGGGGTCAACCTCGCGGACGCAGCCAAGGACCAGGCGATGTTCAAATGGCCTGCAACGCACCTTGTGGGCGACTCGGGGGATACGGATGAGGGCACAATCCCTTTTCCGGTACGAGTACGCCAGGAATTCCATGTCGAGGGGACGCAACTTCTAACGAGATTGGTGCAAGTATGGGGGGAGGTGCCGATAACGTTGATTCGGCAACTCGACCTCCGGAGGTCGCTCTACGGGTACCTGGGCTTGCGCGACTACTCTCTCTTCCCCGTAATCCTGCCCGGGTCGTTCCTGCAGATCGACCCTACAGAGACAAAGATCAAGACGGGCGTGTGGCGGCAAGAATTGGAGCGCCCGATCTATTTCATCGAACTCCGGGATGGTTATGCCTGCGGTTGGTGCGAATTGAAAGACGGACAGCTCATCCTGGTGCCCCACATCACCTCACCGCAGCCGATTCGCAGGTTCTCCCATCTTGATGAGGCCGAAATAATCGGTCGAGTCACCGGAGTTGCTATGAGGATTGTCGGCGGTGGATTGTCGCCAATGTCGGAATTACCACCAAAGGGGTGGGGTACGCCGCAGAAGTGAGTGAAATATCGGGCCGTGCGCAAAGGTTGAGTAGCCCTGCGATCCTAGTGAGTGTCTGGGCATCGGACGGGAGCAGCAATTTCTTGAGCGAGTTCAGTTCCTCGGAAGAGCCGAGAATTCGCAGCCATGTTAAAAGGGATATGATGGTGGGGGTTTTGATCTAGGACATTCTACCGCCAATGCGTCCGTACAAAGAGCAATATGCCAGAGTTGAACGGTTTCTGCAGCGAATCTCGCGACCAAATTCTAACCGCGAAGAGCACGAAGATTTTCTGTGGGCTTTCTTTCAGAACTGCTGGCATCTTTGCGACTGGGTGAAGAATGACACCAGTATTAGAAAAAATAAACGGGACGCCATTTTGTTGGCCGTCGAACAATCTAAGCCGCTGGCTATATGCCAATGTATCGCAAATCGCTCGAAGCACTATCGCCTGCGTTGGAAGCAACGTCGTAACGTGAAAGTAGTCGGGAAAATATCCGTAGGAATTGAGGATGGCGCGGGTGGAGGAGGCTCAGCCACGATCTCTCTGGAATATGTAATAAAGGAAAGAAAAAAAGAGTACAGGGCGCTCGAGATCGCCGAGTATGCGGTTGACGACTGGCGTAAAATTCTTGGTCAATACCGGCTGTAGACGGAGTCTGTCCTACAATCATAGGCAGACTCGATTCGTACCACAGGATCGGAAGCAACAAGGAAGGATAACAAGCATGGGGGTCGCCGCGAAACCAGAGCATTGAGCCGAGATGCAAGCTAACTCGGGAGAGATGTCCAGCTTTGCGGCTTTTCGTACGGGATTTGACTCGCTCCCAAGAGCTGGTCTTTAAACCATTCTTCAAACTCAGATTCGGCCGTCATTAGCAAAAACGGCGGCAGATGTAACACGCTGACGAGGGCGCCGCGCGCAACGGCGGCAATTCTGGACAATTCATCGTCCGTCACTTCAAGGCTTCCGGAATGGACGATTGCGGAGCGGATTCCATAGAGCTCTTTCAGATCCTTGTAGACGTTCTTGCGAGCGTCCAGATCCGAAGACAAAAGATGCGCACCTCGCAGGGCGAACTTCTCGGTGATTTCGGTGTTGCTTCTCCCGCCCAGGAGCAGGCTTTCCATGGCAATGGTATAGAGCAGGAATGCTTCCTCCCGGCGATCCGCGATGCCGGCGCGACCTGCCCATTGCAGGGCCGAAAGGATTCTGTCCTCCAGTTCTGAAGGCTTGGACTTTTCGAGCCAGGAGGAAACTCTTACCAGCTCCAAGAGCTGCGCCATCGCCTCAGGGATGTCAACGACCGAAAACTCCTCGAGTGGCCCTACTTGAGTCTGAGTAATATCCGGTGCCGAACCGTCTGACGGGATGCGAAGGCCTCTTCGTCGGCTGGGTCCGGCATCACCTGGGAGGAAGATTCTAGCCCGCCCGACCGTCACCTCCGCGTAGAAATTAATCACGTCTATCGTCAACCGAAGGTGCCGCTCGGCTAATACAAGGGCTGCTTCCTTATCGATCGCATCCACGTGGATCGTGCACCACGTTCCTCCTATCATGACCCTCTTCAGTTGCGCCAAGCCCCAATCGGGCTGCGTATCGACTCCCCCCGCCATCTGCACTGCACCGCCCCCAGGTCCATTGATCTTCTCGTGAATGTGTTTGATTCGTGCCTCATCCGCTAAATAGAATTCGCAGGCACCGAACTTGTAAGGCAGCCCTTTGGCCGAGAGTCCCAGCACTTGCAAATGAAGCTCCCATCGCTGTGGTGTCACCAAGAGGCTTTTTTTCAGTTCAACCAGAGCACCGGACAGACGTTTATCAAAGTCTAGGGACGCCTGAATCCCATTGATGTCCAGAGCTTTCAAGATGGCAAGCTGAACGTGGGATTCGACTGCACTGCGGCTAATCAGCCCTTTCTTCGTGGCGATTTCAGATATGTCGTGGAGGCAGTTCCGGTAGGATTTCAGTTCGTCGTCAATCAGGGCCAATCCACCATAGGGTGCCCGCGTGAAGTAGGTCCCACCCATGATCACCCGTCGAAAGTCGGCCGAACTATGCTCGGTCGATTGGGACTTCGCGTGCAAATGCGCAACCAGTTGTCGGAGTGAGGCGAGGCTTTGATCAAGGTTCATAGCTCATCCTTGCGACATATCTGCATGATCGCACGATCCACATGCTTCGGAAGAGTGCGGGAAGGAGCAGGGCACGCCGAGCCCTTACCCAGCCAAAGCTGCAACCAGCAACACGAGGACGCCGATGACACACACCGTAGTCATTTGTTTCTGATGTTGTCTTCGCATTGTCTGTATGTCGGCCCATTGCTCACCACCGAGCATGCGAAGCACTTCCTGCATGCTGGCGCGTTCGTGGGGATCGGTATGGCAACACGCTATGATTACTTGCCGGATCTTCGGTGCGCACGGATAGTTTTGCACACTCAGATCGAGGCGCTGCCCATCCTGCGGTTTGAGCCCTGTAAGGAGGTGATAGAGCGTTGTGCCGTACGAATACACATCTCCAGCATGAGAAATGGGCCGTCCTGCGTGTACCTCTGGCGCCCAATAACCTGGCGTCCCGCCACGGTTCTCTGAAAACAACACCGTACAACCGATACCGCTACCCAGAGGATCTGCCACGTGCATCCGACCGTCGTGAGAAACCATGATGTTGTCCGGCTTAACATCGCCATGCGAAATGTACTGCGCATGAAGGGCCACGAGTGACCCTGCTACGGCAGTGGCAATCGCAAGCAGTTGGTGCTCGTTGAGCTTGCCGGCGTATTTGCTCAGCGACCCTCCATCAAGATAAGGCATGACGTAGTAGGGGTGGGCTGCTTCAGTGTTGGCACATAGAATTCGCATCAGGCCCGGCAGATTACGCGCCAGAATGCGCACCTCGCGTGCAAAGCCCTTTCGCGCCTCCGGGAGATGGCATTCGCGGAGATATTTGATCACCACAAGCTCGCCGGTGTCGGTGCGCTTACCGATTGACAAATCTCCGCTACCGCCGGAAAGCAGTGGCCGAAGAGGTACGACTTGATAGCTCATCGCGACCTTCCCCTGGTGCGCGCGTAGGCCATCCGAAACAAGGCATATAGGAACGCACCCCGTTCGCTGTTAGCTGCCTGGCGGATTGTTCCCGGGGAGTTGCCGGCTCGGATCGCGGCATCAAGTGCGATGTAGATATCGCAGGTTGGGCCAGTGGGACCCGAATGCCCGCCCTCCCATCGATTGACGCTGGCGAACGATACGCCTAAAAGCCGAGCCATTTGCTCTTGAGAGAGCCCCAACTTTCTCCGGACTGCCGCTAGCTGAGCAGCATCAAGCATGTTTGCAGTATACACGCATCAAGTGGGGGCGAGCAACAATTGTTATAGCATTTGCTATAGGTAAAAAGCAGATCTCCAGGTGAAATCGAGGCCGCCATGCTCTTCTTCAAGAAGGCACGACTTGGCACCACTCACTCGCTGGTGTGTGACGAGGGTGGGCCATGCGCAACAAGAAGAACGCAACAAGTGGCGTCATCTCTGAATTTCGGACTCGGCAGCGGCAAACTCACGCATCGCTTCCTCTAGGTCTTTTAGAATTTCTTTCATCAGCGCCTGAGGAGTCTCGCCTTGAGCGGCATTCGCCGTCTCTTGTTGCCATTGGAGATCGAGGTTCGCTTTGTCTCGTGCAATAATCTCCGCGTATGTGAATCGCCGGAACTGCGCTGTTTCCTTGCGTCCGGCACGATCATCAGCGCGGTAGCAATGGATGAAATCCGTCAGGTCGGCCGGACCAATCGGATTTTGCCTGAGCGAAAAAGTCCGCTCTGAGCGCAGGTCATATACCCAGAGGTCTTTGGTTGCTGGAGTCTTCTCCAAGGGCTTCTTGTCGAAGAACAATACGTTTGCCTTCACGCCGGGCGAATACCAAATGCCAGTTGGAAGACGTAACAGGGTGTGGACCTCGCACTGCTGGAGCAACGCGCGGCGAATCTTTTCACCTGCGCCGCCTTCAAATAGGACATTGTCCGGAACAACGACTGCGGCCCGCCCGGTTTCTTTGAGCATTGAATAGACGTGCTGGACAAAATTGAGCTGTTTATTGCTAGTCGTCGCCCAGAAATCCTCTCGCTTGTAGGAAATCTTGTCAGTGTGGCTCTTTCCGTCTGCGCCAATGATAGTGAAACTGCTCTTTTTCCCGAACGGCGGATTCGTAAGGACCATATCTACCGGCTCAGCCTTAGATTCGAGGCTGTCAAAAATCGATATCACAGGGTGGCTGTGGTCTGTGCCGATCCCGTGAAGGAAAAGGTTCATGGCGCACAAGCGCGCGACATTGGGGACAAGGTCAACTCCGTGCAGCGCTCTCGTCCAAAGATGAGCAGCCTCCTTGGCATTGATTGTCCGGCCTTTAAGGTAATCAAAAACCGCCAACAAAAAACCACCCGTGCCACATGCTGGGTCGGAAATGCGCATCATTGGTTCGGGGCGCATCACTTCAACAATCGCCCGGATGACAGGGCGCGGAGTGAAGTACTGCCCCGCTCCGCCGCGCACATCATCGGCGTTCTTGGCGAGCAACCCTTCATAGACATCACCCTTCACGTCCACGTCGAGTGCGGACCAATCTTCGCTGTCGATCATTTGGATGAGGAGATGAAGTTTGGCTGGGTCGGTAATCTTGCTCTGCGGCTTGGTGAAGATAAGGCCAACCAACCCCGGGCGTTCGCTCAACTTGCGGAGCCCTTGGTGATACCGCTCCAAGAGCTTCGCCTTCTCAGCGATATTCTTCAGTGCGCCCCAAGTGTAGCGCGATGGAATCTCGCTTGCCCCTACGTGTCGCTGTTCCCACGCCATTTTCAGAAAAAGAAGATAGGTAATCTGCTCCGTGTAATCCATGAAGGCTAGCCCGTCATCCTTGAGAACGTGGGCGTAGTTCCAGACCCTTTGGACGAGAGCTGAAGCCGATGTTTTGTGATTCTTGGTCATTTGTGTCAATTCAGTATCTCTTGCAACCAATCGCGTGTGATTTGATGGCCGAGTTCTGATTTGTAGATTTCTGCTCGGGCGTATGCCAATGCAGCCGCCGAGTATTCGGTATCGGGGTGGATCGCCCGAAGGAGTTCAACTTCTCGACTCTTGTAAAGGGCGCGCATTTTTGGCTCGTCGATCTGGGGACGAAGCCTTTCCAGGTCTTGAACAATGCGCTGAATCGTGCCGGCCACGGCCGCGCGGCCATTCACCAGTGGTTTGCAGTGAAGGTGGTAAACGTCGATTGATGTTGCGGCTCGCTGGTGCTCTGCTGTACCCGCTGGCTTGGTGGGAGTCGGATACCCATCTGGAAGAAATGTCAGGAGCTTCCAGTCGTCGGGGTCAATCGGGTCAAGCAGTTGGGGCTCCTCCAGTTCGAGATCGTCGCCTTCCTGGCGCGCCCTAATACCGTGCGTATGCAGCGGGAAATGGTCCGATTTGCCGCCGCTGGTAGCATGCACGCGGTCCACGCGCCGCTGGTTGCACCATTGGCTTGCGTAGCGAAAATTCCGTGGCGCAAACGCGAGCCACCAGTAGCCTTCATGGGTGGGGTCTTCTTCCACTCGATTCTTGGGGCGAAAATGATCCACGTTCTTATCCGAGGTCGGGTTCAAGCTTTCGGAATACCAGCACTTTCCTTTTCTTAAGACGCCGAGCCGAGGGGCCATGTCTTGCCAGAGTCTTGTTCGCGCGGGCCTATCTAAACCCGCCGTGATTGCTGCTCTTCTCGCCGCGACGAGGTCTCCTCCTGCAGCTCGTGCCGCGGCCTCGGCCTGTGTAATCTCGTCACGCAAGGCGTTAAGCGCTTGGTCCGCGTGACCCTGCCAGCCGTTAGGTATCTCCAAAAGGTCGATGTCAACAAAGCGCATCAGTTCTCGACCTCTTTTTCCACCTCTGCCACTGCTTCCTTCAGAACTTCGCTGGCGATTCGGTCAATCTCCTGCCGTTTCTCCGGAGTCAAGAATTGCTGCCCCGCCATTAACTGGCTGTGTCTTCGCCCCCATGCACGGACGAACGCAGCATAGTAGGGATCGCTGAACGCCTTTGAGAAACCGGCTTCAGCCAACCTTTTGTCGATTTCTTCCAGTTCTTTTTTCTGCTGCGGGGTCAGTGATTCCTCTTTAGCAATAAGGCGGACCCTGTTGTCTAGGTCCCCAAGCGTCTCCGGGTCGAGGTCACTCCGAAACCCGAACATCTCGCTGGTCAGGATGCCTGTGAAGCCTAGCCCGCGCGGATTGACGGTCGCTGGCTCCCACTTGCAAGCGCCGGTCCTTGTGTCACGCTTCAGCAGATGAATCTGCTCCTTTAGGAGACTCGCAATGACAAGCGGGTCGTGGGTCGCCATTAAAATTTGACTAGTCTGCTGTTCCGTTGATTCAATTGCGTTGTCGCTCATCACACGCGCTAGGTCTTTGACATAGGCAACACTCCAGTGCGGGTTTAAGTGCGTGTCAGGCTCGTCGAGCAGCACGAGAGATTGGTGCGACTTCGTGAAGCGCATCAGGCCCAAAACCATCAGCAACTGCTGTTCACCTTCGCTCAACTGGTGGAATGTGATGGAAACTTGTTCCGTGTTGGAGGATTTAACGCGGACCTGAATCTTGACATCGTGAATCAGTTCTGAAAAATCGGTGCTCTCCAAGGCCAGAAAGAATGTTCTGGCGTCCTGGTACTCTGCTGCAAACGAATGCAGGCTCTCCAGGTCCGGTAAGAAGAAATAATAATGGTCTTCTGTAGTCGATCGGTAGCCGTAGTTAACCTTCTGTTGCAGCACCATTGGGGCAATGGCGTAGCGGCGCAGCCGCTCCATGACTCGGCGCATGATTCCTGTGGCGCTCCAGAAATCTTCCGCCCGGCTCCCAGACTTCGCCCAAGGCGGCCTGCGAATGATGAACAGAGCCGACTCGAAGCCTACGATCCTCAGTCGATTCTCCAGGAATTCACTGATTTTCGGGTCTTCCTTGTATGAGAACCCAAGCAGCACATATTTGGCGTGATGGGTTTCGGCGCAAAAGAATCGGCGCTGTTCCAGCAGCTTGGCCAAGGTTTTCGCATCGTCTGCCTTGGCTAGGCGCAAGCGGTCGTAATGGTCTTGCTTCATAGGCAGAAAATGTTCTGCCAAGCGGTTGGTTGGACCCGAGTAGTAACCGAAGACAAAGCGTGGCAACGGCAACTCTTCTCGCTTGATGGGCTGCAATTCGGTTTCACTCTTTGCTTTGTGGGGAATCGGCCCTCTCTTCAATTCCGGGCGTTTCATTTGCCCCGGTCGCCAAGTGATCTCCACGATGTGCTCGTCCATTTCGTAGTTGAGACGATATCCATTCATCGGCTTCTCAGGCCAACGGTTTTTCTCCCACCACTCGTGCAGGTCGCGGAAGATAATGACAAGCGCCTCAAATAGATTGGACTTGCCTGTGCCATTCCATCCGAGGACAACATCCAGCCCTTGAGTGGGATTGAAGCGAACGGTATAGTCTTTTAGGTTCTTAAAATCCTCCAGCCAAAGGTCAACGAGACGAAATCGGCCTCCGAGTTCTTCATGCTCCTCCTTGGCAAGCCTGACCAGCTTCTGTTTTTGACGACGTTGTTGCGCTGACTGTTCAAATGCCGTCCGCAGTTCTGGGTCGGCTCGCAGCGCCTCATAAAATTGGACCACCTGTTCAGGTGAAAGTCCCGCCTCATCAAAGAGACGGCGAGCATCGGTTTCCTTGCCGATCCTTTGCCAGGCAGCTCTTAAAGCTTCCGGTGATGGTGAAGGTTGTTGCATGGTGACACTCTTGCTTCCTTTCGCGCGGTATGCCCCTCGGCGAGCCTCTGTTCGTTCTGCTTCTTTTCGCGCTTTGTCGGCGCCGATGCGGGCCAGCAGCAGTGGAGCGGGTTCATCTTTCTGATCCTGGGGAACGAGGTGACCGGTGAAGGCTTGGCGCAAGAGCGAATCGCGAGTGGTGCGGGCACGCTCAAGTTGGCGCGACAGCTTAGAATCCAGGCGGTCCGCTGCAGCCAACCGGCGTTCAACTTGACGAAGAATTTCAGTTTGCTCGTCCAGAGGTGCAATTGGTATAGGCAGCCTACCCAACACCCCTCGATTGATTGAGGCTAGATTTGTTGTCTGTGTCCCATGCTTGATGAAAAAGTTTTGTCCAATTGTGTTTCCCCAATGAGAGACCAGCTTAGGATTCAAGAGCGACGGATCATAGGGACGGGCTCGAAAGACATGATTCTGATGAACGCACCTTCGGATTTGACCTTCCCATACCCATCCTCGTCCAAGCTTGTCCCTGTCGCCCCCCTCAGTGAAGAGGATGTCGCGAGCACGGAGAAGATAGTCGGCGACTCTGTCCTTTTCCACACGGATTGTCTTAATTTCGCTAAGATCAAAATATCCCCGCAGAACATTTGCGACTCGGAGATACGGCAACTCAACTGGGTTTTTCACCAGACGATTCTTACTGACGGAAATTCCCGAACCGATTTCCGCAACCATTTCCAAGGAAGCCCAACTCCACGTCTCAGGCAGTTCTGGTAATTCAGTTGTGTTTGGTCGAGCCGGTTCCGGGTAGCGGGATTTCCACTTGTCTTTTGTCGAAATTTTGCCTTTTTCGCGGCGGCGTTTGAGTTCGGCTTTTTCCCAGCCGTCACGTCGGACAACGAGGAGACGCTGCAACAAGGCCTCACCGTTTTCGATTGCATCGCTCTTGCGCTTCCGCTGGGCCGCACGCCAATCGAGAGTCAATTCGCCAGTGACGGCGGCGCGCAGTGAGGCGGCACGATAAATCTTAAGGCGTTCCCGGGCTCGACGCGCTGCGGTTTCCGCTCGCCCCACTCCCAACAAGGAGGCAGTCAGCTTGCCCACAATTCTTTCTTGCTCAGCTAGAGGGGGCAAGAGAATCGGGAAATGTGATAGTTTCTCGAAATCAACACGTGGCCGTTCACCGCTGACCAGTCCGTTTGCGAATGTGACGAAATCCTCCGCATTCAGGCGTAGGGCAAGGAACTGACTGTTCAGTCCGTCGTGCTTCTCGAAAACGAGGAATTCTGCCGAGCAAATTCCGTCGAACTCTGCGACCCAGACCTTGTTCAGATAGGGACGCATTTTCCCGTAGAGAATGTCACCTTTCGAAAAGCGAACTGAGGAACTGCGCGCCTCGCGAGCATAGTTATGCCCGAGGAGTCTCATGGAGTGCGGCTCGATGTGCTCCAAGCCGACGTATCGCATCGTAGGGTTTTCCATCGGGGACGTGCGTTCTCGCGACGGCTCCGCGATTTCGCCAAGCGTCGTCTTCACCCATCCCTTTGGCAGTTTTTCAGGCATTGGTCATTGGCGGTTGAGTCGTCGGGTACACTTTAAGGCCGAGAACATATTCTGCGCCAGTGTCTTTAGAGTATGCCGGACGAAGCAACACTGCAATCTGGTGAAGAATGAATCGGTTTTGCCTGAAAGCGAGTAGGAGCTTCGCTAGTACGTCAAGAAGATAGAGCCAATCCCACCAAGTCTGGACGAATAGCTGCCACGTCATCCACTGAGCCACGCAATTCTCCTAGCAGATAGCCCAGATGCGCTTCAGCAGTAATCGGTGCAACCGTGCTCAATGCGAGGCGGGAGAGGCGGGTGGCTGAAGCCGCAGCGAGAATTTCCGCCGTCACCAAGTGTGCCTTGGCATGCCTTGGAGAATGGGGCTTGCAGATATATTCTGTTCACGCGTCCCCGGAGTTCGCAATCCTAAAAACGAAAAGAGGCGAGGATGATTATTGGAGACCGTTTGCGTGAGTTGCGGGAAGGAAAGAAGCTCTCCCAGGGAGACATCGAAAAGAGGAGTGGGCTGCTGCGCTGCTACATATCGCGCGTCGAGAATGGCCACACCGTTCCGGCAATGGAGACCTTGGAGAAGTTGGCGCGGGCTCTGGAAGTGCCGCTCTACCAGCTTTTCTATGAAGGGGAAGAACCGCCCAAACTGCCGAACCTTCTGAAACGGAAAACGGCGGACGATATCGTTTGGGGGAGTTCGGGCAAACAGGCGGTGTATCTCCAAAAGCTGAGGAAATGCCTGAGCAAAGCCGGCGACGCGGACCGGAAACTTCTCCTTGCTATGGCCCAGAAGCTGACTACTGGGCGCAATCGCCGCGCGCACGCCGCAGCGTAAAATTGCGCTGACAGCCCGGACGCCCGTCCAACGAAAAAACGCGGGGCCGCGCGAGCGGCGCGACCCCGCGTGAATTGCTGGTTTGTCTCTTACTTCGACTTTGTTCGTGTCGTTTTATCCGTCTTGAGAGACGCTTTCTTGACTGGTTTCGAGAGTTCCGCTCGGACCGTCGCGGACACTTTTGCAGTGTCGATCTTGCAGCGTGCGGCGGTGCGAGCGAGGTTTGAGTCCTTCCCAAGTGCCTGCCGAGGGTTGTAACCGGGGCAGGACAGGTCGGATACGAGTGCGCACACGATGAGGAAGTGCTGGACCTCCTGCGTGCTCATTTCGCCTACGGCGTTTCCCGCGATGGTTCTGTAGTCCACGGTGCTGCCGCCCCACGCGGCCTTGACCTTTTTCTCTTCCCACCCGTACACCCGGCACAGGCGGCGGTGGTTGTCGTGGCCAAGGCGCTCGAAATAATCGAGCACTGCCATTTCGAGGTCGGGACGTGACAGGGTCGGTGGAAGTTTCTTGCGAATCGCATTCAGAATACGGAAGCGCATTTGCTTTTCGATACGCTCCGCCAGGGCTTCCTTTGCTCGCTCGGCACGCTGCTGCGGGGTCGGTTGATACCTGGTCGTCTTGGCGTGCACCGGGCATTTTTCGTCGCGGCACACGTGGAGCAGTTTGCCAGCATCCGGGCCGTCGATCACCACGGCGGGGTTGGTCTGTGGACACTCCCCTTTCTTTTGTGCTCGGCGGTACTGTCCTTCATGGAGGACATCCGACTTTGCGTTCTTGGCTTGCCACGCCGGGGCTTGCGACACGCGCAGTGGTTTTTCGCCGGACTCTTCCAGCGGCTTCACGCGAAGCTGCACAAGGGCTTCGACCTTGGCGCGATAGCATTGGCGGTCCGTGCAAATGGACTTCTTCTGTCCTACTGCCTCAGGAAAGAGAAGCGGATTGGTGCCTGTGCGCTTCGGGCAACGGACGCAGCTTCCTGCCGCTGACAGCAAGTTTTCGTTCTGTGTGTCAAAGGGAGCGTTCGTGAGGTCCAGGTGGACCTCGCGCTCAATCCAACCGCGGAGTTCTCGCACGGTGACGGCTTCGGCCTTCTTGTCTTTCAGAAGAGCCGTTGTTGTCCGGTGCTGCGGGAAGCACTCGCCGAGGGCGCGTTGCTGGTCGGTCGGTGTCAACCGAGCGATTTCAAACGCGTGTGCAACGGTCAACTTACCCGTGTAGAAGGCCTGTTGGACTTCGTCCACAAGGTGCGTCAAACGTAGCCGCGCATATACGTATTTCTCCGACCGTCCGATTTTCTCGGCCAGCGTTTCGACCGTGTAGGTTTCCGGTTGGAGTTGCATGAGGGCGGCATATCCCCTTGCCTCGTCGAGTTCGTGCACGTCGGCACGTTGCAAGTTCTCAATGAGTTGCAGTTCGAGGCACTCTGTGTCGGTGAGATTGCGAACGGTGGCGGGGATGGTTTCCCGCCCGGCGAGTTTCGAAGCGCGGTAACGCCTTGCCCCGGCGACGAGTTCATAGAAGCTTGGGTCCCCGCCCGGCAAGGGACGCACGAGAACGGGCTGCAGGACGCCGTGCTGCCGGATGTTGTCGGCCAATTCGACGAGTTTGGTTTCATCGAACTGGCGGCGAGGATTCGTCTTCGATTCCTGAATCTGGGGGAGCGGTATGTCCTGCATTGCGGACACAGCGGGTGGAGCTGGCTGAATTGCGTTCGTTTCGAGTACAGTCGTCATGGCGTATTCTCCTTTTCTCTCAGTTTCGGTTCTGCTTAGTACTCTTCAGGAAGAAGCAGGGTCGAGACCGTTCGATCGGATTCGGTAATCACCCATACTTTGTCGCCCGCCGCGGTCCGGTAGCTGCTGAGAAGGCGGAAGCCCTTTTCCAAGCTGAGTTGGTTTTCGGCCTTGTCTTCCTCGGGCAGTTCCCCCCAATCGCCCGTCACATGGCGGGAGAGGAACTCCATGGGGTTCTGTCCGGCTTTTTCGAGAGCCGCCAATGCTCCGGGTGTGGCGACAAGCTGGCCCAGGTCAAACAGCGGTTGTTTGGTAGTTTCTTGCATGATGCGAATTCTCCTTTTGCAGATTTGGCCTTTGCTTCGCAGAGGCGCGGCCAAAGCCGGGCATAAGAAACAAATGGCCTTCATGGCGGCGGTGGGCGCCTGTCCGTCCGCACTGTCAAGGGCGCCGGGGTTGGGCGTTCATCGGAGCGCAGCGAAGACCCTTGACAGGAGAAGCGGGCGGATCAGGCGCAGGGTTTAGCCAGGAAGGGCATTTGGCTTTGGAGTGAAGTGACCGATCAAAGTCCGTCGAATCAAAATTTCTACGTCAGGGGGGAGCAGGAAAGGGAGGGTTCTAGCGAGCGGAAAGGCAAACGATTAAGTCATTTTTGTGCAAAGAGCTTCTGCGCCTTGACTCAGCATGGGTGCACAATACTCTAAGGAAGTTGGGGTATTGTGCAATGTCGGGGCCCATGGTGCTGTTGATCAGGCAAGGAAATCTGGACGACCACATCATAACTGGCCACCTCTAAGTTGAAATATGAAAGCCGTTTGGGTCGCACCGGAGGTGCTTGCTTTACATAGATCTGGTGCTTACCTTTTGGTAACTGTCAGCCTTCAACTTCATCGAAGAGAGAGGGTACTAGAGCAGCGAGATCGGCCAGCCGGCTTGGCTGCAACGTTTCAAATTCTTTCTGAGGGACCTTCGCATATTTCCACATTGTGGTAGTCAGCCTGCTGGCATTTTCGCACCAGCGCACAGCGGCAACGTCCTTCCTCAAAACATCGACGTTTTCTTGCCCTTTGGACTCCAGAAGCCAGTGAACACCTGACCTCTCGATTGCGACAAAGTCTGGCTCGTAGTTTCGGAGGTTCATTGCCGTATCCGTGTATTCAATGGCGAAACCAAATGCGCGGGGTAATTTCGCGAATGCTGTGACGTCTTTCGCACTGTCCAAGAACTTCGCGAACTCACGTTCGAAATCGTTGTCACAAGGTACGAGGTTGAAGATGCATTTCTGCCCTTCCCAAACGGGCCGTGACCACGGGAAAGGCTGGCAGGTAGAAAGCAGACGCGCGGGTTCGAGAAGCTGTGGCGTCTGTTCTTCTATGGTCAAGGCTTGAAGCGCCTTCTTGAAAACGTCTACGCAGACGTAATGAGCAACCGCAGTGCTCATTGCCTTAACGACGGCTGGCTCGTTAAGGTCGGCAGGATGGCCGAAGGCCCGTTGTTCAAAGAACTCTCTTACCTTTGGAGCCAAAGCTGCGAATTGTGCAGGCAGTTTAACAGCTTCCGCGATGCGTCGAGCATAATAACCGATCACTTCTTGTGCCGTCTGTGGCTCCGGTATGGTGTACTCGCGCTCGAACTCCTTCTTCAAGGTGATGATGTCGTAGCCTTCGTAGGTAAAGGTTTTCGAGCGCGGGTCATCTTCACTCATGGGAAGGACGATAGATTGAAAGGCCATGACTTCGAGTGCCGCGATCTCTTCGGCCAAGCTCTTTTTTCGCACGAGAGATGGCGTGAGTACCGGAAGTCCGATGTCGAATTCCTTTCGACCTTCAAGAGGTAGAATCGTGATGATACGCAGCTTGTCTTTGCCAAGCTCGAATGTTTCGAGTTTCAGTTCTTCAAGCTTTTCGAGGTCGTCAACGAAGTCCAAGAATTTCTTGTTCCCGATGATGTCCACGCGTTCTGTGTATCCGCCTGGATCGTCCCGAAACATGAGCCGCAAACCGCGTCCAATCGCCTGTTCCGGCAAAATGTTGGCCTTGGCTGTATATGGACGCAAACCAACAACCACGGTCACGTTCTTGACATCCCAGCCTTCGCGTAACATAAGCACGCTGACGATGGCATTGATGGGGCTGTCGTCCGAATCAACCTCGCGAACCGCTTTCCGGGCCTCTTCAAGGTCGGTTTCTTTGATTTCCCCGTTGTTCTTGGTGTGAATCACCTGAGTGCAATTGCCGCCGAATTCGGTAGGGTACTTTGTCCTTAGCCATTCTGCAACGTCATCTGCCTCGTCCGTACCATTTAACATGAGAAACAGGATGGGTTTTTTCTTGAGCGGTTTGAGCTGTTCACGATATTCGCGCCATCTTTCGACGCCTGCCGCAAGGTACGCCCGATACCGCACACTGGCATGTTCAGATTTTGCCTCTTCAATCTTCGCTAGTCCTTTTACAGGCCTCTTTACAATTCCATCGACGATTGCCTGTTTGAGCGGGTAATCCGAGATCGTCCAAGGGAAAATTGCACCCTTCTGAAAGCGGGGCGTCGCGGAAAAATCCAACTGGGATGCAATTGGGGTCTTCTCGTGCAATCGGCGAACGACAGTGTTCCATTCGCTCTCTTCATCATGAGTATGGTGCGCCTCATCATTTACAACGAGCAGCTTTCCGGCGCGAAGAGCAATACGGTCTCCAAAATCCGTCAATTCCAGTTTCTTCGTGGGAGGCTTTCTTCCTAAAATAGCGGTCATCTCGTCCGGCTCGTCTTCGTTCGTTCGGTCCGGCCTTTCGTAGAACTGCTGAATGTTTGTGAGAAACAGAGTCCCTTCCGCGTGGGCTCTTTCGGCATCGCCGCGCATGACGCAGTCGAAGTCCCAAAAGATTTCAAGCTCTTTCGGGATCACAGGGTCGGAACGAAAAATTCGCCCGCTTGCGAAGTCCATCTTGAGGCGTTCGAAGACGATTACGTTAGGAGCGAGAACTAGAAAGGTCTTCGCATACTCTTCGGCAATGTCGTCTTGCTCGCGGGCGGCGTTGAAGAATTGCCACGCCACGGTGAGAGCCATTACCTTGGTCTTGCCGCTGCCGGTGGCCATCTTGACGCAGTACCGGGCAAAGTCATCAAACGGGGGGAGTCGAAGGTCTCGGAGGTCTTGCGCATAACGCTCCAGAAGACCTTTACGGGTGCGGATTTTTTCGAATTCCCAAACGAAAAGGAGCGTTTCAATCGCTTCCTGCTGAGAAGCGTGATACTTGAACGGCAAGCCTGTTGGAAGTCGATGGTCGGTATAGAACCAATGATTGAGCAAAATGCGACTCGTGTCACTTATGCCTTTGTATCCCCCTGCCTTCCACGCCTTCACCGCTTCGCGAAGAGCGGGTACACAAGGACCTGTGCGTAGCTTGGCGGTTATGTCCAGCAGCTCAGTTTGCGAAGGTGGCGCGGCTTCTCTCTTTTTGCGAGGCATAGCTGGGCTATCTCACTTCACGATGATTTCAAGCGTCTTGGTCGTATCGTTTCCTAGAATGTCGATCACTTTGATGACGACCGCATACTTTCCTGGTGCCGAATACGTGTACTTTGTCTCAATCTCTAACTTAGGCTCTTTGCGTGCGCGGTAGGCCTGCCATTGATTGTGAAATGTATCGTTTTTGTAGTCCCAATCGACAGCCCAATAGTCAATAAGCTGACTCCAGTGTTTGATGGCTTTCCGCGCTTCTTCAGGAATATCATCCGTAGGGATAACAAAGTCCGTGAGTTGAAGAGTCAGTTCACGCGCTTTTTGCTTGGTGCTAACGGACAGAGCGCCTAGTTCAAAAAACCGTACGTCTCCCTGTTCGACAGCTTTCTTGTCCAAAACTTCACGCGGAATTTTTTTGAACGACACGTCCACCCTTGACTCCGCTGCAACTTGCTTCGCGAGTTCGTTGACCTCCAGGGCAAATTCCCAACCAAGAATATCCGCGCCTAGTTTGGTTGGGGAATCCTTGCCAGACGCAACGGCCTTCCAGGTGTCGCGCGCAATCGCCTTTACGTCGGCCTGAGTCACAGGAGCATCTACTGCGGCTACATGGACCATGCGTCCGGCTTTTGTGCCGTGTAACCAAGCATGCCCGCTGATAGGGGTGGCGCGGTAAAGGTCGAGAATGAACCGTCGATAGGCAGTTTCTCGTTCTCTTTGTTCCTCCAGATGATCTTTTCCGTTCGACGGAAACTCAGCCGCTTGCCAGGCCTGTCGCTCATACTTGCCGAGATTTTGGATAACAAATGGTTTAACGCCAGGAATCGCCAATAGTCTCTTTCGAGCTGTGTGGACGGCAAACCGGCCAAGGTCACAAGCGATCCAGCGCCGACTCAACTTTTCGGCAACAACGGCGGTCGTCCCACTTCCAACAAAGCAGTCCAGCACGAGGTCCGACTCGTTCGATGAAGCCTTGATGATTCGATCAAGAAGTGCTTCGGGTTTCTGAGTGTCGTAATTAACGCGTTCTGCGGCCTGCGAGTTGACCGGGGAGACATCGGTCCAAATTGTCGTTGCAGGCTGGCCCGAAGATTCGTCGAGGTATCGGATGAGCTGGGGCCGTTTGTCTTTAGAGTCTGGATACCAGATTCGCCCTTCGCTGTGCAGCCGCTGCATTGTCTCCTTTGAATAACGCCATCCTAATGCGGGTGGCTGGTGCCCCCGCCACACGTAAGTCATGTTCGGTCTTGGATTCGGACTAGTAATATTGTCCAGACGGTAGCGTCGGCCTTGCGCATCCGTGTGTACGTATTTGCTTTCGACGTAGGCTTCGTCGTGCTCGACGTATACATCGTTGAAGTCGATGGCTCCTTGGGCATAGAAATAGATTACGTCGTGGATATGATTGTAAGTGTGGCTGTCGCTACGTGCTGACGTGCGTTTCCAAATGATTTCGTTCTGGCACGCCTCCTGGCCGAACACTTCATCAAGTACTGCCTTTGCATAGTGCCCGATATGCCAATCGAGGTGGACGTAGATTGATCCATTATCGGAAAGAAGTTCTCGTAGCAGCACGACCGTTTCGTAGAACCACTGCAAATACGAATCGAGGCCACGCCCCCAAGTGTCTCGGTAGGCCTTTTGCTCCAAAATTGACGGTTCTTTGAGGAACGCGGCACCTCGGTTCTCCTCATCGCCAGCATGATTGGGAATGGTAGCCGTGAAGGAAAAATCGGAGTCAGTATTGAACGGAGGGTCGATGTAAATCAGCTTTACCTTGCCCGCGAACTCAGGCAGTAGAGACGGCAAGACGTATTTTCTATCTCCCCAGATGAGTCGGTTGCGCCATTCCGTATCGCGCCCGCTGGCAAAAAGCTCAAGATTTCGGCGTCTGTCTTGCGCGCTTTCGTTGACAGTCTCAATTGTCTGAAACGGCAGGGCAATTCGCACCGGCCCTTGCTTCTTCCCATCCTTGTACTTCCCGTCCCAAATGAGTTCTGTCATCTCTTGAAGTCCGCCCCGTTTTTATAACAGTAACGACCAAGTTCAGCAAACGCCGAAACCTTCAGACGAGCTACGAAAAGTCCGTCAAGTGCTGCGAAGCTGGATCACCTTCCCTGAAGACATGGCCTCCGTCGCTGAGGTCGGAGCCTCCGCATAGCCGTCCATGAGGTCTTTGAGATAGGAAACGGAAAGGCGAGCATCCGAGCTGAATCGCCCGTAGTCGATTGGATCACCGTAGACGACTTCTGCCATTTTTCGAAGGGCTCTCGGTCGTTCCTGGGCAACTGCGAGGTTACTTGGCTCGTTTGTACGCCAACCTCTAGCAGAGAGCTGTTCAAACAGGTACCTGTATTGGCGATTTGCGATGATGCCCAGATCGTGTGCTCTACGGACTAGAGCTTGGATGGACACTCCCCAGCGAAGTTTCAACGGCGCGATTCGCGACAGAGTGACGGGCGTTTCTATTTCTCCGCGCATCGCTGCTCCAGGCATAAGCAATTCCGCAGCGAAGCGGTCTGCTTGCTGGTGTTCCCCAGGTCCTAGTCGTTTAAGCTCTCCATGCAAAACCAGGTGGCCAAGCTCGTGCGCTACGTTGAATCGAAGTCTGTCCCCCGGCTTGTTGCGACATGCAGCGATGATTGGCCTCTTGTTGGTGGCAGTCAGCCACGTTGAAAAGGCGTCAATCTTGGCCAAATCAATCGGTAGAGCTAAGGCTGTCACACCGATCCGCTCCACCAAATCAATTAAGTTGGGAATCGGCTGGTCAGCACCGATTCCAAAGAGGTGTCGGACATGCTGTGCAGCAATTTCGGGTGTCTGGCTCGACTTCTGCAATCTTATCGGGATTTGCGTGACAGATGCTTCCAACAGTTCGGTCAATTCGAGAGAAACCTCGGCATGTCTGCAAGCAGCAACGGTCTCGCGCCGAGTTGCTGAGGCCCTGGCGCGAAACATGAGAGTTTCGCCAGGAAAATGGAATCTTGTTTGATCAGTGAAGAATGTGAGCGGAAAACGCGTTCGATTGGCGATGGACTCAGCAACTTCTGCAGACGGCTCAAGAAGTCCCGCCTCGATGTTAGCTATCGCAGCCTGAGATCTTCCCACGAGTCTTGCAAGGTCTGTTTGTGTAAGACTAAGCAGCTCACGCGCTTGTCTTAGTCTGTCGCCGGAAAACATTAGTCCTTGTTCGATGCTTTCTTCGCCGAATCTTTTCGAGCGATCGGAAGATCCTGATGAGTCCTGGGTGCCGGTTCTGCTTTGATAGCCTTGGTCGGGTCGGGCACCGGAACGAACCAGTGAACTTCACTCGCACGAGTCTCTGCGTCGAAGTCTTTTGGGCAGACGAGCCAAAGCGTCACACCCCCTGTGTGGTTCAGATTCCAAAGAACTATGAATTTGTTGTAGGGCTCGCGATCCGAGAATTCGAGGTTATATTGGTAAAAAGATTGTCTTGCCTGCGAACGACCTGGGTCCGGGAGAGTGTGGTCGTCTGATTTCCAAATTCTGACGTGCGTGTCTTTGTAGAGAAAATCGAGGCCACACAGAGAGTGATTTTCGAGCGTAACTTCCTTCAGTCCAGCCTTCAGGAGTCGATCCTTAACATGCAGCCGAATGAGCATCGACGCAACCGAGAGATCGGCGGCGATGTGCTCAACCTCAAAGTAGTCACGCGCCTTGAATATTCCGCTCTCGAATCCGGCGTATAGCTCTGGGAATATCGGAGCCAGCTTCTCCAACGACTCCTCGGGACTTGGGACCTTTGGGAGTTTCATCGTAATTTCATAACATCCTTTCAGTTATAAAATTACCTCCATTTTACCAATTCCGTCAAGCCATTTATTTTCAGGAGTCTGTGCCAATTGAAGCACGCCACGAGGGTGGTGAGGCTGGATCGGGCCCATCAGGCCCGTCTTGAAGCGACTGCCAGCCCCAGAAATAGCGCGAGGGCGAATGCCAGAGCGAAGCCTTGGAGTTGTGGGCTGGTCGCAATGCCGTCCTGCGCGTAGGTCACGAGGTGGTCACAGTTGAAATTCAAGAGATCGTACTTCCAGCCCAAAAGAGATTGTGCTCGGGAGACGATTGTGTGCTGTTCGTAAGAATTGCGCGCTTTGCGACTCGCTAGGGCCACGGGGAGGCCAGCGGCAAAAGTTTCAAACAACACCCAGCACACAATTCCGCCCATGTCGTTGTGAATGACCCAGGGGCGCCCGTACTCGTCATAACCAACAAAGACTCCTCGGTGCCTCTTTCCGAATGGCCCTGGTCGCTCGATAATGTCACCCATCAGAAACAACATAAAAATATTCTACACCCAAGTCTCAGCATCCGGCTGCCCAAATGACACGACCCGCGCTAGGCGGGCGGCGCGGAGGTTCCCTCTGCGCCGATTGCATTGAGAATCTGGGCGGCCGTGTTCTGGATGTGTTCCAGGCTGGCCGTCAATAGCTTCGCGTCACCTTCGTAAAGCTGGATGTAGTCCTGAGACGCTGACCCCGTTTCTAGGCCGATGGCGTGGCAGACCACGAACGCGACGGCCTCTGCTTCCGTCTCGCGAGTGCGCTTTGACGTGCTGCTCCGACGCTCTGTGCGATGCATGATTTCGTGCGCGAGTTCGTGCGCCAGCGTTGCGAACTCTTCAGCCGGGGACTGTCCAGGCAGTAACGTGATTTTGCCTCCTGCGGAAGTGCCCCGCGCCGGAGCGATATCTTCCGAATATTCAAGAGCGATGCCTTGCTCGGCGACAAACTTCGCAAGGCGCTCACGATAATCGCGAGGATCACCATTGACGCTGCCGATTGCAGGGAGTTCTTGACCGTCTGTCTGACTGATGTCGAAGACGTAGGCCGCGCGAAATCCGACAGCCGTTGATGATTCATCCGTCTCGTTTTGCTCCGTGCTTTCAGTCTTTCGCCGGACGATGGGAGCAAGGATAAGGATTCCTTTCTCGCCCTTCTTCACGAATCGTCCAAGCTTGTGCCAAGTGTGAAAGCCTGCCACGTGCGTTGCGGTCGGCTTTTGCGATGCAATGAGCATCACGTTTCGGAGACTGTAGCGGTGGAATCGGCCAATCGCCGCAAGGTATTGCCTCAGCGTTTCGCTTCGGCCCTCGTTGAGCGCCGTAATGAGTTGCTCGATGGCTTGATTTGTAGCTTTCTTGATGTTTTCTGAATTCATTTTCTTTGTCCTTTGGGTGAGTTGAGAGTTGGTTCCCTCAACCAGGCGGGGGAACCAAATCGCAACGGACTCACCGAAAGGACAGAGAGCGAAGCGGTCTAGTATTTGCGGCTGGAGCGGATGGCAACGGGTGTGACAGGTTGCTACTCACCTGGCGCGACTGTGTGCTAGCAGAGGCCGCGCTGGGCGGGGGTGTACCTAGAATCTAGGTGGGATATCAAACAAAATCTGGAATTTACTGATGAAGGAATAATTCCAAGTACTTAAAACACCGTGAAGCCCCACTACTTGCCTACGGGTCGAACATGTGCACGAGAAGCTTCGGCATAGGATGCCGTCAACAAACAACCCAGTACGGCAATAGAAGAGTTGGCGGGCCATGGAACGAAGTCTCCTTCGTAGTAGGATATGGGTCACTTGTCTCTAGACAATGCCCGATCGTTCCACAATTTCTTGACAAGCTTCAGGACTCGCGAGGTCACCTGACTTGGAGTTCCCGGATGTCCTAGCGCTTCGAACAAGCGTCGATAGCCGGACAGCGGATAGTAGTCGGCGAAATGGTCCAGCACTTTCTTGTGGAGAGTGGCCGCCATACTTCCGGTGCATCCTACCGGAACGACAAAGAGTCGCTTCCCGACCGCCAAGCGAAATTCTTCCTCCATGCCGTCCGATGTAGAGATGCGTCCTGCGGCATTTTTCTTGTTCCCGAATACGAACAAAGCTATGCCAGCCTGTGTAAGCATATCTTCGCGGTACGCCGTCCATCGGCGCTTGCGCTCGGCTGCGTCGGATATTGCGATTGGAAAAGGACGCAATACGACTCTGTCGTCCAGCAACCGCGTACCTTCGTCGTCGAGCTCTTCAAGTATGCCGTTGAGAACGTAAGGGCCTATGCCCAAACCAAAGCCGGAAACGATGCCGAAACCTTCATGGATAAGGGCGCGGGACAGCGTCTGGACTAGCTGCTGCGCTTTCTGTTCGGACCAAGGCTCATACTCCACAGCGCTCCCCGAAATGAAAACACGAGCGAGTTTGTACCTGTAAAAGATACGTCGCAAGACATCTGTGTAGTGCGCATAATCATCGACGAGCAGACCCATGATGCCGTAACGCTTGAGGTCTTTGACCTGGAGTTCCTGTTTTGCGAGGGCGTACTGATATTCGGCATTCTTCTTGAAATCCACACGCTGAACTCTCCTCAGGAGGCAATAATGCTCTCTGCGATTCTCGCCTAGAAGGAGGCGGATTCTGCTGAGAATGTAATTCAAATTGGGATCGTTGAAACTGAAACCCATGAAGAGGAATGTTTTCGATACGAGATCGCCCTGCAGCGCCGTCGAGAAAAGGTGCCGTCGAGATTCGTAAGATTCGTAATCGTCCTTAGTAACGACAGCCTTGTCGGGTTGAGAGGCGTCGCCATGCATTTTGTAAACCACGGCGTCGCGTCGCGGCACGATCGTTGCGAGATTCTCCACGGTCGTCTTGACATCGGGATTCTTTCCATGTGCTTTAAGGGAATCCTCGATTAGAGAATCGTAGTTGGTGGTCCAATATGTTTTGATCGGAAGAGACGCCAGTAGTTCGTGGTTGTCCGTCGATTTAGATCGCGTCGCGAATTCCTGAATCAAAGCCTGGTTAATTCGGTGCCGCCCCCCTCGCTCGTTGACGTGAAACTGCGCGACCGTGATCAAATCGTCTTCCTTATCGACATCGAGTCCTATATCGATCGCAACATCCCTGAGCAGTTCCTTCCAATTAACAAGACCGGCAGGAATGGAAAGGCCCGCCCCGGCAAAAATCGCTGCGTTTTGATCGTGCAATGCCTCTACATACATCTCGATGAAGGAATCAATCGGATCGGGTCGCATAAACCCCTCACTTTATGCTTTTACTACAGCGGAGCTACTGCATGATAGCCGTGCGCAGCGCTTCAGATCATAACGGCAACTTCTCAAAGCCACCATCACTTGTGGCGAGCAATCTAGTTGTTTTGCCTCTGCTTGTTGTGTATCACGCATATTTTGGTGAACCGCTTGTTAGCAGCGGCGTGCGGCCGCGCACTCGATAACGGCGATCAGGTTTTGTACATCGCCCCAGCGGGCTATCGGCGCATCTATGTCATTTAGCAGTTGGGGCGTCTTTCCGCGTGAGTCTCGTAAGCGAATGCCGCAAATTCCTTTCCCGAGTTCGAGAGCTGTGTTTAATTCCCAGTCCACCCATTCGCGCCACGCCGTGCCGTTTCCAATCAGGCAAACAACGATGGAGGTTCTCTGAATGATTGATCGAATCTGTTGCTTGATGTAGGAACCCCGAGTGCTATTTATTACTTCCCGAAGACTGCCATCATAGAAGTCGATCTCGAGATTCGGCGCACGGGACATTAGGCGGAATCCCCTTACTTGCGCGAGGTCTTCGACGAGGAAACTCAGATATATGCGTCGCTTCGAGGCATGGTAGGTCAGGTTGCCCCGGTATGCTTGGAGCAACTGGGTGAGAGACTCGAACCCCCGCTTTTCCAGCAGATTCCCCAATTTCGTATCCCCACGCGCGTGAAGATCGACGCCGTAGCGGGCTTCGACTGTCTTTATCAGCGTGTCGTCCCTAGTTGAGCGAAACATTCTCATCTCCAAGGTCACGGAATGGGAATTCCAAGTGCTCTGAGGTCCCTCTGCAGACGCAACGCACCTTCTAACGCCACCGGATGACATCGTCTGATCTGATCCATCCTCAGGCAAAAACACGGAGTATGCCCCTTGACGTAAGGCTTCTGTCTCAGCGCGGACTGTATCTTCGGCCAACTCATGTCTTGTGCTAATTTTTGCAGACATTGTTGTGCTCGATTCTGATCACGGACTTTCGAATAGGCTTCAAGAATACCAGTCGCGCCGTGCGCGTATTCTGCCCATGGCCAATGCCCTTTGGAGGAACAAAAGACCTGTCCGTATAAAAACGGGATAACAAGCTGCTCGAAGAAAGGGCGGAATTGGAATTCGGGTTCAAGGAAATCGTTCTCATCGAAGGGACTGCAAAGGCAGGCGCTCTTGTCGCGCTGGTTGAAATGCCGCTCAGGGGTGGGGTCTATTCCTTGGACGTAGAGCGCCGGTAAGCGCGAATCGGACTTGTCGCTTCGTTCTTCGATTCGGATTTGAAAAGCGTCCGACAGAGTTACCGCATCGATTGGGTCAGCGGCGTGGTCGGCAAGAATCGAAAAACGGTTGCTCTGCTGGCCATAGCTCGCTCTGAATTCAATGGCTCCTGTTATCGAGTTGCCGGCTGGGATGAGAGCCGGATGTGTGTCGTGCAGCCATTGTTCATCGCTTTCTTTCAACATAGCTAGGGCACCAGGGCGATCTCGGGGCAAATCCGGCTGATGCAGAGGGAGTGGAGACCGAGTGTGTCTTGCTCGCCTGCTGATTGTTTTCGGCAGGTCCGGCAATCTTCTCATCGCTTCCGTACTTGGCTCGTATATTCTCCGCATCGTCGGCCCATTTCCCGAGATTTTTTCTGCCGTCGTCATTCACCCAGTCATATGTCTTACATACGGAAGATAAGCGTGTCCCGTCTGGCAGTTTGAAGTCGTCGAAGGGGTTCCGCCCTACGGTGTCGGTTTTCTTTTCTTGGTCTTTGATGTTGTGGATCCGAACGCCTACGATTCCATTGCCACGATTCCAGCTCCTTAAAATTTCGTGCTGAACCCACTCACGATCTGCAGTTTCCGCTCCAATGAGAACGACGCTGACGCTGGTGTTCTTGAGCTGGTCATCGATCCAGCGTTCGATTGCGGCATCGCCTTTCTTTTTGATAGATTCCCAGTCGGCGGCGTCAACGAAGCCATAGCGATCTTCGCTCGACACGACATTGGAGTTTCGGACTTGGCCAGCGCGCCACGAATCGCGTTCGTAATGGAAGCTAAAAAAGATTTTCCGAGCCATGAAGGCCCCCTCTCTTGGAATATTTGTCCCTGTGAATGCTGGTGGCGGCCCGGGTTCGGAACTGTTGAAGGACCTTTCGGCTCTTGCAGCGGGACTCAGGTGTCGCTGGTACAGCTAAGTCACAGATTAGCCCTCGTGAGGAGCTCGGTCCGTAGGGGACCATACCCGTCGCCTAGGGCAGTTTACGGCAACTACGTACTTGATTTATCACGGGTGAGGTTTTATGCTCACCCATAACAATCAGTTTAGCATAGGCTTGTGCATATGTAAAACTGACACTCACATCTGGAGCAGGAGGTGGAAATGACCCTTCTTCGCCTGGGGGCTATGCTTAGGGATCGAAGAGGTGGGCGTGGAATTCGACAAGTAGCTCAGGAGATCGGTATCAGCCCAGCTACGCTCACTCGCGTAGAGGGGGGGCGGCTGCCAGATATAGCAACCTTCCAGAAAATGTGTTCCTGGTTGAAGGTTAATCCAGCCGAGATTCTCGACATCCCCACTGATAACAATCCAACCTCAACTGAGGCATTGGTCGCTGCGGTTCATCTCCGGGCCGATCAAACCTTGCCCGAGGGTGCCGCTTCAGATTTGGCGCAATTGATCGTGGTCGCACATCGTGAACTGGCGCGCCGCGCGCAGAAGCGTCGAGTCGATGTTTCGTCGTGGCTTTAGGACGTGGGCAGAGCGGACCTCTCTCCGGGTGCGTCAGAAACTCAAGCTTTCGCCGAGTTCTCCGCTAGATCCATCGCCACTGGCGGAGCTGCTTGGCGTGTCCGTTGTAGCCTCTCGTGATCTGTCCGATCTTCCTGCTGACGTTCGCAGGCGCCTCGAAAACGATCATCGTGATTGCTGGTCTGCAATCACGGTGACTGACGGACGCGGCCACCTGATCGTGACTAATCCGTCTCACGCACAAACTCGCCTAAATAGTAGCTTGGCACACGAACTCGCGCACATAATCCTGGGCCACGAGCCTTCGATGATGTTCATGAGCCCAAAAAGTGGGACGGCACTTCGAACGCACAATGAAGAGCAAGAAGAGGAAGCGAATTGGCTGGCAGGTTGTTTGTTGCTGCCACGAGAAGCCTTGATGTTCATAAGGCGTGGACGGATGTCGGATGAGGATGCATGTTCGCAATATGGAGTAAGTTTGGCGATGCTTCGGTTTCGCTTCAATGTGACGGGCGTGGATGTGCAGTTACGGCATAGATAAGGGCACAGAAGCAGACATTGATGACAGATAAAACGATGGGTCTACCTGATTTGCCGTACCTTCGTAAGTTGTTGGGACATGCCTGGGTTCATGCCGAGATCGTCGGGAAAAACCCTACGCATTCGCTCGGGCGATGGCAGAAGAGCGCTCCAAACAATCCCTGGGTCCCGTATGTCGAAGAACTGGTGAAGTTCATCCTCACAGATAAGCGTATAAAGTTTGTTCCGAAAGATCTAAGACGGAAACTCAAAGCAGAGTACGTCTCAACCCTCGCCGAAATGGAATCGGCAGTTTTCTTGGCCCAACAGGGATTCGGCGTGACCCTGGAGCCCACCGCGCCTAAGAAAGGAGCGGACCTCCGGGCCGACTGGGAAGGAACTCCCTATTTCGTTGAGATTAGAGATGTCGGATTCTCTTGGGAAGAGGATCGCATAAATTTAATAAGCAAAGAAATATTCGCAAGGCTCAACGCTGTTCCCTCAAGTTACTCGGTGGCGCTTACCATAGGGAATACATACACTGCCAATTCGTCCCAGCTGAAAGCAGCAATCGCTGTTGTCATCGATGCTTTGGAAGTGTTGAAGGAAGACAAGCCGAAGAACGCGACGCTTTACTACGCCCATCCGAACGGAAAACTTCTAAATCCTGGCGGTGACCTTGGTGACTTTCGTGGTGGGATGCTCTCTCGAAGAGAGAAGCAGTATCAAGACATAGTGGATAAAGCTGATATCATCGCTCGATTTAGCTTCCTCGGAAAGCAACGGACTGGCACACCTGCAACTCTCTCCAGAAAACTGAAATTGCCGCCCGAACCCGTCAAAACGCATGAACGGTTGAAAAGCATATTAGTCGACAAGATCAGCCAATTACCGAAAGATTCACGGGGTATCGTTATTCTGGAGGTGTCAGAGCAGTTTATGCTTTCCGAGTTTACGATTATGTCCGCCCTCTATGGTGATTTGGAGGTTCAATTTCCGCCGGTCAGCGGGCCGGGCGAACCAGTGAGAGAAATGACCACGAAAAGCAACGAACGCGGCTTCTTTGGACAAACCTCGCGGGTCTCCGCAATTGTGATTCACAAGAGAATGATGGAAGACGGTCAGATAAAGGGTTCTTGGCAGGTGTACCCGACAAATCGAGCGAATGCCGACACGATCCGTCTCAACCTCGCGGAACTGGAACGCTTTGGAGACATTGGAGATCGGAAGCATCTTTCCGCTGAAAGCGCACCCAATCACAATGATGGACGGGTGGTGGGTAAATAGGACCTGCTTCACAATACCTCAAATAAGTTGTAGTATTGTGTTGTGACGAAAGAGCGCAAAGAAGCCGCGAAGCGGCTCTACGAAGTCGCGGAAGGCCAACAAGGCTTCTTCACGACGAAGCAGGCCAAAGCTGCGGGGTTCGCGGAGAATACTCACCCGTACCACGTTCAGGTGGGGAACTGGATTCGTGAGCATCGGGGAATCTATAGGCTGGCCAGCTTTCCGCGAGGCGAGCGGCCCGACCTGATGCTTTGGTCGCTCTGGTCTAGGAATCGCGAAGAGATCGCGCAGGGAGTCTACAGCCATCAAACTGCTCTGAGCCTTCACGATCTTTCGGACGCAATGCCAGCAAAGCTGCACATGACGGTACCAAAAGGCTTCCGGCGAAATAGTGAAATCCCCCGCGTGCTCGTCCTGCATCTCGCTGATCTTCCTCAGGGCGACATCGGGGCTGCTAATGGAGTTCGGGTAACAAAACCTATGCGAACGATTCTTGATCTGCTCGAAGGCGGAGAGGTGCCGCCTGCGACCCTTCGGCAGGCACTCCGTAAAGGACTACGGCGAGGACTCATTCGCAGAAGTGAAATTGCAGAGGCTAGGAGACACCTCGCTGGTAGTAAGGACCTGCGAACGTTTTTTCAGAAAGTAGCCGCATGATGGAGCCCAAGAGATACGCGACAGCCGCAGCCTTTCGGAGGGCATTGGAGAACAGGCTTCAGGATATCGCCGGGAAAGAAAGCGTTGACTTGCAGCGGCTGCGGCGTCAAGTCGCCTTTGACCGGCTCTTGGCGCGACTCTTTCAGGTGGGAGAGCCTCTCGCGCTACCTTGGGTACTGAAGGGTGGCTACGCGATGGAGTTACGAATCAAGGCCGCGCGCACGACGAAGGATATTGACCTGACAATGCGCAGCGTCTTGAGTCCTGGCGAGAAGAAAGACGACAAGAAGAATCTGGCTGTGCTGGAGAAGCTACAAGAGGCCGCTGCATTCAGTAGTGACGACTTCTTCGTTTACACGATCGGTGAGCCGATTGCTGACCTAGATGCTGCCCCGTATGGTGGCGCAAGGTTTCCGGTCGAAGCTCGCCTTGATGGACGCGTATTCGTGGGATTTCACCTAGACGTAGGAATAGGCGATGCTGTGATGGAGCCGCTCGAAGTCATCGAAGGACGCGATTGGTTGGGGTTTGCGGGTATAGGGAGCCCGTCGTTGTACATGATTCCTCGCGAGCAACAGTTTGCCGAAAAACTTCACGCCTACACTCTGCCGCGACAAGGTGCGGTGAATAGCCGCGTGAGAGATCTTGTGGACATGGTTCTCTTGATTCAATCCGGCACGTTGGTCAAGTCCAAAGTTTCTGAAGCAGTATGTGTCACGTTTGATCGCTGAGGGACTCACGCTGCGCCGAAAGTGGTCGCGAAGCCGCCTGCAGATTGGAAGAGGCCGTACGATGCGCTGGCCAAAGAGTGTGATTTGCGGGGAGAACTGGATTGGGCTTTTGAGAAGCTCGATAGGTATCTGAGCGAACCCGAAATCGTCGAAGCTAAGCAGAGAGAGTCAAAGCGGCGACTTTGAAAAGCGACAAGGTGACTCAAATTTGGAGGACACTCGTGGGTTATATTGAGAAGAACCTAGTACCAGGCGAGACTCTTGTATACAGAACTGGATGCCACTGGATTGTGATGTTCTGGCCCTTGCTTATGGGAATTGTCTTAGGTGGCTTTGGGTTTTCATTTTTCGCAGGAGGATGGCTCGCAACGCGAAACGGAGCTTCCTATCAGGGCGCAATCGTGGAGGGGGCATTTGCACTGTTCGCTGCCACCGTGCTAATCGGCGGCGGAATCATTCGGCGAGCCGCGACAGAAGTGGCTGTCTCAAACAAACGCGTTCTCATCAAGACCGGCTTGTTCTCGCGGAGGAGCGTTGAAGTTCTCCTGCCGAAGGTGGAGAGCATTGGAGTGAATGAAACGTTTGTGGGACGCATCCTGGGATATGGCAGTGTAGTTGTGAGAGGAACTGGAGGAACGTTCGAGACATTCGACAGAATCAGACAACCAAACGAGTTCAGGCGGGAAGTCGAGGGGCAGATCAGCGGCAACTGAGATGAGTTGATCAAGTCTCTGCGGATACCGCCGTCATAAAAACGCAATACGAGTCGCGATGAATGGTGGCAAAAGTCGAACAAACGGTGAACAAAGAAGGAGAAAGTGATTCGTCAGGTTTAGTCGGAACTTGCTGATTTCCTTCGATTAGTGCCAACTCCGGCAAGTTCTGATGAAGTTGGTCGCACGGCTGTTAACCGAAGGGTCGCTGGGACGAATCTTATTTCGCTTCCGCTCTCACGTGATTCGTCGCGCAAGTATGGAGGGTCTCTCGGGAGCGGGCGCTGACATATTGCCATATGATTCCGTCGAGGATCTGGGGTTGAGTGTTCAGAATTTCGGCGGCCTGATAAATCACAGACTTGAAATCATCGTAGTCCTTGTATTCGAGACCGACTATTCGAAACAGCGTTCTAATATGTCTATCAACAGCGACACTTGGAATCCCTACCAGTATCTTCAAATAATCAAGCGTCTTGGGACCTACTCCTTTGATCGAAAGCAATTCAGCAGCGGCAGAAGCCGAGGAGAGCCAGGAAGCCACGTCAGATTCAGTTTCTAGGTTCTTAGTGAGGAACAAGTCGACAATCCGACTCAAACGTTGGATCTTCTCCGGATGCGACCATCGGAGCACGGTGCCGGGGCCGAAATCACACAGCACCTGCCAGAAATTAGTCGTCGTGTCTGCTTGGGGATACACGTCCAAAACATGCCGGACACGTGGCAGAACAACCGAACGGTAATTCAAACCTGCCTGTAACACGGTATCGGTAAGCGTTGCCCCCATGTGCGAGTAACCCGTTCGTTCCAGCCCAGTCTCGGTTGCAACAACGCTCGCAAGAAAATTGGCTATAGTCTGCGCCGCGGCTTGTTTGCTGTTGATCGCGGCACAATCAAGGCTAGACATCATTTCCTCCAAGAGAGCGCAGAGCGGCTAGCCGTTCTACGCAGTTCGGACAGGCGCCACAAGGAATACAGGAAGATGCCTGGCACGAATAGGTGGTTCCGATTGGAACACCTAATTCAACCGCAAGTTCAGCTACACGCCGCTTTGAAAAATCCCTGAAAGGCATCCGAATTTCGACAGATCCATACTGCGCGAGCAGCGTGCCTAGCCGGTGAAAGAACTCGGCCGAGCAGTCGATTTCCTTAGCGTGGTTGCTGTTTATGAACGCCGAGTAGACGGCGTTGATCCCCTGCGCCTGCGCGCATGCTGACGCAATGCTCAAAAACAGAATATTCCTGTATGGAAAATAGAGGTCATTGTCCTCGACCGCCTCACTCCAAAGATCGGCCTCAGAGATTAGCCTGCTGGAGGACCCCTTGTACACGTCTGAGACATTGATTGTCCTGAGATCAGAGCGGACCGAGAGCGGCAATACGGCCTCGGCAGTCGCTAGTTCGGTAGCAGCGCAATGTTGCCCGTAGTCTATGAAAAGGGGAACAAAGGGGATGCCCTCGCGGACGAGCCAGAAGGCTAGCGTTGTCGAATCGAGGCCGACGGAACACAGGAGCAGCGCTTCCTTATGGTTTCTCATTAATGATCTTTGCGGCTTGGACGAAGACTTCCGTTACCACTTTATCGAGGTCAGATGAAACAAGAACCGGTAGTTCAGTCAACATTAAGTTCTTCGCTCTACCAAATGGATCGAAAACAATCACGGGCATCATCTTGTCAAGCGCGACGCCAATCTCGATGAATGTTCCTGGATCGTCATATAGCAAGACAGCGACTAAAACATCACAGATCCCAAGAAGGTCTAGGTCAGCTTCGGCTAGCTGAAGTTTCTCGGCTTTCGAGGAGTCCGTTCGCGCTTGTCCATGCTCTCGTACTGGTCGCCTTGAGGAGAAATTGTGGTACGTGAGAGCCTCGGCCAGTGCATCCAGCGGCGTCGTATCCACGTGATCGAAATCTGGTGCCGCAAGATACACGCTTATGTTCCGGCGGGCTTCCCATGGCAACTCGACCCCGCCCAAATGCTGAATGTCTTCTGGGCTGACATCCAGAACTGCCGCGACCGACTGTTTAAGGGTCGGGTCGTCGAAGTAAGAGGCATACTCGGCTGCGGCAAATGAGGCGTAAGCCAGTGCAATTTTGTCACCTTGAGATCGACGCTGCGCAACAAAGACGGAATTAAAGCAATCACCGACTCCTACAGAGTGAAGAACAGGACGAACTTGAGCAGGTGTGCCAAGCGACTCGCTTGTGCCCGAACGAAATAGTCGGGATCCTCCCCTGTTTTCTTTCAGAAGAATCGAGTCCGCGTATGAACCAAGTTCTCTGCTCGCACGCCCAGGGTCCCCGCCAAACACCTTTAGGAAGAGTTCCGATGATGTGGACAGAATCAGCGAGGCAAACTTGCGACGAAGCGCTGAGAGATCTTGAAGTTCTGATGAAATGAAGTTGATGTCTGCAAACACGTCCGCTCTCGTTGGATTGAGTTCGTCAAGGACCGGAGGCAAGTGGAATCCTCCGGGAAAGATGAGGAAGTCCGTGAAATCGTTTGCGCGGATAATCTGTTTGAGGGCTTGCGGATGAAATTCACATTTAGATTGCGCTCGAAGTAGATATTCATATCGCTGAGACCCGGTCTCTTTGCCCTCCCCAACGATCACTACGTTCGGGCACCTCGATATAGTCCCGATCTGTCGGACATGTGATGCGCCGTACCGCACGGCGGAATCTTCCGCGTCTTGTCTGAGGTAATCGGGTGCGGTATACGCGAAACCAAAAGTCACACCCATCGCCCAAAGCGCGCGAGCAGCATGCATAATTCCGCCGAGTCGCATCATTGGTTCTGAGCCAGGACATTCGATAAAGTCCACAAATACCTGCCCGATCAAACATGGTCTACAGGCTGTCATGGTGCCGCGTGTCGGAGGTTGATACGAACGGAGGGAATTGGCTTTTGAGATGAAATTGTTACCTCGCCTGAATAAGTGAATCCTTTTTTCATACAAACTACGAGGTAGTTATACGCTGTGGGTAGAAACCCTATGCTCTCTCCGTTCTGAGTATCGATGGACAATCTAGGACCTATCAGCGTGCCCCGGAGAATAATCGCAGTACCCGGGCCCGGCACGGACGAATGGGCCTGGAAATACATTGATCTGCCAACTTCCTCCAATTGCAGGTTTGACAGATCCTGTGCGCACCGGTCGCCTCCTGCTCCTCCTTTAGGACCGCCTGATCCGCCTTTCTTCTCACCCGAGGGCGGATAGTCATTGAATTTGCCAGAGCTCGTACTTCCCATTCTTGGAGCCTCCTGCAAAGTGATTACCGAACCTTCGCGCAACGCGAATTCGGATTCGGAGCCCGTTAGTTCGTTGTTGTGATTACTTCGTGCAGTGCCTCGTACATGAAGTGTGATATCACGAAACATCAGAAGCAACAACGATTGTCTAAACTGCTATGAAGGTAGGAACATCGGTCACTCAAGTCATCGCGAGTTGCGCCGTTTACTGTGCACGAACTGTGCAAAAATCAATCGTTTTCATTGCATTGGGGTTGGCGTTGAGCGAAAAGCAGATTCCCCAAATTATTGAAAACATTGGAAACCACGAGAGAGGAAGGAGCTATTAGAAAGGGCTCCGGTGCTTTGCAAGCATGTGGCCCTTTTGTGGTTTGAGATTTCACGCCGGTGGGTGCGCAGACGGACACCGAAAATTCGGCACAACTGACCAGCAAGGGCAAGAGCCGTTTCCTTCTCTTTTCCATCTTCTCACCTGATCGCGCCTTCTTGTCTTCATAGATTCGGACAAGTTTCCGATGTTTACCGTAGTGGGAATAATCAGTGGTGAAAAAGTGAGTGCTGACCGTAAAAGCGGACAATCAGACGGTAAAAGGGGGGTTTTTCATATAGATACAGACTAGAGCTTTTTGATCGCAGAGGAAGGTGTGGACGGAGGTGAGGACACTCCAGAACGACTGAGACCACACACACCACAATCAATTGGAACTTTGGGTAGAGCGTTCGGCTATGGACCGAAGGCTTGTAGTTGCGAAATGAAATCGGAATGCCTAGGTTCAAACCAGGTGGTCATCAATCGCTAGAGCGTCTGCTTCCAAAGCACGTGTACTACCCCGATCGGCTACAACGGTCTAGGGAACCGTCGTTTCGGATTAGGAAGCCATTTTCCGGCTTGTAGGAAGGAATGTGATTGAGCTCGCGGGTCACCCGCCATTGCTCGCCCGACCAGTGTTCCGATGGATGGACATACCAAGCTTCTGCAATTGTCTCGGTCGGATACCCGAGATCCCCCATTGGTGAGTAAGAAGAACGGTGCAGGCCAAAACCTTGTAGGTCGTGGTTCTTTGCCAGGAAAAGCAAAATCCTTTTGTTCAGTTGGTGCCTGGGGAAGTATCGGTAGAGCCAGGCGCCAAAGAGTTTTATGTACTTGTAAAGCTCCGACAGTTCGACATTGCCAGTTCTCGGTGTCCACTAAGGGCCTGAAGGCAAAGAAGAAGAGTCTTTGGGAGGACAAACGACGGAAAGTCTCACTGGCCGCTAGTGGGACGAGTGGTGGTGGGGTGAACCCCTAAGCTGGCACAGTTTTTTTGGACACAGCTTCCGCTTTCGTAAAAGTGTTCTTGCATCTCCTAGCAGGAGAAGGGGTCTGGGGAAGGGGACGGCATTTGAGTCTCCTTCCCCAGCAGCCCTTTAGAAATCTTTTTGTTGTTCTCCTTGTTCTCAAAGAACACCATCGTTGCGCTTCGAGATTCGGCCGAACCTGACGCCTCGATCTGTTGCTCGAACTCTTCGGGAGGTCGATAGCCCAGCGCCGAGTGCAAGCGCAGCCGATTGTAATACTGCTCGATGAACTCTTCGATATTTGCTCGCAAATGTTCCAGGTCGTCGTAGTTGTTGGCGTAGATTTCTTCCCGCTTCAGTGTCTTCATGAAGCTTTCACAGCTCGCGTTGTCATACGGATTTGCTGGCCGGCTCATGCTCGGAATCACGCGGTTGTTCTCAAGGACTTTCACGTATTCTTCCGAGGCGTATTGTAATCCTCGATCCGAGTGATGCACCAGGCCAGGTTCCGGGTGTCGTCTCTCGATGGCTTGCTCCAGCGCCCCGATCGTCAGTCGAATTGCCAAAGTTCGATCCAGTGCCCAGCCCACCACTTTGCGAGAGAACCCATCGAGGATCACCGCTAAATAGACAAACTCGGCTTTCAGCCGGATGTACGTTATGTCGGCCACCCAGAGCTGATTGATGCTCGTCAATTTCATACGACTGGCTAAGTTGAGATATATCTCCAGCTTGTGATTCGAATTGGTTGTGACCACGAACCGCTCCGGCTGCATCCCCAGCAGGTTATCTTCTCGCATGATCCGCGCCACCCTCTTGTGGTTCACTTGCATGCCCTGGCGGTGCAGCTCCGCCGTAATTCGTCGATAGCCGTAACGGCGGCGATGCTCCAAGGCAATTTGTTGGATCGCAGATCGCACTTCCATCTCTTCCTCAACGGGTTGCTGTTCCTTCAGCGACCGGTAAAAGCCCCGGCGGCTGACCGGCACCATCTGACACATACGCTCGATACTCAGGCTGCCTTGCAATGACATCACTTCTCGGATCTGGTCGTAGATGCCATTTCGCCAGAGCCGCTGTTGCGCTGGCGTCGAGCCTCGATTTTTTGCAAGGCACCTTTGAAAAAATCCACCTCCAGGGTCTTCTCTGCCAAAAGCTGCTTCAAGCGATGGATTTCCTTGCGGTGAGCAGATGCGTGCGTGCTGGGCCGCGACGCTTCTTGTCCTGGTTCAACCATCTCCAGCTTCCTGCGCCACTTGTAGAGGCACCTCGGTCGCACCCCGAGTTCTCGCGCTAACTCACCGACGTCTTCACAAGTCTCCATGCGTGCGACAGCCATTCGCTGAAATCTCCGGGAGTATCGCTTTCTCTTCACTGTGGTTCCTTTCCCGGAAACTGTGCCCCATTTTTGTGTGTCAGTTCAAGGGTTCACTCCAGTGGCGAAAACGGACAGTGAAACGAGGCTATGCTGCGGAGCCCGAGGATTGAGGCGATCTCTCGCGAGCTGTGGCCTTGTGTCTTCGACGCCAGAATCCGCTCGCCGACTACTGCACTCTTCCCGCACACCTGCACAGGCGGTGGAAAGCCTTTCACGAGCGCGGCGCACAGCTCATCTTTCCGGAGATATGGTGGGAATGGGATTTGCTCTTTGCCGTCTGGATCGCGGAACAGCCCAGCCTCAAGCGACACGCTATTTCTCCGCCACCCGCCTGCTAGGCAACTGACACCACGTGGATTTCTTCAGTCAAGGCCTTGTGACCCGCCGCGTCGACAGTAGCAATTTGATAAGTGTGAGCAGTCTTGTCGCTGACGGCATCGGCAAACTCAAACGGCTTCTTGCTGGTCTGTGGCTGGTAGGCTACCTGGTCCACCATCTGGTGATCCCGCCAGATCTCATAGTGTGAAATCGGTTCGTCGCCGGCATAGGCCATTTGCCAGTTCAGGCTGACTACGCGTTTCCCCGCACGCATTTCCTGCTTGGCCAAGGCATCCCGGGGAGGCGTCATTTCCTGCTTAGGAAGTTGGAAATAGTTCGTCTTGCCATCCTTCGGCACGCTAGCCAATTTTTCGATGGCAACCCGGTCGGTAGCGCTAAGCCCCTTGGGCGCGATTTGCGCCGCTGAGAGATTCTGTTGCAGTTGGCAACTCTCGGGATCCTCGGAGATTTGCCCCGTACCGATGATGACCGTGCCAATGCCCGGTGTCGACAACGCGTATTCCACTAACCGCCGGCTCGGTAGCGAGTCGCTGCCTACGGTTCGGACGATGTGTTGGGCCGTGTGCGGTTCTAGGTCGGGTTCCTTCCTGTACATGGCGCCATCCGCAAACACCTTCATGCCGATCACCCCCATACCTTTTGCCACCGCGATCGGATTGATGTTGTACTGCATGTTGAAGCTCTGCCGGTCGTTGGCGTTGATGGACACTAGCATGCCATCGAAAACGTTGCCCTCGTCCCGTTGAATCATTTCGATCATCACCGGCGGTGAATGATGGCCGGAAAATCCCAAGTGGCGAATCAGCTTCTCCTCTTTGGGGTTGAGACCTGTGCGATTAGTGCCGTCGCGATAATCCAGCAGGGCCGCCAGCGTCCCGATGTTTTCGGCGCGAGGGTCCGGCTTGTCGAAACCTTCCCAGACCGCCTCGACTTCCGCCATGGAGCTCAGATTATGGATAAGAACCATATCCAGATATGCACCGGAAGGATAGGCCCCCCTTCCATCGCCGAAGACTTGCGTCAGGGTGCGTTTCAGGTCATCGATGGCGTGAAAACTTTGCTCGCCGTCGCTGAAGCTTCGCAAGTTCTCTTTCGCATATCCACCCTTTCCCCAACGCAGCATGGTCTTGCTGGTCAGGAAGATCTCGCGACGACGCCGTTCGTCATATCCCGTCTGACCGGGCGTCAAATGGAGGTTCCGAAAGGCTTTACCGAAATTCATCTGGCTTGGGCCGTACGCGTTAGAGGTATCAAAATAGTTGATGCCCAAATCGAACGCTTTCAAAATGATCTTGACCGGATCGACGTCCGCTGGCGTCCATTGCAGCGACGCTTGTCCACCCAGGCCGAGCGTGGTCGCCTCAAAATGCATCCGGCCCATGTCGCGCCGCAGGGGCTTAATGACGGTGGCCTTGCCGAACCCCCAGTAGGGGCCCAGAGCCAGGCCCGCTGAAGCCGCACCGGCAGCCTGCATAAACCGGCGGCGAGAGATATTAGGATTAGGAGTCATGGTCAAAATCCTCCGCAGTAGGGTGGGGCTCCTTTCAAGCGAAAGAAGTCTCGTCGGGGAGAAGAGCCTCCGCAGCCCGTATCCTAAGCATAATTTGAGTGTAAAAACAAGGCAGATGGAAAGCGCGGAAAGAGTGCCTGTCCTTTGTCAAAATGACATCCGCACCGAAAACGGGGCGGTACTTCTCGCTATAGCGTGAGCGAGTACCTTCTGCCTTCATATGTTCCAAGAGGGCTTTGTTATTGCGAGTGGAAAGCCAGTCCCGGCAGAGGAGCACGAGTTCGAACTGCCTCTGGAGATATTTCTTTGTGACCCTCTTGCGGTAATGATCCTTCAAATAGCGCGCCGGGTGCGCGAGATTTCTAACCATACGAACCAGCTCGGCACAGTCACCGATGCGTGCCTTTCTGCTATCCCAGTCGTCGTCCGGGTTCAAGGCCGCAGGCAGCCACTTTGCGGCTCTCGCTACTCTCAACAATTCCACGAGCTGCCAATCCAATGGGGGCTTTGGCACCCCCTTTTTCAGCGTAAGCCTTCCGGTCAGCTCCGCCTCGTCCGAGAAACAATTAATCATGAGGATCAGAAGGGTTTCGAGCGCGGAGCCGAGAATGACGCATCCTGGGCGATGCGCCTTCGCTCGCTCGCATCGCAGGGCTTCCTTCCAGTAGAGACGCGACAGCCGCCACATTTCTTTTTCTTCTTCATCGGTCAGCGTGGTGAAAGGCATTGTGGCATTCCTGTGTCAGGCGTCCGAATCATCAAGAGTTTCTACCGTCATGAGGCGCTAGCCCAGCTCTTCTACCTCAACAAGAACCCTGTGGCGCAGCTCTAGGGCAAAGCGCGTCATTATCGCCCATCGGGACCACTAGAAGTTTACGCACGGCGTCATAGTACATTCGGCAAAGGCCGATTTTGCAGGAAAGGAACTCTTCGCCTGAGAACGAGCCCATCGAAAAAAAATCTTTCGACTAAACTCTGGCTCTGCGATCGAACTCGGAGAAGAACATTCCCGAGCAGTGCACGATAGCCGTCTCGCCGGTATTCAAACACTGCTGCGCTACCCGGGGCGAGCTTCTCCATTTTACGGACCTGTCTGAGGACTTCGTCTTCTGGTCGTACGTGATTCTTCTTTGCCTGGAAGAGCAAACCCTTATAGATTCTTTCGCCGTCACTTCTCAGAAAAGCGGATCACGTGTTTCAGACCGACTGGCAGGCGAACGAGCAACCGGTCGCTCCCTACCATTTGCCATCCCGGTGGAAGCGAAATCTTCTGTTCCGCGTCAAACTCCGGCACGCTCTGGCCGTCAACGGTAACGCTCTTGGTGGCGGTTCGCAGTCCCGATACGAGCACATATTGGAGCTCGCGCCAGTTCTCGGCCGTAACGGTAAAGCCGTCGGCCTCGGCGGCCAAATGAAGCTGTGTGACCTCCGAATGAGCCGGAAGTTTCCAGTTATGCGTGGTCGGTTCCGTATCCGGCGGAGTCACCATCAAGGCGGACACCTTGCCCTCAGACATCGATTCACCGAGCGCAAGGTTGGGCGCTAATTCCACCGGAACCAGCGCGCCAGCGCGCAGGAAAACCGAAATGTCGTCGACGGGAACGTTACATTCATGTTTACCGTCGGCGACGGGCGCTCCCGTCCAAAGATCGGTCCAATGCCCCTGGGGAAGAATGATCGTACGATGCTCTCCCTGGGAGTGAACCGGAGCTACGAGCATGTCATCCCCGAACATGTATTCGTCCCAGGCAACCGTTGGGATCGAGCGCATCAGCGGAACACCGGTGGCATGCGTGTCTTGGGCCGAGCCATAGACGTAGGGGACGATATTCTCCCGCACCCACATCAGCTTCTTGTAGACGCCAACCGCGGCTTCGCTGTAGTACCACGGCTCTCTTGGTTCCGTTCCGTGGAAACGCATCAGAGGAGAAAATGTGCCGAACTCAACCCAGCGCAGATACACTTCTTCGTCGGCCTTGCCCCAATAGCCACCAACATCCGAACCCCAATTGGAAAATCCCGATGTGCTGACACTCAGGCCACCGATGATCGATTCGTCGAAACCCCGAAAATCCGTGGCGTGATCTCCGGCCATCTGTCCGGCATCCACCTGGCTTCCTGGCGCACCACCGCGCGCGAACAGGATGAAATCATCTCCCCGGCGCTCCTGAAATACTTGATGCACCGCATGGTTGTATGAACGGACGTACCAATTGTGCATCTCTTCTCCGGTTGAACCGTCGTAGAACAGCGCATCGCGCGGAACCAGGTCCCCGAAATCGGCCATCGTCCCGGCGACTCCTAGATCCAGGCGCTCCTTCCAAAACGCACGCAACAGATCGATGCTGCGTGGTGCCGTGAAATCAATATAAGGATACTGCGGGGCTAACACATGAGGCGGCTGTAATAGATATATCTTTCCGGTCGCCAGCCTCATCAGCGGGAGCTTATCTTCGGAAACATCCGGAAGAGCTGCTTTGATTCTGTCCATGGTCCAGTCGACGGGCTGACTTCGGCCCCATGTCAGGACGTGAATATCCATTGGCGCGAGCTTGCGATGCAAGAGAGGATCAAAGCTTGCCGGACCTTCGGCGTAAATAGCGGAGTGAGGAATGTCGAGCCGGCGGAAATGGTCAATGACATTCAAGATGTTCTGCGTGGGGCTCTCCCACCGTTCCTCCGCCCATCGTTCGCCGCCTCCTCCCGCCCACGGCTCAAACGCCCATGCCGGCGGCAATAACGGCCTTCCGGTCAGAGCCGTGTACCTTTGCAGGAGCTCTTTGGGCTCACCTTGCCAGATATAGAGATCAAACGTGGGGCCGTTTGCCGTCACGCGATAACGATTCTCCTGGTCATTACCGAAATCGGCGCGGATTTCATAGCTGGTATTCCAAAACACTCCATATCCGGATGTGTTCTGCCAGTACGAGACCGGCTTATATGCCTGGTTGCTGAGACCGCCCAACGTGGTGGAGTCCCATGCATCAAGCTGCCACAGGGTCAAAGTCTTGCCGCGCTGATCGAGAGAATCAAACCGTTCGCCGAGGCCAACGATTTTGTCAGCGGGCTTCAGGTCACCTCTCAGGTCCACGCCCGCAATCTTGCCACTGTCGTCCTGACGAATTGACAGGTCCCCCTGACGCAGCGCCCAAACAGGTTGCGAGTTCCCCGAGGCGCGGAGATCAATATGCCAGAACGCTCCAAAAGCTACGTCCACGGTGAGATTGTTCGTAGCCGCATGAACTGCGTTCGCGGCCTTGGTGAGTTGGATGGTCGACAGCTGGGCGGGTGCAAAATGGCCTACGGACGGTCCATGAAGCCGGACACCACCGGTCGAGGGAAACGAAACGAACAGGTCGAAAGGTTTCTGGCCGGCGCGTGCTTGCAGGACAACTTCGTCGTTCGCCATAGCGGCAGACTCGATCACGCTGATCGGAGTCCACGCATCCTCTCGCACATCGCCCGGCGTCCCATCGGCGAACCATGCTTGGGATAAACGGCTGAAATGCTTCAGGAGCGAATCGATGATTTGGCATGCCGCCTGCTCATCGCCTTGCCTGAGCGCATCATTAAACTTGTGCCGGGCTGTCCAGGGATCGAGTTCTCCGGGCTGCAGCAGCCAAACGCCACTATCCCAATGGAAGCTGACGCCTTCCTGGTCCAGCAGGTCATACCAAATTTCCGCAAGATGGACACGCTCGGCCAAGTTGGGGCCTGTCGTAGGCTGGGAGCCGAGTTCCTGCTGGAGACGCGCAAGCTGCTTGCGTTCCTCGATGCTGGCGTGATGCAACAGGGCTCTGCGTTCCCAGCGTCGAGTGCCCGATGGAAGCGTTATCAGTCCAGAACCGGCGGTCTTGATCCCCTTTGCGCCTCCGAGGCTGACCTCGATGAATTGATCTGTTGCCGCAGGGGCACGAACGGTATCTGCCGGACCATCGTGAAAATCCGCGGCTGACGGGCTTAGCACTTCACCGGTGAGTCCGCGAGTGCGCGACAACTGCAGCAGGAAAGGTTTTGATGGCAGCCCTCCGATTTCCTTCCAGGGAATGGTTATTTCCGCGCTCCAGCCAGCCGCGCCAATCTCAGTTTTCGCGTCGTGCTGTTCCGGACGTCCGGCGTGCCGTACCAATGCCTGCCCACTCTGATCGGCATCAAATTGCCAAAGATCCTGCTGTTGCGCACCAGGAGCCAAGTAGCCCACTTCGACACGATCGGTTCGGCGCAGCCGCACACCGTTCCGATAGATCGGCTCCGGATCTGCGCAAACAAAGCGCACGTAGAGAGCCGCGGAATCCCACACAACAGAGACGGAGGTGGGCGTTACAGGAATGTTCTGGCCATTCGCCCGAAAGAATCGATCGAAGGTGACTCCCGCCTGCCAATCGGACTCAGTTATAGGCACTCGACTTGAGGCGGGACCAAGATCCATGGCGACCAACGCCTCTTGCGCATGTGCAGTCCAGACAGAAGTGAGAAGGACGACGAGGAGGAGGAACAGACTGTTTCTACGCATTTGACCTCACTTTCTGTGTCGTTTCTTACACCGGCTATCGGTGCTGAACTCCACTCAGCCGGAATTTCGATTTTGCTTGCCCGGCCACCAGAGAATATACGCCCGAGTGCCCGGCTCGCCACCTTTTTCGCATTCGTTCCAACGGCAAAGACCCTGTCGTCCCCGCAGGTCCTCTGCCCAGGCTAAAAAGCCGTGACTTGCCTGATTTCGAATCCATTTCACGGACACCTCCCCTGTCAACTCCCCTCCGTCGTCCAGATTGGTTTCGCCTTGCTGCCGCGCCTACCCGGCTGGCAGGGGCAAACCCTCCATCCGCCGCAGCATGCTTCCGAACAAGCGCCGCGTGAGATGGCTCTCCGCCAGCAATAGCCAGTAGTAACGGGCATGCTTTACCAGCCGCCCGGCGGTCTTCACCAACCGTTGCTGCAAGCTGGTCAACGACCACGTTCCGATTCCCTTCGGCAGCACCAGCTGCCGCCACAGGTTGCCCAGGTTGTAGGCGAGAATGCTGAGCCACAACCGAACTTTGTTGGAACGGAACCGATGGCAGCTCAACCGCGTCATCTTCACCGCTTGCTTCCCCTCTTTGATCCACTGCTCAGCCGTGCCCCGCTTGTTATAGAACCGCACCCCCGCCCGGCTCGGCAGCAGTTCCCCCACATCCCGATCCAGGTTCTCGTTGGCCGGGATGCGGATGGCATACTTCACGCCCCGCTCTTCCAGCGCTTCATAAATCTCCGGCTTGGCAAAGGCGGCGTCGGCGCGAAACACCACTTCCTTGCCCAGTTTCTGTTGTCCCTCGATCTCGGGCAGCAGAAGTTCTTCCCAGCCCTCGGCGCTGTGAACATTGCCGGGACGGAGCTTGGCCGCCAGACAATCTCCGTCCCGGTTGAACAGCAACAGAGGGTGGTAACAGGTCGATTCGAAATGCCCATTGTAGGCGCTCTGCTCTTGCTCTCCGTACACCGGAATCTCCGTCGAATCCATGTCCAGGACTGTGCGGTACCCTGAATCCAGCGCCTCCGCCTTCGCGATCAATGCTCGGCTGAGGCCCGCCAGCCCGGCGAAGTTCGCGTCCTCAGCCAGGATCTCGGTCTCGAAACTCTGCAACCGCGAAGTGAGAGCGGCGCCTCGATCCCAAATCTTTTCCAAACCGATCAGCCGAAAGGCTGGGTCCTGGGAGAGCCTCTTGGCGTCGTTGAGATCTTCGTAGCCAGCCAGGCGACTATAGACTGATTGCCGCAGCAGGTCGGCGAATCCAAGTTGCGCATTCTTTCCACGGAAGTCCGTCAGATGCTGCGCGATCAGTTCGCCGAACCCGAGCCGCTCGTCGAGTTCACGCACCAGAATCAGGCCGCCGTCGGAAGTGACGCGAGAACCTTGGAAGCCGACCTTGAGAGACGCATTGAAGGAAAGCTGAAAGGGCCGGTTCTGTATCTCACCCATTAGGTATTCACCTCCTGAACATCTTCATCGCGTTCGCACCCTTATAAACATTGACGATTGCGACGATCGGAGGATTCAGAATTACGACTCAAAATGGAAATGTGGGTTAGGACGCCTTGGCAGCGCTCGTATTCTGTTGAGCTGCCTGTTTCGTCCATTCAAGCAAATTCCGCTGCCAGTCAGGGAGACTGTCTGTGACGTCGATTGTGAGGCGCACGCGCGGCGCGGATTGCCACGGAGATATGGAGCGCACACAGAACTCCGCAGTCGGGAGCGGTTGAAACTATGGGTGTCCCTCACACGAACAGCTAATTTGATGTGCTGCACGCGGCGGGTGATTAGCACTTTCATGCCACGGAGCGGATGCCCGTGAGTTTGGATCGACGCAGGCGCAGGTGATCTGTGCACTTCCGGAACAGTCTGCCCGAACCGAGTGTAAAACTGTGCGGATGTCCCTTCGGCTGGCAGCACGGCCTCGTTGCGCCAAGTGATAAGGTACAATGGCGAGCACGAGGGAATACCCATCTTGTTGACACAGCGGGGTCGACTATTATGACGAAGAACCTTTGTGTGCAAACGCTGGTGTTGGTGGTGGTTGTTGGTCTGAGTGTGTCCGGAAACATTCCAGAGGGGTATAAAGGGACCGCTTTTCACGATGCGAATCACATTGGCGGTCCGCAGACAATCCCGGGGCGCCTGCAAGCAACGTTGTATGACCTGGGCGGCGAAGGAGTCGCCTATCACGATACAGACACCGTGAATCACGGAAGCGGAGAACTGAATTACAAGCCGGGACACTGCGAGGAGGGGGTGCCTGCGGAAATATGTCACTTTCGAGAAGGCGAGGGTGTGGACATTTCTTACGTGAAAAAGCAGGCGGACCTGAACCATCCGAACATGGTCACGCCGGAATGGCAGCAACTGTACATAGGGTGGACGGAAGACGGAGAGTGGACGAAGTACACGGTGGAAGTGAAGAAGGCAGGAAGATACAAAATTGTGGCCATGTATTCGAACCTTGGGCAAACGATTCAATTTTCACTGAACGATAAGCCCGCTGCGGACTGCAAGCTGCCGGTGGACACGTGGAAAGGATTTCCGGTTCAAGAACATCCGGAGTGGATGACAGTGCACATGTGGAATAAGGCCGAATGCGGAGAAATCGATTTGCCGCAGGCGGGGCCGCAGGTGCTGACGTTGCACTACAGGAAAGGGAACAATCTAGCGTACTTCGATTTTGTGTCGGTCGAGTAGAACGAGGTTACGGTCCACAAGCCGTAGAAAAGCCGGGCTCAGCTGCCGATCAAGTGCTGAAAGCTGGTCACCCAAGAGGGCGAAGATGAGGCTCGCCAGGTCGCCGCAGACCTGGCTTGCCGGCCTTCCGGGGGAGCTCATGAGTTTGTTAGTAACCTTGGAAGCGAAAATCACGAGTTATCCTCCGCTGAGCTACAAGCCGGATTACTCTGTGGGCTTCGCGCGCTCGGCCGGCGTAGCCGCGTGGGACGGAAAGCAGTACGGAACATTATCGAGCGACGATATTGAATGGCTCGACCGGGCGCCAGAGGAGCTGGTGCAAGCGAAATGCGAGCGGCGGGCGGTGCGGGACTCTTACGGTGACTTGTATCACCGGTGTGCGTGACGCATCTCACTGCCGTCCTGACAGAGCTGGGGAATCGTTTGTGAGGTGCCGACAAGTATGCGCGCGGGCTCCCACTCGCAGTCTACGAGGGCGCGTGCCGCGCCCCTGCGGAGGCAAAAGCCACGGGTGGTCTTTCATCCGTTTCAGGAGAAGATGCCATGAACCGCAATAGATTATTGACTCGCAGGGATTTTCTGGAGACCTCGACACGCGCTGTGGCCACCGGGCTTCTGGTTAATGCCCTGCCGCCTTCACGCCTGTTCGGTCCCGTGAGTTCATGGGAAGCCGATGGCTACAGGCACAAAGTGGTAGTCCGAGTACACGATCCCGCCGTAGCTGCCGCGTATACTTTCGGCACACCATACTATTGGCGAAAGTTCGACAGCGCCAGGATCCAGCACATGCTCGAAAACGGCATCATGGAACTTTCCGGCACCGCCACGCCACAGGACGCCTGGGCGCGAATCCTCCCCGGGGTTTCCACGGCGTCCAAGATCGTGGTTAAAATCAATTTAAATAACACCAGAAGAGATTGGAAAGCGGCGGCGTTGAACACCTCGCCCGCGATGATGGCCGCGCTAACCAAAAGCCTGAACAGCATAGGTGTACGGAACAGCAACATAACTTTCCTGGACTGCTCCCGGCCATTCCCGGACGAAATGAAAAACGACCTGCTAGCGTGCTCCCCGGGCGTCCTATGTGCAGGAGAAGAACAGGCTGGGTCCTCTATGACGCTGGATATGCCTTACGGCGGCCCCTATGTCATCCCCAAGTTGGTGATGGATGCGGACTTCCTCCTCGATTGCCACCTGATGAAAAAGCATGATGCGGGGCACACGGGTGCCATCAAGAACTTCTTTGGTATGACCGCGGATGGCAAGGTGTCGTTTGCGCATCGTGATCCCGGCTGGATGGATGGCAACCAATGCAATACCATCATCATTCACCCGGAGATTAAGAAGCGATTGAAACTTTGCATCAACGAAGCAATCTTGGCCGCCAAGACGCCAGACACCCTCGATCCCTACGAGTTTTCGGACTTGTTTCCGGGGGGCAAGCCGTCAAGCCTCTTTCTCTCCCGCAATCCGTTCCTACAGGACGTGGTGGAGTGGGACTTTGTCCGGGCGGAGTGCTCCCGCTTTCCCGGCAGACCGGGCAACAACATCACGTGGCTGAAGAAGTGTGCTGGATTCTTGCCCAGCTGGACCGTCGCCGCAGTAGAGAGCGGGTCGCTGGTGAACGGCGCTGCCCAGCTGCCCTCAAAAGACATGAGCTACGATCCCGCCTTGCTGGAGTATATTTCGCGGACCGTAGGAAGCGCCCGTGCCTACCGTCCTACCGAAGGTCGAGAGACAGAGTCGTAGTCCGAGCAACGAATCCGGACGAAGCAACGCCAGTCCGGTCTCCCCTAATACTGCCGCTGATAGCGGGAGAACGCGCGAGAGGGACGCTGTTTCGCGTCATCTTAACAGCGCCGAAGCACACCAAAGCAGCGGAGCTTGACCGTGAAGGTCGCCGGTGTTACGCGCGCGGTTCAGGTAGTAAGCGAGGTCGTTTTTCTTGTTCGTACCCTCGCACACGTTTTTCAGATCACCGTTCGGATCCAAATAGCCCACCAGAGCCAGCCATCCTTTCCGCGCCGCCTTGCCATAAAATCTGTGGTTAAGCCAGCCAGCTTTTACTCCGGTGATCATTGCGAATGTAAACATGGCCGTGCATGAAGACTCCGGCCAAGCCTCCGGATGATCGAGTAACTGGCGCCACATGCCGTCCTTCCCTTGGAATCGCAGCAGGGACGCCATCATTTCCCGGTAGCTTTCTATGATCCGCGGACGCAAAGGATGATTCGCGGGCAGCGACCGCAACAGCTCCGTCATGCCCGCAGCGACCCACCCATTGCCGCGACCCCAGAAAAAGGGAGCATCAGGAGCATGGTAAAAAAGTCCATTGGGCTGCTGGAGTTTGTCGAGATATGTAGCCATTTCCAGGGCGGCGCGGTCGATGTATTTAAATTCTCCCGTGGCGCGATAAGCCTGCACCTGCGCCACGGTGATCATATACATGTCATCAATCCAGAAGCGGCTCTGCGATGTCAATCCTTCGGGCGTTGGCTCCTCCCATTGTTTGTCGGCAAGTTGCCGGCCCAAGTCGAGATATTTTTGCTGTTGGGTTTCGATGTAAATCTCCAGCGGCACAGCAGCAAACACGGTTTTGTCGACATGATCCGGTAAGGGCACGAGTGCGGATTCTTCCGCAAGCAGGGGATCGAAACGGCGGATTAAGCGAGAAGTAAGATCCTTGTCGCCACTCAACTGAGCAAAGGTCAAAGCCCCGTACCAGCTCACAGATTCCGGGTAGGTGATATACGCAGGCGCGGTGTTTTTTCCAAAATTTGCGTGCGGACTTGCCACGAAACGCTCTGCCACGCGCTTGCCAATCTCTTTCGGCGAGCTTCCCGCCGGCCAGTTACTGAATTCCTTCTGCTGTCCCGCACAGACAGGACTCACGGCCGTCATGTACGCAAGAAGCGCGGCCAATATCCGGCTATTCACGGTCATTCTGCACATGGTGTTCGCGATACCCCCGGCTCTTTATGCCTTCTTCTTCCAATCCTTCCGTGCTCCTCAGCGCGGCTTATCAATGGCCACCCCAGTTTCGCTCCGAAAATCGCCTTTTTCCGGAATGAATAAAATCACCACACCGTCGGGATCGGTGATAGCGATGGAGTCCTCATTTGCTTGGCTTGGAATTCCCGAGGCACGCAAATAATCCGCCGCTTGGGCGAGGTGGGCAACCGCAAAACCGAGGCGCGGCTTTGCTGACGGAGTTGCTGCTTCCAGTTGCACTTCATCGCCGGAATTTCCAGGGAGGAGTAAGCGAGTCGTATCGCTCGCGTCGACTCGTTGAAATCCAAGCCTGGAAGTATAGAACAGTTCCGCAGCCCTCAAATTCTCCACCGGAGCGGCGACCCGTTTCAGATGTTGCGAGATGCGATGCATACCCAGATGCTTCCCGAAAGCCTCGGAGTGCAGCGATTCCGGAAGGTACTGCGTATATTCGAGCAATTGTCCTCCAGGATCACGCAAGGTAAATAACAAATTGCCGGCTCGGGCCTTGTGGCTGGACGTCGGGTTTAACCCGAGTTTCGAGTACTCATCCCACAGCTTGTCTATGTCAGCTACTTCATAGCAAACGTGAAGAAGGCCAGTTTGCTGATCATTCCCGGAGCGAGGATAAAGCTCGATAAACTGGCGATCATTGATCTTGATATAGAAAACCGAAGGCTTACCAGGCTCAGAGAATTCGAAAGCCTGCTCGAAACCGAGCGAGCGATAGAAGTCCCTGGACTGCTGGGTGTCGCGCACGCGAAAGGCTACATGAGCGATTCCCGCCAGATCAAGCGATTGCGCCAGCGATGATGAGGTGCAAAGAAAAACAAGAACTAGTGTGAGACAGCTTAATCGCACCAGCAACGCTTGCCTCCAAGGAGTTTCCTAAGCATGAGAATCACGCAGCTGCTATCTGTCACAGCGTACAGCGTAAAATACGCGAGGCGACTTCGTCCAGGAACTTGCATTCCCAAGGTACGCTTGCGCTATCTGGAATTTCGGGGTATTTGACAATCACAGTATGACAAGGAGATGCGACAATGTCCTCACATTTTTCACGCCGAAAGTTTATCGACGGTGCCGGCGTCGTGGCAGCCTCTTCCATTCTCCCAACTCCAGCGTTTCATGGCTTCACTTCCGCCCGCGCGAGTGAACAAATGAAGCCCGAAGAACTGCGAAGCAAACTTCGCGGTGTGATTGCGTTCCCGATCACACCGTTAAAGCCGGACTTGTCTTTGGATGTTTCCGGTCTTAGAAAAAATCTTCAACGCCTCCTGGAAACGCCGATTGCCGCGATTGTCGCCGCGGGAGGCACAGGTGAAATGTATTCGTTGACGCCGGCCGAGCATTTGGAAGTCGTAAGGGCAACGGTAGAAGAAGTACACGGCCGCATTCCGGTCATCGCCGGGACAGGATTCAATGGCCCTATAGGTATCGAGTTAGCTCAGGAATCGGCGCGGGCTGGTGCAGATGGCATCCTGGCTTTGCCTCCCTATTATCCGAATGCCGACGAGGAAGGACTCGCCAATTATTATGCCGAGATGGGTGACGCCACTTCGCTGGGGCTGCTTGTGTACAGCCGCGATTGGGTCAACCCGGGGCCGGTATGGGTTGAACAACTGGCTGCACGTGTCCCCATGCTCGTTTGTTGGAAAGATGGCCAGGGTGATTTGCGGCGATGCCAGCAGATTATGAACCGCGTTGGCGATCGACTGTATTGGATCGGTGGCGCGGGCGACGACTGTGTGCCGGGTTACTACAGCATTGGCATTCGCACGTACACGTCGAGCATTGCAACGGTTGCGCCGAAGCTTTCTCTGAAACTTCATGAGGTCGCTTCCGCGGGCGATTCTGCAACCCTCATGCGCCTGATGAACACGTACGTGATCCCTCTGTACGGGCTTCGCGCTCGCCGAAAGGGATATGAAGTTGCCGTCATGAAGGAAATGATGAGCATGCTTGGCTTCGCTGCGGGTCCAGTGCGTCCCCCGCTTCCAACACTTCACCCTGAGGACGTCAATGAGCTACGAGTGATTCTGGAACGCTGGAAGCCCTTTCTCTCATAATGCGAACCGCCAGGTGAGGGCCTGCGCTTTCGAAATGAGACTTTAGATTGCCTGGCCGTTGAATAGAAAGCCACCGGAGCGTATATTCTTCCCATCGAACGTCAGCATTGAAATCTCGACCGCGTGATTTTTCCCGAGCCCGTTCTTGTTTGGGATTTTTCATGCTCTTGTTCCACGCTGCACGCAGAAAGGGAGCTTCCATGACTGCTACACTCCGCCGTTTGTGCACTTCAGTGGTTCTAGCGTGTTCTATCTTCGTTTTGTTCAACGCGAATGCTGCCGCGCAAAAGTCGAGCGCGCATCCAGCGGCGAGAAACAGCGTAATCGAAGCCGCAATGAATCCTGACGGTTCGTACGATCTGAAATTTTTGGCCGCTGGCTGGATCATCGAAGGCAAACTCCCCGAACCGGTTTCTTCGGTCCGCAGTTCCAGCGGCGCCGACAAACTTGGTGACTTCGCTGCGTTGAGCGCTACGTACCGCAACAGCGCGAGAACTGCCGAGATTCTGGTGTACAAGCGCTTGCCCGCCGTTCTTTTTCGCGACACCTGGAATTCTCCGGGGCCTAATGACGCACCGTTTCCATCGTTTCTACGCCTGCCCGATGGTTTATTTCGCTTTTCCTACCAGCACAGGCCTTTTGGCAAGTATGAGTTCGGCTCCGTCGGTCCTGAGGGGCCTTCTGCGATATTCGATAAGCAAGGGAACGTGCTCGTGATTTCCCCTGCCGATCATTTTCTCGTGTCGCGGATGAACGAGCTGCCGGATCATAGCGTCAACAGCCGGATCGTGGAGACAATCCAGACCCTTCCCGCGGGCTTCAGTCATTCCACTCTTATCGTCTTCGGAAAGGGCATGAATGAGACGTTCGCGAGTTGGGGTAATGCGCTGCTCGCTTTATCTGGCAAGCAACCTCCCACAAATCAGCAGAGCATAATTCTCTCGAAGCTTGGCTATTGGACCGACAATGGCGCCTATTACTATTACAAGTTCGAACCGCAATTTGGTTACGCCGGAACGCTGCTGGCCATCCGAGACGAATTCAAAAAACTGGGCATTCCGCTCGGCTACATGCAACTCGATAGCTGGTGGTATCCAAAGGGTGAGGATGGCCGTTGGGACGCCAAAGGCAACACCGTACCTTTTGGCGAATACGTTTATAGGGCCGATAAAACGCTCTTCCCGGATGGCCTAGCGGCTTTCCAAAAGTCGCTTGGTCTCCCAATCGTTAGTCACGCCCGATGGATTTCCTCGGCGAGCCCGTATCGCAAGGAATTCAAGCTATCCAACAATGTCATCACCGATCCCGCGTTCTGGAAAGCCACTGCCGCTTATCTTCACGACTCAGGTGTGGTGACTTACGAACAAGACTGGTTGGATCATAACGCCTTGCCGGAACTCAACCTCGAAGATCCGGAAGCCTTCCTCGGCAACATGTCTTCGTCCATGCAATCCTCCGGAATGGATATTCAATATTGCATGCCGCTCCCTGCGCATTACATGGCGAGCACGCTGTATCCCAACCTGGACACCATTCGCACCAGCAGCGACCAGCTCACTCCGGACAAATGGGACGAGTTCCTTTATGACTCCCGTCTGGCCAGGTCCATGGGCCTTTGGCCATGGACAGACGTCTTCTTCAGTGCGGAATTGCCGAATCTGATCATCTCCACACTTTCCGCCGGGCCGGTGGGCGTCGGCGACGCCCTAGGCTCCATCAACGCGCAAAATCTAATGGCCGTGGTTCGCCTCGATGGCCTTCTTATCAAGCCGGATTCTTCGCTGCTCCCGCTTAATGCGATCTACGCGAGCGACGCGTCTAACCAGCAAATGCCCATGGTTGCGGTGGCCGAAACAAAGTTCGCGGACTCGGCTGCGCGTTACGTCTTCTCCTATCCGCGCCGCGCCACGGATACCGAATTTTCCGTGGCGCTCGCCGAGCTTGGCTTCTCCGGTCCGGTCTATGCGTACGATTGGAGGGCTCACACGGGTACCGTTGTGTCCGCAGGAGGAACCCTCTCTGCGCCCTTTCGCGACGGATTCGCTTATCTGATTCTCGTTCCCGTGAATCGCCAAGGATTGGCATTGCTGGGTGACACGGAAAAAATTGTCCCCTTGGGGAAGCAGCGTATCGCCGCTCTTAGTGATCGCGGGACACTTACCGCAACATTCAAATTCGCCCAAGATGAACACGTGCGCACAATATCGGGCTATTCCGCAGATCAGCCGAAAATAAAGGCGCTCAAAGGCGAGCTGAAGAATGTGACCTACGATTCAGAGACCAAGATCTTCCGAGCCCAAGTCGCGCCAGCCAGCTCAGGTGAAGCCGTTCTAAAAATCAGGGCGCACTAAAGAAATAGTCGTCCGGGCTTGCGTCTGCGTCGGAAAGCCCTTTCAAAAGCTGTTTCGAAGCCAAGAGTTTCGTTCGCACTAGAAAGACGCGAGGACAATAGACACTTATGACAGATTTCCGACGCACGCTTTGGGTAGGCCTGTTGGCGACAGGACTGGGAGCCTTGCTAGTCTCCCATTTCGCCAGCGCCGCCACGAACGTCCAGGGCCGTTATGATCCGGTGGCCGATCCCCGTGCCGTCGCGATTGTCGGGCACGCACGGTTCACCGTTTTGACTCCGCAGCTCATACGAATGGAGTGGGCGGCTGATGGTAAATTCGAAGATCACGCATCTCTAGTCTTTCTGAACCGGAAGCTGCCCCTCCCGCAATTCACGCACGAGACAGCGCCAGGTGGAGCACGCGCGGTAATCAAAACGAGCGCGCTGATGCTCGTCTACGCACCCGGAAACTCGGACGGCAAGTTTAGCGCAGGCAACCTCAGCATAACTTTCAGGCTCAATGGGAAAGAAGTGGTGTGGAGGCCGGGGATGGAGGATACCGGCAACCTTTTGGGCACTACACGCACGCTCGACCGTGTGCGGGGCTCCGACGTCAAGCTTGAACCCGGACTGATCTCGCGTGACGGCTGGACCGTTGTGGACGATAGTGCCCGGCAGCTCTTCGACTCGGCCGATTTTTCGTTCCTGCACGGGGAGCGGAGTCCTTGGCCTTGGGTTATGCTGCGCCCTTCGGGGGATCGGCAGGATTGGTACTTCTTCGGATACGGCCACGACTATAAACGCGCTCTTTACGACTTCACGCGCGTGGCTGGAAAGATTCCGCTGCCGCCGCGGTTTGCCTTTGGAGCCTGGTGGTCGCGGTACTGGTCATACACAGACCAGGAATTCAATCAATTGATTCGAGGATTCCATCAGCACGACACTCCGCTCGATGTACTCGTGATCGACATGGACTGGCATCCCACATTCCACGAGGTCGCAGGAAACAACAAACTGGATGCCTCCGGCCATAGGCTTGGCTGGACAGGCTACTCCTGGAACAAACTACTATTCCCCGATCCGAACCAATTTCTCAAAGGCGTGCACGAACAGGGTCTCAAAGCCACAGTGAATATTCATCCGGCGTCCGGCGTGCAGCCCTGGGAGGATCGCTACCCAGAAATGGCTCGTGCGATGGGCATCGAACCAGCTACGAGACAATACGTTCCCTTTGACATCACGGACAAGAAGTTTGCAACGAACTACATGAAGATCATGCTTCACCCACTGGAACGCCAGGGAATCGATTTCTTCTGGCTCGACTGGCAGCAGGAAGACACCACCAAAATCGCCGGACTAAATCCAACCTGGTGGTTGAACCATGTTTTCTTCACCGACCAAGAGCGCGAAGGTAAACGTGCGCTGCTGTTTCACCGCTGGGGCGGCCTGGGAAATCATCGATACCAAATTGGCTTCTCGGGCGATACCATTTCCGTCTGGGACTCACTCGCGTTCCAACCCTATTTTACAGCGACCGCAGCGAACGTCGGCTATGCCTATTGGAGCCACGACATCGGCGGCCATATGCCCGGCGCCATCGAACCTGAGCTTTACTTGCGATGGATCCAGTGGGGGATTTTCAGTCCGATTTTGCGGACCCACACGACCAAGAACCCAGACGCGGAACGCCGCATCTGGGCATACCCCGAGCCATATTCTGACCTGATGCAGCAAAGTTTCACACGTCGTTATGCCATGCAGCCATACATCTACACCGAGGCCAGAAAAACATATGATACCGGCTTGGCGTTTCTTCGGCCTCCCTACTATGACTGGCCGGACGCACCGCAAGCTTATGATGCGAAGGACGAATATATGTTCGGGGACAGCCTCCTCGCGGCTCCGGTCACCCACCCGGTGGACAAGGGGTCGCGACTTGCGAAAATCTCAGTATGGCTGCCACCCGGGAACTGGATCGAATGGGACAGTGGGGCCAGTTTTCAAGGTTCCGTCGCATTGGACCGCAGCTTCTCGATCAACGAGATCCCTATATACGTGAAAAGTGGCAGTATTATTCCCATGCAGCCGGACAGGAACCATGCCAATGCAAAACCTGCGGACCTTCTGATTCTCACCGTCTTGCCGCTCAAAGACGAGCAGGTCTCCGATTATCGGCTCTATGAAGATGAGGGTGACACGCCCGGTTACCTCCATGGCGAAAACGCCTGGACACCCATTCGCGCGTCGCTGAATCAGGACGGCACTCTCCTCACCGTCACCGTCGCGCGTGCACAGGGGCACTACAATGGCATGCGAAGAGAGCGGGCTTACGAAGTGCGCCTCCCGGGGAGTTGGCCACCCTCCTTGGTGAGCGTCAACGGGGAGTCCGTAGCGTACGCGAAAAACAAGGATGCGCCCGGCTGGTATTTCGAAGGCAACACCCTAACGACTGTGATTAGAACGCATGGCTTCCGCTTAGCCGATGCAGTGACGTTCACGATACAAATCGATCCCCAGATGGCGCGCAATCGCGCGATGCTTGATGGTTTTGCAGGCAAGATCACGCGACTCCGCGAGACTTATGACATTTTAAACGCTACCTGGCCAACGAACTGGTCGCCCGATTCCTTGATCGATGCAATGCAGACGGGAGACCGCCTCAGCTATCATCCAGGAACTGCATTTACGGAAGTGAGCGGCCTGCCAACGAAACTCGCCGGGTTGGCCAAGGAAATCAAAGCCATGCACGCCACGGAAGCGTCGCCCGCATTTGTCAGGAAAAATCCCGACAATGCTCATCCGAGCTGCGCACTGGATGAGTACAACCGACTGATCGACACCGCTCTTGCGCACATTGCGGAGGTAAATGAGCCATAGCGGGGGAAAAGGGAAGTAACCAAATACAGAGTCGACCCTGCCAGGGATAGACAACTAGCTTTTGTTAGCACTAGGCGTACAAAGAATTTTTTTGACGGAGACTACTGACCGATGAAAGCATCGGCACTGCTCTTGGCTGGTTTTCTGACTGCGAGTGCGACGTTTCTCCTCCACTCATTCGATACGCGGCCGGGACCGAAGTTCTGGTCGATAGCTATGGCCGACACCATAATGAAGCGCAACCCGGGCACTCCGCAGGATAGCCTTACCCGTTGGTCGTATTGGAAAGGGTACACCCTAAACGGCTTTGAAATGCTCTGGCGTTTCACGGGAGAGCAGAAGTATTTCGATTTCATCAAACGAGAGATCGACCCCTTCATCGATAAGCGCGGAAACCTGGTGAACGTCAATCTGGACAGCCTTGACAACGTTATGGCCGGAAACATCGTTGTGGGATTGTACGAACACACTCACGATCCTCGGTACCGCACTGCTGCAGCTTCCATTCGCAGGGCTTTCGACAGCTTCCCCCGAAATGCTGATGGTGGCTTTTGGCACAACCCGAACTTGCCGGGAGAGATGTGGGTAGACGGCGTGTTCATGGGGGAGATATTCCTGATCCGCTACGGCATAACTATCGGCGATCGGGAATACTGCTTCGATGAGGCGACCCGTCAAATCACGATTTTTGCGAAACATGCCCTGAAAGCAGACAGCGGCTTATACTATCATGCCTGGGCCGCAAATCCGAAACTCGCCACGGTGATTCCAGAGCGTAAGATGCTCTGGGCGGATCCCGGGACAGGCCTCTCTGGTGAGGTCTGGAGCGAAGGCCTCGGCTGGTACGCTCTCATCCTCGTCGAAACTCTTGCCGACCTGCCTGTCGATCATCCGCGCCGCCATGAGGTGCTGGACATCTACACGCGTCTTGCGGCCGCCCTGAAACGTGTTCAGGATCCGAAGACCGGTGGATGGTTCCAGGTAGTCGACAAGGGCGACCGGCCCGATAATTGGATCGACACATCTGGGAGCGCCATGTTCACCTATGCCCTTCAACGCGGGATAGAGCTTGGTCTCCTGAATCGTCAGGAATACGAGCCTACTGTTGCTGCCGGTTACCGAGCCATTACGGCGAATGCCACAGTCCATGAAAACGGGTTAGTCGATATCAACAATGCTTGCGACGGTGTGTGCGTACAGGCCAACTATGCCGATTATGTCGGCTACCCAAGGACCCTCAATGCAAAGGAAGCTGTCGCCGGATTTCTGTGGGCCACTACCATCGTTGAAAGGTCGGAGCTCGCAAAGGACCAGAATCAGCCTTGAATTACTGGGATGTCTGGGCGATACAGTCCAACTGGCCATATCCTGAAGCTGAGCGTCTTTTTGGCGACGGCTGAAAACATGTCCTTTCCTCAGCGAGCCAGCCAGCCCCCGTCCACCGCGAGCACGTGTCCGTGCACATAATCGCTCGCGGACGAACACAGGAACAACGCAGCACCCGCCACATCCTTCGGTTCTCCCCATCTTCCCGCGGGGATTCTCTCAAGTATCTGGCGGTTGCGGACAGGGTCGTTTCGTAGGGCGGTAGTATTGTCTGTAGCCATGTACCCAGGGGCAATTGCGTTCACGTTGATTCCTTTGGAGGCCCATTCGTTGGCGAGGGCCTTCGTTAACTGCGCAAGCCCGCCCTTTGCGGCCGCGTAGGCAGGCACGAAGATACCTCCTTGAAAGGAGAGCAGCGAGGCAATATTGACAATCTTGCCGCCGGCTCTCCTTTGCAGCATGTGCCGTCCAGCAAGTTGCGATAGTCGGAAAACCGCTGTCAGATCAACAGCAATCAATTCGTCCCAGAATTCCATGGGATATTCCGCTGCGGGGGCTCTCCGGATCGTGCCGGCATTGTTCACCAAGATGTCGATGGAACCAAACTCGGCGATCGCTTTTTCGAACAGGCCGGTGCACGCCCTCGGATTTGCCAAATCTCCGGAGAAGTAAAAGGTCTTACGACCAGCGGCCCGAATTTCGTTGCAGCCCGGTCCGGGATTCGGGTCGCACCCGTGGCACCCCACATTGGCGCCAGCGTCTGCTAAGGCCACGGCAATGGCTAAGCCAAGCCCTCGACGCGATCCGGTAACCAGTGCATTCTTACCATTCAGTCGAAACGCTTCCAGGCTCATACTTTCGCTCTCATCTGACTCGTGCAGGCGTGAGTTGCGGCCTTAGCATGTGGCCCACCGTGTTTGCGAAGACGAAGCCACCCAGCCCGCCCGCCGCTCCTCTAATCCCCACGACCGATCCGACCGCACGGCCGGGGAACATGTCCGAGGGTAACGTGAATAGATTCGCGGAAGAAACTAGGTGCGCAGCGGCGGCCAAGTTGATGAGCGCAACCGCAACCTGCGCTTCTCCGCAAGACTCGCTCTCGGCGATCGAGTTTTGGTGCGCCATCACTTCCTCTTGGCTCGACCAGGCGCTTTACCTGCGGCCAGCCTCAAGACCGGAAGGGCCTTGCTGAAATCCCGGCTGAACGTTCACGACACCAAACTGCCGGTCCTCCAATTCCTTGTGGGCGGCCATGGCCCATAGAAAAGCGATTCGATGCCCCGGCACGGAAACATTCGGGTGATAGCCGCTGGGCATCAACACGGCATCTCCATCCCGCACAGCTACCACCAATTCCGGATATTGCGTGTCGTTGTACACGAGTTGAATGCCATAGGCCGGTTCCGGCATATTAAAGTAGACGTACATCTCTTCTAACATCTTGCCGTGCTCATGCGGCGGCCAGCTGGTCCAGTTTCCCTGGTCGGAAGAGGTGAATCCCGCAATTAGACGGCCCGCTTCGACATTCTTGGCAATCAGCATGTTCAACTCGCGTTTGTAACCCGGCCCCCCGGCAACAAATTTCATGCCGGGGTCCCTGGCCACGTCAGCGTACCGGATGACCTTCAAAGGGTACTTGCCCTTTACGTCGGCGGAAAATTCTGCAAAATCCACGGAACTCTTCGTGAACACTTCAATTGCTGAATCGCGGGGAATGTAGATAGCGTCGAATTGTCCCAATTCAAATTCACTTCCCGCAACCTTCACCACACCCATCCCGGCCAAGCAAATCAGGCCCGTTTCCCGACATCCATTGGAAAAGACAACTCGCGATTGGGAAGAGTCTAAGATGATACGTCCGTAGGACAGATGGCGCATCGTGCTGTTTTTCGGCGTCACGGCAAGATGGCGCCCGCTCTTCGCATTGGTCTTTCGAAAAACCATTTTCTCGATGGCTACTGCAGGTTTCTTACTCATAGATAACTCCTTCTTGATTGCTGGCAATTTTGTCTAATTCCTCGACACCCCATAGGCACGATCGCTGTAGACGGTCGCACTATTGGGCCCGGTCACGCCGTTGTGCTGGAACATCTTGTAGAAGGGTTTGACGCCCATGGCTCGCACACGCTCAGCCACGAGATCCCCAATGGGATATTTGACCATGGCGCTAACGATTCCAGTTTGCAGACCGAAGCAGTCAGCTAGGTTGGCGGCAACGTTGAATTCGCCGCCGCTGACGTGGATCTCGCATTCCCGTGCTTTACGAAAGGGGATGATGACTGGATCTAGCCGATGAACGAGCCCACCGAGCGGTACGAAATCCAACGCTCCGGATTCCTTGATTGCTAAACCATAGCTCATGGCACCGCCTCACAATTGGCTGAACCAAAGAGAATGCGACAGCCTAATGGACTACGGAGCTGCCGAAGCAGCTTTCCTGTTCAGCAGAGATGTGGTTTCAATAATGTGGTCCAGCATGCGGCGCCGGGCCTCTTCTGCGTCATGCCGCTGGATTGCCGCATAAAGGCGCAAAGTCGAGCGATTTCCGTTGAACTCCCTGGCGAGTTCACGTTCCGGCGGGAATTTTGCTCCCGGGACAATTACGCCGGTGGAGACCAAGCGCTTGATCTTTTCGATCAATTTCGCGGTGATTCGGGTATCCGTCATTGGTTTGCGGCGAGCACGGGTCTCAGTGGTAGCGCTATGAGCTTCTCGAATCACGCTCTAAACGGTATCACAATTGGACGGACCATCCCCACACTGCCCGAATGCATCGTCACAACGCGACAGCACGTGTGGCCCGTTTCGCTGGCCTTCCTGGTCGCCACGGTATTGGGCGGAGAATGTAGTACAAAAGGCCTGCCACTGGAGCAAGCATCAGTGTGGATTCTCTCTCACTCCTGCTGGTATAAACAATCCCGTCGACCAAACGGAATTGAACACAAGCTTTGACCGTTGTATATCCCAGATACTCGGAATTTCCATTATTGACGTTAGAAAAGCTTCGCGCAGATGCTGACCAAGAAACCAGAAGTCTTATCGGTCACAGTTTCTTTGAGAACCTACAAAATGTCGCACGTGGCAACCCTAGGGCAACAATGCATACAGGGCCTTTTATTTCCCCGGAGTAGGTGGGATGGACTACCAGATGTAAACCGCACTGATGCGCGGCGGGCCCGAGCGGCCTTGAATCACCTGGGTTTCGAGAACAATCTCGAGGTTCTTTCGTTTCCAATCCCGGGGAACTTGTGTCAGCATTTCTTCCATGTGATGTTCGTCCACCAAAAATTCTCCGGCGGCCACTGTCCCCCCTCGTCCAATGCCGGCAGCCACAACCACATACTGCTCGCTGTTGGGATCCAAAAAGCGCGTCACGATCGCGTAGTCTTTGTAGACACCCGTTTCTTGCTGAGACCGGTCCAGCACCCACTCCCGTTTACCGGGCTTGGTGCGATCCTCGATCCACAATCGTGTCATCTGTGGGTCGTTCGCAAAATGGAAACGCAAAGGAGAGGTCAAGCGCAGCGTCCAGCTATTGTCAAACGCACCGATTAGGACCGAAGGAGCTCGGCGGAGATCGGTCAGAGTAGTGGTCGACTCACCAAGCACGCGATAGGTTTTCCCGTAGGCTCGTAGCACGCCCGCAACATTCACCAGCGGGCTGACGTCGTCGATGATGATGGCGATCATGGAGTCGGACAGAGTCGTTTCGCGCTGCGGGTCAGCGGCGTCCCTCAAACGAATCGTGGAATATTGGATCTGGTCGGCCATGCAGAATAGCACCGGTTCGGGCGATTTCACGAACGGTTCCCAAAACTGTTTCAGGACCGGCGGCCGGGTGAAGTACCAAATAGCCGTCGACGCCATAATCACGGCGAGCACAGCAAGCGAAAATGCGCCTCTCCACCCCTGCCAGACACTTCGTTGCGCCGGGACCACATCGGGAACAACTGCAGCCGACGGCGCATGGACCACAGCCGCTTCCGTCACGGGTCCGTGCAATTCCGGCGGCGGGGAGACCGCGCCTCCAGGATGACCAGGCCAGGAAAACTGCGGGGCGTAGGAGCCGGACGGCAAATAGATCCGTATCTCCTGGCTATGCACGGGATCTTGATAATAATGTTCGATGCGCTTGCGAATTTCCGCTGCCGTGACTCGAACGATGGGGTCCGTGTTCGTGTCATAGTCCGGTGGCCGCCCGAAAATCTCGATGCCTAGAATTCGCTCTTTGAGCTGGGCGGTCTGGCCCGCGAGCACTCTTGCGAGGACATACCTCAGAAAGCTCGGGTATCTCCGGCTCGAATTGAATAGATAGGTAGCTAGCAGCTTTTCCAGTTGCTCTTGAACGGCACCTTTTTCGAGCTCGCTACAAGGTGTCCAACTTTCCGTTGCTTGCTCTGGTAGCAAGGTTACCCCACCCTTTACCCGAGTAATGAGTGTCGCTGCGCCGCGAAACAGAGCACGGGTATCACTGACTTTGTCGACGAAGAACTTGGTTTACGGGCATAATACCGTGCGGCAGGCGCGGGCGCAAGATAAAAGGCTACTCCAGATAGCTCTTTTCTGGGGCCCCTCTCCCCCATAACTCTTTGCAGTTCATCGAGATAACCGGCTCTTCGGCCTCTTATCTCTTTTATCCTGCTTCTTTTTCGGGCAAATCCTTGCATGCTTCGAAGCGACTTGCTATAGGCGTCATTGTCTGCTCGGATTCAGCCTGCTGGCTCCGCCGCGATCAGAGACAACTCAAAAGCGCGGCGGGTTTTCGGGGCTATCCGAGCCTACGGGGTGGGTTTCCGTCTTCAGCCGAACCTGAGGAGGTGTGTTTCTATGAGGTATGTCTCTATGTTGGGGAAATTACGTTTCTGGAGATTTCGCTTTTTATTATTTCTATTCGTTCTTGTCGCCTTGGGTAGCACCCAGCTCTATGGTCAATCATCTGCTGCATTCACAGCCACGCTGAACGGCAGTGTTATTGATCAGGCAGGCGGGGCTGTCAACGGCGCAAAGGTAACTCTTACGAGTCCCGAAATTGGGTTTTCGCGGACGTTTTCGACCGAAGACACTGGTCTGTACACTTTTACGTTCCTGCCTCCCGCTGTCTACATACTGGAAGTGGAGGCCCCGGGGTTCAAGCACTACAAGCAGGAGGGAATCACCTTAGCTGCTGGTCAGACCGCCGGACAGCAGGTTACCTTGTCCGTCGGAGGGGTGACCGAACGAGTCGAAGTCACTTCACAAGCCCCGCTGGTCAACGTGGACAACGCCAATATTTCCGAGGACGTCTCTTCCAAGGTGACCGCAGACCTGCCCTTGAACTTCCGCAGCGTAATCAGCCTGGCGTTGATCAATTCCTCGGTCAACAACGCCGCTGAAGAGCAGGTTGTGGGATCTCCCGGCTTAGCTCAAACCGCGGATCAGGACATTTCGTTCCTGAATTTCGGCGGCACGTTCTTTGACACCGCGGAATACCTGCTGGACGGAACTTGGGATACGCGCGCTGATTGGGGTGGTGTGATTTACGTTCCTTCGGTGGACGACGTGCAAGAACTCAAGATTCAGACCAATGCCTTCACTGCGCAGTACGGGTGGAGCAGCGGCAACGTAGTCAACATGGTGACCAAGTCGGGTTCCAACGAGTTCCACGGCGATGCCTACGATTTTTACGCCAACAGTAATGTGGATGCCCGATACTTCTTCAACAATGGACCTCAACCAGCGTTTCATCGCAATCAATTTGGCGGCACGATTGGCGGTCCAATCATCAAGAACAAACTCTTCTTCTTTGCCTACTATGAAGGTCTGAGGCAGGCATCACCAGACACCACTGTATACACGTTGCCCACGGCCACGGAAAGGACCGGAAACTTTGGGGCTCTCTTGGGCGCTCAAGTCGGCACGGATTATGAGGGACGGCCTATTTACAGTGGGGAGATCTACAATCCGTTCAGCACCCGCCAAGTCGCGTGCGGGGGGACCGACCCGGTCACGGGGCTGACGGTCAGCAATTGCCCCACTGGCGCCACCGCCGAATACATTCGCGATCCCATCCCTGGCAATACGCTTCCGACAGCAATGATGGACACCATCACTTCCGCTATTGCCTCGGGTAGCTATTGGCCGAGCCCCACGAATTCGAACCTGGCGAATAATTTTGTGGGCACCGCCGCGGCCCCGGAGCATTCCAATGAATATTCGATCCGCGTGGACTACAACTTGGACGACAATAACCGGATCTACGGACGCTGGTCGCAGAAATACCAGACGAAAACAAACACCCCCGACTTCTTCGGATCTTCCGATCCGGCAGGCCCGGGGCTGCTGAATCCGAACAACCGCTACAGCTCTAACCTCGGCCTCAACCATATTTTCGATCCGACCTTTACCATGAACTTCAACTTCGGAGTGAATCGCCACGTCGAGGGAGGCATTGGACAAGGGTTCGGATACAAAGCCTCGCAGCTTGGGCTTCCTTCCTTCATCGACGGCATTGCCCCGGCATTTCCTCAGATTACCGAGCAAGGTTACCAAGGCCTGGGTGCCGTTGGCGGGAACAACGATTACATCACCCCGCAAACATTGTGGACCACTTCCGTTGATTTCACGAAAACCAGGGGTAAGCACGAATTCGCCTTTGGTTTTACGGATGTTTGGCTTCGCATTGATGGCGGGCACTACGGCGAGACCACCCTCAATTTCGACACCGCTTCCACGGCTGGGCCAGATCCGAATAACCCAACTGCGAATACCGGAAACGGGTTCGCTTCCTACCTGCTCGGAGTGGGAACCGGTTCGCAGACCATGTTCCAGGCTTTCCAGGCGACCGATAAGCACTTCCTCGGTTGGTATCTGCAGGATAGTTACAAAGCGACACGCCGCGTCACCTTCAACCTGGGCTTGCGCTATGAAATCCAAACCGCGCCAACCGAACGGCACAACGCCCAGAATTATTTTAGCTTCACTGCCGAGAACCCCATCAGCGCCGCAGTTGGTGCCTCTTACCCGGGCGAAGTAATTTTCAACTCGCCAAACAACTCCGGCCTCTACAAGACTCTGTACAACAATATCGCTCCGCGCATCTCCGTGGCTATTCAAGCAGCCAACAAGCTGGTGGTCCGTGGCGGCTACGGGATCTTTTACGTGCCGAACTACTACGGCCAAGGCCCCAACGACGGATTTTCCCAACCGACAACTTGGATCACAAGTCTCAACAACGGCTTAAATCCCGCTTCCACTCTGAGCGGAAACGCGAATGTGAATTGTGAAGCTCAGATTGGCGTGTTTGCGCCCTGTGGCACTGCATTCCCCACTGGCGAACGGCTTCCCACGGGCAATGCCGCGGGAGGACTGCAAGACGTTGGCTTTGGGGTGAGCGCGGCTAACTACAACAGAAACACTCCTTATGTGCAGCAGTGGATGGCTGGCATCGAGTACAGTTTCACCCCCAACGATCTCCTGGACATCCGCTATGTCGGGAATCACGGCACAGACGTGCTTGCCACTGGTGAGCAATGGAACGAGATGTCGGCGGGAAATTTGGCGCTGGGCAATGCGCTCTACAATGCCGTACCCAACCCCTTCTATGGCAAGATAACGTCGAGTAGCTGTGGTCTCAACAACCCGACGATTAGCTTGGAGCAGACTCTGCTGCCGTTCCCCGAATACTGTAGCGTGTACGAGGGCGAGCCCGCTGTCGGAACCACGTCCTACAACGCACTCGAGGTCACCTTTAAACACCGCTGGCACTCTGGCCTGGACCTCAACCTTTCCTACACTTATTCGAAGTTCATGGATGACGTGCAAGGAAATTCCGGTTGGGCCTTCCCGGGCAGCGGCACTAATAACCTCAATGCGTACAACTTGGCTGCTGACTATTCGGTCGACGTGAGTAACATTCCGCACAGATTCGTGGCCTCCTACGTTTACGAGTTGCCTGTCGGCAAAGGGAAGCGCTATGGGGCGAACTGGAACAAGGGCGTGGACGCGGTTCTGGGTGGCTGGGCGTGGTCCGGCATCCTCACGGCAGAGTCAGGACTGCCCATATCCATTCAACCAGCGGTGAACAACGTTGGTTTTGGTTTCAACCAGCGCCCCAATGTGGTGGCGGGAGTGAACCCGATACCGGCAAACCAATCGATCAACGACTGGCTTAATCCTGCGGCTTTCTCGCAGCCGGCCGCCTTCACATTCGGAGACGCTCCACGGTTCTTCTCGAATATCCATGGGCCCAAGTACTTCGATTGGGACATGGGCGTACAAAAATGGTGGAATATTCGAGAGTCCATGCGCGTCCAATTCCGCTTCGAGATGTTCAACGCTCTCAACCATCCGGACTTCTTCCAACCGGACACCAATCTGGGCGACGGTCCCAGATTCGGAACGATAACCTCAGCCTATCAGGCGCGAACTGTACAATTCGCTGGCAAATTCTACTTCTAGCCTGGTGCAGGCTAGAGGTTCCCCCAACCCCGGGGAGCGAATGTTTGGCAGGCCATAAGGATCAAGCCGAAGAAGGACGGCAGCCTGCCAGGCATTCGCGCCCACTCTCTCCCGCACATGAATTCCAACGGAGAGCAGAGATAGCCTGCCTCACCGGCCTCAGAGTTTGGAACGCGTGAACACTCAGTCTCTCAGATGGGTTGCCCAGCAGAGAAGTGTGTGCTGGTGGTCTGAGCGAGGTAGCCGGAGTGCCGGATCAGTCGTGCTGCGGCGGTGCACCAGGACACGAAAATGAACACTCGGAAATCAGTCCATGCGGAGTTTTGTCGTAGTGCGCTCCTTCTGCTCGCGCTCAGCTTGGCCCCGCAGGTGAGCCCCATCGGGCGCTCCTGCGGCGCGGAAAGACCCAGCAGTGCGAGCAGCTCGTCCGCGCTAGAAAATGCAGCCCCCGTTAAGGCCTTACCCAACGGAATGGAAGTCCGTAGCGGCAAGATGGTCCTGCAAGTCGTTGCCCTGCGCGATGACGTGCTCCGCGTGCGCCAGTCCGTGAACGGAGAGTTGCCGGAAGATGCCTCTTGGGCCGTTCCCCAAGCTATCCGCCAGCAGGCCAGCAACGTTATACCGGAAAGCACCGGCGGCACATTTGGTTTTCGCACCAGCCTTCTCCGCGTTCGCATCGATCCGATGTCCCTGCGTCTTTCCGTCTCGGATTTGGCGGGAAACATCTTGCAAGAGGACGCCGCCGGCTGGCCCCTGGAATCTCATGGCACCGCATTTCGCATTTACAAAAAGATGCCGCCCGACGAGCACTATTTCGGCTTGGGTGACAAGATCGGTCCACTCGATCGCCGCGGCCAATCATTCCGTCTCTGGAACACAGATGCTTTCCGATTTCAGGAATCCACCGATCCTCTTTACAAAAGCATTCCCTTCTTTATCACCATGCGCGCCGGCCGCTCCATGGGCTTTTTTCTGGACAACACCTGGTCCACCAGCTTTGATTTTGGCCGTGGCGAACGCAACCTCTATTCCTTTGGGGCGGAAAGCGGCCCCATCGATTACTACGTCTTCTACGGCCCCGACCCCAAGCAAGTCGTTCGCACCTACGCCTGGCTCACCGGTTTGCCACCGCTTCCTCCACTGTGGTCGCTGGGCTTTCAGCAGTCCCGTTTCAGTTATGAGCCGGAATCCCGGGTGCGGGAAATCGCCTCGCGTTTACGATCCGATAAGATTCCTGCCGACGTGCTCTATCTCGATATCGATTTCCAAAAGAACAATCGTCCGTTCACGGTGAACACGGATCGATTCCCAAATTTTGCGCAATTTCTCTCCGATCTGAAACACGAAAAGTTCCATGTCGTCGTTATCACCGATCTTCATATCGCCCGCGTACCCGATGCTGGTTACGCCCCCTATGACTCCGGAGTAGCCGGAGACCACTTTCTAAAAAACCTAGACGGCTCGACGTACGTTGGAACAGTTTGGCCCGGCCCCTCGGTATTTCCCGATTTCACGCAGCAAAAAACACGCATCTGGTGGGGTTCGCTTTATAAGGATTTTCTTTCCGACGGCGTCGCTGGCTTCTGGAATGACATGAACGAGCCCTCCGTTTTTCTCACTCCGAATCTCACCATGCCGGATGACGTCCAACACCGCATTGATGAACCTGGATTCCGGCCACGGACCGCCACTCATCTGGAAATTCATAATGTCTACGGCATGGAGAACTCCCGCGCCACCTACGAGGGTTTACTTAAGCTGAATCCCGATCTCCGGCCTTTCGTGCTAACGCGAGCCACTTACGCGGGCGGCCAGCGTTATGCCGTCACCTGGACCGGCGACAATACCAGCTCTTGGAATCATCTCCGCTTGACCACTCCCATGCTCTTGAATCTCAGCCTGAGCGGCTTTGGACTTTGTGGCGCTGATGTCGGCGGTTTTATCGGCACTCCCCGGCCCGAACTGCTCACCGAGTGGACCGAACTCGCCACCTTCCAGCCCATCGACCGCAACCATACCAACAAAGGCTCTGGCGACAAGGAAGTCTGGGTTCATGGTCCAGAACAAGAATCCATTCGTAGACGTTATATCGAAGAACGCTATCGGCTGTTGCCCTACATTTACAGCGCCGTCGAAGAGCTTTCCCGGACCGGTGTACCCGTTGTTCGCCCGCTCTTCCTCGAATTCCCCAATGCCACTGCGGATTCCCACCCACTCGATCTCGATGCTGGCAATGAATTTCTTTTTGGCCCTGATTTACTCCTAGCGCCTCCTCCGTTTCCCGAGCAGCCGGACAGCTACGAACTCAAGTTGCCGCCGGGCCTCTGGTACGAATACTGGACGGGCGGTAAAATCCAGCCCCCGGCCACGGACAAGAGGACCAGCTCAAACAGCCTCCTCATTCAGCCTAAACTCGATACTCTTCCCGTCTTCGTCCGGGAAGGTTCCATCCTGCCGATGCAGCCACTGACGCAAAGCACCGAAGAGACACCCCAAGGTCCATTAACTCTGCGCGTCTACCCCGGCAAAGACTGTCACGGTTCTCTTTATCTCGATGATGGCAAAACTCTCGCTTATTCCCGCGGCGACTTCCTGCGCGTCAATTTCTCCTGCGCCGTCACACCACAGGGCCTTTCTCTTCATATCGGAGAACACCAGGGTCCTTTCCAACCTTGGTGGAGCCTGATCCATGTGGTGGTTTACGGGTGGGACTCGGCCGCTGCCACGGTCAGTTTGAAAGGAAAACCGGGTGGCCTCGCCGTTTCGCTGGACAGCTCCAAACACACTCTGACCCTCGACCTCCCCGACGAGATTCATGGCAGCGACCTGGAAATTCGTAACTCAAACTGAGAAAATGCGAAGTTAGATTGCGATTCTCGTTGTACGTATAAACGTTGCGCCGTCCCTCGCCCGTCGCGCAAGGAAAGGATTTTGCTTTGCCGGGAGCGCTTAAGGCCAAGGCGGGTTTGCTTTCCCTGCTCTGCACGTTTGCCGTGCTCGCGCAAGAGACAAAGACCAATTCTGACGCTGTGTTCCGCGTGAGCTTCATGACCGGCGTCGATTTCGTCCTGCGCAACTCTCCCACGTCTCGGAAATATCTCATCGAGACCATGCCCGGCGGTGTCGCCCTCCTCGATTACAACAATGACGGCTTGATGGACGTCTTTGTCGTGAACGGTGGTCTTGTGCGTGACCCCATGCTTAGTCCTTACAGTTTTGATCGCCACGACCCCGCCTACTGGAATCGTCTCTATCGCCAGAATAAAGACGGCACGTTCACGGATGTCACGGAGCAGGCCGGCCTGGCAAACGCTGGCGACACCAACTACGGTATGGGCGTGGCCGTCGGCGATTACGACAACGACGGTTATCCCGACATTTACGTCACCAACTACGGGAAAAACATCCTCTATCACAACAATGGTGATGGAACATTTACCGACGTCACCGAAAAGGCTGGTGTCGCTGCCGGCGGCTGGTCCGTCTCTGCCGGCTTCTTCGACTACGACAACGATGGCAAGCTGGATCTATTTGTCACCCGCTACCTTGACTGGAGCGTCGAGAAAAACAAAACCTGTGGCTCCGAAAGGCCTACCTACTGCCCTCCGGGCGAGTTTCCTCCCGTCTCCAACATCCTGTACCACAACCGCGGCGACGGCACGTTTGAAGACGTCAGTGTTCCCTCCGGCATCGCCGCTCATAAGGGCCACGGTTTGGGAGTCGCTTTCGCCGACTACGACGGCGATGGCTACACCGATATCTTTGTCACCAACGATGTCACCAACCAATTCCTCTTTCACAACAACGGTAACGGCACTTTTACCGAAATAGCCTTGGATTCCGGCGCGGCCCTTACCGACGACGGCAAAATGCTTTCGGGCATGGGCGTTGCCTTTCAGGACTATGACAACGACGGCCTTCCCGACCTGATCGTCACACAACTTCCCCACCAGCCCTACGTCGTTTTCCATAACGACGGCAATGGTGCCTTCAGCCCTCAGGACATGGAGAGCGGTATCGCCGCCCTCTCCGGAAAATCCGGCGGTTGGGGTGTAGGGTTCGAGGATTTCGATAATGACGGCTGGAAGGATGTTTTCATTATGCAGGCTCATGTCTTCGATAATGTGGAGACGTATGATACTTCTCTGCGATATCGGGATACCCCATTGCTTGCGCTGAATCACAAAGGCCATTTTGTCCGAGCCAACTCTGGTTCCGATGTCCCCGTCGCGGGGCGCGGGGCCGCCTTCGGCGATATAAACAACGATGGCTGGATGGACGTGGTCACTACCTCGCTTGGCGACCGTCCTCGGTTGTTTCTGAATCGCGGCGGCAAATTGCACTGGCTGACCATCACCCTGCGTGGAAAGCGCAGCAATCGCGACGGCTTCGGCGCTCGCGTTCAAGTGAACGGCCAGGTCCGCTTCGCCACGGCTGCGGGAAGCTACCTCTCTTCCAACGACAAGCGCCTTCACTTTGGCTTGGGTTCCGCCCAAACTGCGGACATCGACATCAAGTGGCCATCCGGCATTCACCAGGTTTTGAAGGCTGTGAAAGCGGATCAGTTCATCCTCATCGAGGAATCGGTGCAGCCATGACTCAATGTTTACTCTGGGTGTGTTTGTTGCTTCAGCCTCAATCGACAGCGCCTGCCCTGCCACCGGAAGCCATCACTCTGTTGCAGTCTGGCATCCAGGCGGAAAATCTTCACGATCTTGACGGCGCTATCGATGCATTTCGCAAGGCCGCGGACTTGGCCCCTTCCTCCGACATCGTCTTTTTCCGATTGGGTGATGCCTACATGAAGAAGGGAGACTATGCCTCAGCAATTCCCCCTTTGAAGCATGCCGCCGAACTCAATCCGACTGCTCTTCCCGTTCATCAACTGCTCGGAATTGCGCTCCTCGCGACTGGCTATGCCGCCGAAGCGATTCCTCACCTGGATATGGTTCATGAATATGGCGCACTCGGCATCGCACAACTCCAAACGGGTCAACCTGCCGAGGCAGTGGCCAATCTGCAAACCGCCCTTTCCAAAAGGCCGGACGATCCCGACCTTCTTTTCTATCTCAGCCGTGCCGGAAGTTCACTTGCCTCACAATCTCTGGACAAATTGTTCTCCACCTCTCCCGATTCTCCGCGCGGACATCAGGCCAAAGGTCAAACCTATTTCGCGATGAAGATGTACCCCGAAGCCGCGAAAGAGTACCAGCAAGCCCTGGCTCTGCGGCCTGACTTGCCCGGCCTGCGCCTCGAGCTTGGCCAGGTTTATGCCGCTAACTCCGATTGGCCAACAGCGGAAGAGCAATTTCATTTAGAGGCCAAAGAGCAGCCGGGGAATGCTGAAGCCGCTTATCGCCTTGGGGAAGCGTTGTTGCAACAAGGCAAAATGAAAGAGGCCGCCGAGGAACTGCGACGCTCCGACATTTTGCGCCCGGATATGCCGGAAACGCTTTACTCGCTCGGCAAAGCACTCACGTCCAGCGATCCGAATGCTGCCGAGCACGCCTTCGCCCGCGTTATTGAGTTGGAAAAGGAAACTCCTCTTGCCGCGCAGGCCTATCTCGCTCTGGCTGGAGTTCACCGGAAATTAGGGAAGCCCCAACAAGCTGCTCACGATATGCAGGAGTTCCGCCGCATCCAGGCTCTGACCTCTCCTCCTTCCCCAACCGCCCAGTAGTTCCTGATTAGCCCGGTTGAGCAGGAGGAACTTACAGTGGGGCTAAAGCCCCAGCCTCCTAAAGAAAATTGCAAGGAGCTTCCGGGACAGCACACTGGGTTCGTGTTATGACTAGATGGGTGGCAGTAGAGAGGTGTACTACTTCTTTTCGATCTCAATGAGACCCCACTTGCCTCTATTGGACAGTGCAGTCAGAATCGCAGGGGTGTTCCGGCGGCCGCGGACTGAACCTGACAATCCAGAAAGTCGTACGATCTAAATAATAGTACGCTGCGCTCGACTACGCGTCGGATGGTGGGGAGTTGATCTAGCAGTTCCAGAACTTGCTCCGCTGAATTCTCTGCTCCTCCAACCATGCCAACTTTGGGTCAAGCGGTGTCTACGATACCGTACGACTGGACGACTTTGCCGCAGCTCGTGTCACTGCACACCACCGATTGGATCGACGCCCTCACCCAGAATCTTATCCATTCGCCGTTGTTCGTCTGCCAGCCATTCAAAAGCCTCGTCGGTAAGCAGACCAGCAATGAACGAATCAACGACCTGTTGCAGCGCAAGAACGAATAGACCGCGTGACGGGTTGTGGATTTCGTCAGCATTAGAGAGGGCGTTCTGGATTATTTTGGCAGTAGCGAGTATGTCGTCCGGGACCTGTTCAGTGCACGAAGGAGGCGACTTGCGGCAGATCTCATCGAACATGCGGTTGAGTAGGGCGGTGCGATACTCGTGAATCAAACGGATCTAATCTTCGTGGCTGAACATAGGCTTGGTGATCCGATCAGGCAGCAATGGGGAGGCTTGGGTCGAGCACTATGTTCACAATCGGAATTCGGGGGAGGATGTATTGCTGAGCAGTTCCATCTAGGGAGTTGCACAATAGTTGCACAACAGGCTCCAAACAGGGGTGTTTTGCACCAAAATACGGCAATTCACCCGAACATAAGTCTTTTGTTCCGAACACCAGGCTGTGAAACGGGGAAATTTTTTGCTAAACCGTTGTACGGGCTAAAACCTGTACCGGGGGTTCGAATCCCCCCCTCTCCGCCAGATTCCCCCTAACTCGATCCAGCGTCGAGACTTGCTCCAAGTGCGCCAGCATAATTTCAAATAGCTTTCCGTGGTATTCAAGATAAGGTGCTGGCCAACTGCTGGCCTGAGAGCGAGGAATCCGCGAGACGGCTGAACGCTGGCTGTTCGTCTAGCGCAGTTCGTGGTCGTTCAACTCCGTCGCCAAAGCTCAATTCTAGCTGCCGGCAGGGTTCTTTTGCTTGTCTTAGTTGTTCGATCCGTTTCTGCATCTTCTCCGCCGCTTCGAGCACAGTGCGATCAAACACCTTAATATAGCGTTCCTTGGTAACGTGCGGTCTCGAGTGGCGCAATATGCGTTGTACCACCTTGTCGGAAGCTCCCATGGCGTATAGGTTCGAGGCGAGGCCTCGACGGAACGCGTGCCACCCGTGCCACGGTAGATCGATGGCCTCAAGAGCCGGCCGAATCATCCGCCGCACGACTTTGTCGAGGCTGATAGGAAGCCCATCATTGGAGCGAAAAACGAAACCTAATTCTGGGTTACCCGCGGATCTTCGGTATGCGTCGAGGATTTCCGCCAAGGCAGGAATTATAGGCACGGAATCGCGGCTGGCGCGTGTCTTCGGAAGGCTGACCACCGATCTCCACATCGAACGGTTGATCCTTAATTCGGTGCCCGTGTAATCGGTCCACTCGAGTCCGCGGAGCTCCCCTCGGCGTAGCCCCGCGAAGGCCGCAGTCGCGATAAGACTTTTTGCGAGAAGCGGGAGGAGGTCGAGAATTTGGAGCACTTGGCCGAGATCGTAGGCGTGCGTCTCGCCCGGTTCTCTCGCATTCCAGGGAATCAAAACGCCATCGACGGGGTTTGCCCCATCGAAGGCTCCCTCATTTTTGGCGCAGGTGAAGATGGTGCTAAGCACTGACTTGATGTGTTGCAGAGTTGTCTTCGTTAGATCCTTCTCTTTGGCGACCGCTCGCAACATTCGACTCGCGTCCACGGTGCGGAATTCACGCAAGCGAAGTTCTCCGACGCGATCGCGGAGGTGATTGATCCAGATTTGACGATGCCCTGTGCTTGTGCTGGCTCGACGCTCCTCTTTGGTCCAAGGTAGGTAGAGCCCCTCGACGAAGGCGGTTAACGTTATTCTCGAATTCGTGCTGAGCCGATCTTGATTGACGGTTTGCATGAATGATGCCCGACACCGTTCAACCGCAAAAATGCTAGAGAAATCTTTGGAGCGCCCTAGATGCTTGGAGATGTGTTTAAGCTTGCTGGAGCCGTCCTCTTGTGGGACTCGTTGGCGATATCGGACATACCACGCGCCATGCTCCTCGTATAGATAGCCCTTTTGGTAACGGAAATATGCTTTCATGGCAGCTCCCATCTGTGGCCCAAGGCCGCATCCTAATGATTATTGGCAGCCACGGTGGACAGTCAGAAAAATAACCTAGCGGCTTGTTGAGATTGCAGCCGCGAGCAAGAACATGACATCGCGGCGTTATGCGCGCTGATCCGCTCTCACAAGGAGCATAGTTGCGGGACTCTTGTGTAGTTACAAAAATCCGAAGAATGCCACGTACAACGGTGTTTGAACCGTCGCGGCCTGACGAGGCGCCCGAAACTCGCGCGTTCGTGAAAGTTCAAGGCATTTGCGATGGTCTTGTAAAACGGTTGCATATCTCGTCTGAACGCTACCTTAATAAGATAGGGGTTTGGGCGTCGAGCGTCGGCGCAGAAGGTTTAGTAGCTTCAACGGTCTAGGGAACCGTTGACCTAATAGATCTGCGGTCGTCCGGCGCGCCGCACGGAAGTAGCCACACCAGTCAATAGAAGCGCGTTTGTCGGTACTAACCCGACCGGAGAGCTGATAACTTCCGGGTTGCTCGTAACCCAGGAGAAATCCAGAAACAGTCCTGGACTGTTTAGCAAACTAGCGTGGAGCGGCTGGCTTTGCAGGTTGCCACAATTCGATCGGATTTCCCTCAGGGTCATGCACGCGGGCAAACCGGCCGGTGGGATCGGGCGGGTAAATCTTGATCTCGATTCCTGCGGCCCGTAGCTGTGCCGCCATTTTGTCGAGATCCCGGACTCGAAAGTTCAGCATCCAGACCTTTTGGGCATCCCCGAAATATTTGCTCGTCTCAGGAAAAGGCGCGAAAGCGGTGGGGCCTGCCTCTTGCTCCCAAACGGGATCCCCTTCGCTCGATGGTATGAGCGAGATTCCCAGGTGCTGCTGGTACCAACTCCCCAACGCTTTCGGATCTTTGGCTCGGAAGAAGAATCCTCCGATTCCCGTCACTTTTTCCATTTCCATTCCTCCAGCGATCCCATCGCGAACAGCGGCCCCCGCAGGGGAAGGAGAGAGCTTTGGCGAGACGGCTGTCTGCGCCGCTAAGCCGAGTTGCTTTCCGCTCAAGATGAAGCTTGACCCGAAAGCAAATGACAGAGTTCGAAGCAGTTGGCGTCTTTGAAAATACATCCCATCCTCCTTCCGAAAGGAGCGCGAATCGGTATACGATACCTGCGCAAACGGGGTTATGGGAAGCGTAAAAATGAGGCTCCGGGCGAGTTGTCGGCCAACCGGAAGTTGGCCGGAAACGGCGTTCGACAAGACCTTGCTTCCTCGAACGGGACGTGTGGACCGCTCGGCAGTATCGCAGCCAAAAGTACGCGCCTCAACAGGAAGAACATCTTCCGGATAGCCCGTGAACCCCCAATCCCGGACTTGAGCGCTGTCGCCTAATTTCGCCAACAACCTGAGGACTACGCCAAACGTTCAAAATGTGGGGATTGAATACCAAGTGCCTCTGCGTCGGGCGCATGAGTTGCTGGAGGAGTTGTACAGCTGAGACGAGGGCTTACTGCAAGCGTCCCGGGACAGGGACGGTTCCTTTCTCTTTCCACTGGAGCAGTTCGGCAAATCCCCGCTCAACCTCTTCGGGAGTGATGTTGCAGTGGCCGTCGTGCTCAACATACTGCACCACGAACAAGTCTCCGGCACCTGCGGTCCGAGCCAGTTGAGCGTACGTGCTGGGAACTGCGGGAGACACCAGAGGATCGTACGTCGTATGAATCGCCAACATGGGCCGGGTCAGGTGTCCTGTGGGGGTGTAGTACCGCTGGATATAACTCAACGCGCCGGGATCTGCCGCATAGCGTTTTACGCGTTCGTTCACGGCATTGTCGTCGGTCGTTCCCGTATAGATGGTGTTGCGGTTATCGAAGGGATTACCGCCCGCCCGCTGTTCCAGATCCTTCAACACCCACGTCGCGAACAACAGCAGGCTCGTGAGGTCCTTGTCGTTGTGGAGTCCCACAAAATTGCGAAGAACCGATGCCGCCGGCGGATTGGCTTCCAATGAAGCGGATACCTTCTTCTCCAGTTCTTCCGACGTTTCGAAGCTGACAGGAATCTTGGCTGGATCCGGAAGGACTCCGGGAAAGTAGTAATCGAAAAGAACTCGCAGATCGAATCGGCGGCCGATCCGCGACAACGTATCCGTAACCGCTCCACAGAGGTCGAGCGCGCCAGCGTAGGGACCAGGCGACTGCTCGATTGTCATCATGGTGAGCTCGCCCCCCATCGAATGGCCGGCCACATAAGTCTCTGAAGGGCTCCCGTAATGCTCGATAAAATACTTCCGCAGTCCCTCTGTTTCCGGGATGGCTTGCTCCAGGGCCATGCCTCCTTGCGAGTATCCGGACTGGATCACCGCATACCCGGCTTTGGTGAAGACCGCGAGCGTGGGATCGAGCGGTTTGGTCTGATCGAAAACTCGGCCATGGTTCTCGGTGCGGTAGCCGTGATAGTAAACGACCAGGCCGTGATTCCAATTGTCCGGGACGTCAATGCGGAATTCAGCGCCTTGGAGTTTGCCGAATTCCGTCTTGGCATGAGCGGTCGTGAGCACCAATAGAAGTAGAAAGAGGAGCAAGCCGAGTTTCTTCATGGAAATGGTCCATCCTGCTGAGGAGGCGAGTCGTGACCATAAACAACACCCATGCCGCCCCCGCCGAATTTTTCGACGATGCGGTAGTGCGAGATGGTTTGCCCGATCACTGGCGCGAATTTTATGTCTGCAAAACAGGCAAGTCAATGAAAGCCTTGGAGTTGACATCACCTCGATAGGATGCCGTTGAAAAACCGCCAGAGCACTAACAGCCTCAGAATCGGCCAGTCACATCGCCAACGGTTGGCAACCCGGAAGTTGGCCAGAAACGGCGTTGGAGGAGATGAATGGAGATCTCCTCTAGCCGGACTTCGGCCCAGAATCTCTTCTGAGCGCGCTGTGATCTGGGAAAAACATCCAGGATGCACTAATTCTGAGCTTTGCCGAGGAC
>JBEKUR010000003.1:0-93955 GCA_049514855.1 Terriglobia bacterium
CGCCCTGCTCTTCGAACAACCGCGCCTCGATCACCTTCAGGCATTCCGGGCAGACCGACTGCGTGGTCTTGGGCAGGCCCTTCTGTAAAGGTTCGATAGGTGCGCCCGTAAAAGTCGCTTCTGGCTGAACGTTCTGGAAATCCCCCCGTCGCGAGGTTCGCACTTCAGGAGTGATAGTAACAGTGGCCATAATGCCTCCGTAAAGAATAATCGTGGCGCAATTACGTACGGCTGGGTGGCGAGGACACAGGACAACCCTGAAGCCTCAACCGTAAAGCAAGATGGCGAGAGATGAAGTCTGCTAACCGAAGAAGCCATCCCCTCCCCGGCCCACATTAGACCATTCCAATCTTTCCGGGAGCAATTCATATGTCTCGGATGGCGACATTTAAGCAGCGAATGGCAGGGAAGAGAGGTTGAATGGAATGGCTCAGGAATTGAAAAGAAGGGGGCTAGTGACGTTTTGTTATTTGGAGGTTCCAGTCTAACGTCCCACCTCACCCTGGGGTGGCCCGGGCACCTTTCGACGTCGATTCCTCGTCTCTAACTGACCATGTAACGGGACTCGGAGCGGCCAGTTGAGCGCCGCTACTTTCGGAAAAGGTTCTCGAAGGCTTGGCGTGCATCCAGAGGCCTGGAAGTGGAGGTTTCACGCTCGATGGTCGTCCGCGGCGAATAGAAGCTGCAATGGTTCTGGGCGTCTTTCTTCGGGATGCGGGCAGTAATCGGCTGGGTGCATTCAAACCGGCAGGCAGTGTCGAAAAAGGCGCACTGCTTGCAACTGTGCAGTTCAAAGCCACACTTTGGACAGCGCCCTTGCAGATCGATCCCGACCGGCAAGATCATTGCGCAGGAAGCACACCGTACCACCTCGCGCTTTCCCGGCATGGCCGGAGTCTTCGGCCCGAACAACTCCTTCCTGGGGGCAGGCTTCCTCTCGGACCTCTCGCGATCGCGGTCCGAGTCCATGTATCCCCGCTGTCCGTACTTGCGTCCCATCCTTAACTCCCTTCGGCTGGAGGAATTTCAATCGACAAAGGACTTCCCCGTGCCTCTATCATACGCTCAGCTATCATCAGCAGCCAACAAGAAAATAGGTGGTGTCGACAAAGCATCTGGACAATGCGCTCGGCGTAGCGCCGCTCCTGCGCAGCGGGACGAGCAAATGCTGCCGGGACCCATCCCGCGCGTCGCGACCGGGGCAGGCGGCTGCGCTACGGCCAAATCTCCAGGGCGGGAACTATACAGAGCGACATAACTTGTAGCGGCGCTCTATGAGCGCCGACCGGCGGTCATAGACGGCCGCTACAGGGCAATGCACAAACAGTTATGTCGCTCTGTATAGAAGCTGGAAATCGGCAGCCCTAATTTCCAGTTTCCAATTTCCAGTTTCTCGTTTCACTCAATGCCCCACAACTGGAGGAGTTTTCGCCGCGTCCGTGGGGGCCGTTCCGGGCGACAATAACCCACGGACTCGAAGCCAATCCGCCAGCCGTTGCGGCCAGGATGACAAGACGGGATCTTTCGGCGCCAAGCCCACCCCGTGCGGCCCATGCTCGTAAATGTGAAGTTCCGCCGCCACGCGCGCTTTTCGAAGGGCCATGTAAAACGCCACGCTGTTTTCAGCCGGAACACCCTCGTCATCATTCGTGTGAAAAAGAAAAGTTGGCGGCGTTTGAGCGCTGACCTGCTTTTCATTGGAGAGATACTCGGCCAAATGGGGATCGGGATTATTACCCAGCAGGTTCTTGCAAGAACCCTCGTGCTTGAACCATTCGCTGCAGGTGATCACCGGATAAGCCAGGATGGCAAAGTCGGGGCGTGAGTTCGCGCGTTCGATAGTATCGGTGGCGGAAGGGTTTCCGGCATCGAAGTGTGTTGCCGCCGTAGAAGCCAGGTGTCCGCCGGCGGAAAAACCCCAGATGCCGATGCGGTCCGGAGCGATCCCCAATTCCTGCGCGTGCGCGCGGACGTAGCGCAAGGCGCGCTGCGCATCCTCCATCATGACGGGATGATGGTAGCGTGGCGCGAGGCGGTACTTGAGGATGAAGGCAGCGATTCCCAATGAATTCAGCCACTCCGCCACTTGGCGCCCTTCGTGGTCCATGGCCAGCATGGCATAGCCGCCTCCCGGGCACACAACCACGGCGCTGCGGGCGGGTTGGCTCGGAGGCAGAACGTAAAGCGTCAGCGATGGCCGATCAGCATCTTGGTTGCCAATTGCTCCCGGCGCCCCACCCGGCCAAAGAAGCACAACCTTGTGCTCCGCTGCGCCTATCTGTCCCAAGCCTACGTGAGCCGAAATCAAAGCCACTGACATTAGCGCACACCACACCATGACTCGTGTTCTTGTCACCTTAACCTCCGGAACCAGGAATCCAGTCTTCTTGTGAACTCAGCGACTCCCACAACGCCGTGCTTTGCTGCTTCCTTTCAGCCTGCTATGATGGGGCTTGCAGCGCAGGGCGAAAAAAACGATGCTGGGCAGTCCCAGGTTCGCTTTCCTGGGCGGTCTATTCTCACTGATTCTCGTCGCCATGATGCTTTTTGGCGGCTCGCCGACTTTTCCTCCTGCGCCAGCTCCCCCGCAAGGAAAGATGCAACCCGCGAACCAGAAGCCGGATTCGCTGCCCGAATCCACACCGGCTGGGACCACGAATATACCTCAAAAACCTGGAACAAAGTCTACTGAAAACGTCCCGCCACCGGCGCCCGGCGAGGCTGCAACGCAGACCGTAGTCCACACCGTGAAGCGGGGGGAAAGCCTCCCCTCGCTGGCGCGCCATTACCTGCCACAAACAACTTACATGACCACGGCGGAATTGGAGGCCGCAATCAGACAGGCGAACCTTGGCAAGATAGGAAAGTACCTTCGGCCCGGCGCCGAACTGACCATCCCCGCCATTCTCATAGCGCCGCTTGCCGAGCAGCCGGTTCCCGTCGCCAAGGATTTCGAGATGCGCGGTATTTACCTTACCGGCTACATGGCTGGCAGTGAGCGTGGTTTGCAGTTGATTCGGCGTTGGCGGGAAGCCGGTGGCAATGCCGTCGCCTTCGACGTAAAGGACATGGACGGCTTAGTTAACGTACCTTTCGAGCACGAACTGGCGCCTAAGCGGAAGTACGTTCCCATCCGGAGTCTTCCCAAGTTCGCCCGCTTCCTCCATGCCCTGGGTTTGCACGCGATCGCGCGCATTGCGCTCTTCCGTGACGCATATCTTGCACAAAACCATCCTGCCTTGGCGGTGCAATCTCGCCGCACCGGTCAGCCGTGGGGAGAAAACGGTAAACTGGTTTGGACTGACCCTTCACGACCGGAAGTTCAAAACTATAACTTGGCGCTGGCCCGAGCGGTGGCGACCTCCGGGGTGGACGAAATCCAGTTCGATTATGTGCGCTTCCCCGCAGAAGGCGATCAAAAGGATGCCCAATTCGCATTCCAGTCTTCGCATCCGGACTGGGAACGGTCCGACGTAATCAGCGATTTTCTCTCCCGCGCCTATGACGAACTGCGCCCGCTTGGGATCCTGGTTTCAGTGGATGTCTTCGGAGTGATGGCCTGGCAAGGCCCGGCTGACTTGGAGCACACCGGCCAGGACATCCCAGCCATGGCGCAGTTCTGCGACGTGCTTTCCCCCATGGTTTATCCGTCACACTTCTTCGGCATGGACGGATACGCGAGGCCGGGCGATGCACCCGAGCACTTTATCGGAGAGTCCATGGAGCAGTTCGGCAAGATTACGGCGGATACTAGGGTTGTGCTGCGCCCATGGCTTCAGGCCTTTGCATGGCGCACCAAAACGTATTCCGATGCCTATATTCGAACCCAAGTCAGCGTGGCCAGGGAACAAGGCGGGGTGGGGTTCCTTTTTTGGAATGCGCGAAACGATTACTCAAAGCTATTCCCCGCCATGGCGGAAATGCGCGCCGCGCCGGGCCGCTTCTTCCGCGGTGATGAGATTCAGGCTGCGCACCCGAAGTCTTCACCCAGCCTCACGCCCTCCAACCCCGCCGGCACAAAGTAGCCCAGGGCCTCCGCAGCCGTGCTCGGCATTCAGGCTAAGGCCAGGAGTTGCCGCCCCACAGGACGCCTCGTTCACTTGTAGTAGTGAAGGAAACTGTTAGCGGTGGGGGGGGTAGGTTTCCGCCCTGCCACTCCCGGAGCGGCTGAAAATGCCTGGACTGAAAACTGGGAGCATTGAACGCGGCTTCGGTGAGGCGTATATTGTTGCTCAGCCTGAAATCGAAATGGGGACTAGTTACGACGAGCAAATAGCCTCATGAAGATTGCGTGTTTTCTTCATCCTTTGGCAGACACGGAGGATGCAAGAATAATCGGAAAGGAACTGATCATGTTGAAGTCTCTGAACTTTTGCAGAGTTGTTGTCGCACTCGCGGCTCTCTTCTTCCTGGGTTCACTCCTTACCATTGGCATAAAGACCCGGCCAGTCTTTGCCGCCCCAGCCGAACCTATACCGGGCGCCTCGCAGGCCAAACCGCCGGAGCCATCTCCAATCCCTGCCGCCGATCTCATCAACACTCAAGACTTGGTCAAAATCCTCCAATCACCCAAAGGCGAAAGACCACTCCTCATTTATGTAGGCTTTCGATTTCCTTACACCCAGGCCCATCTCCCGGGTTCTGAATACTATGGTCCGGCCGCCAACGAAGCAGCGGTGCAGCAGTTGCGCAAGCGAGTGGAAGGGCTCGCCCGAAGCAGATTCATCGTTATTTATTGTGGATGCTGCCCCTGGAGCCGTTGTCCCAACGTAAAGCCGGCTTACGAAGCCCTGCATAACCTGGGTTTCACAAAGCTGAAAGTGCTTTACATTCCCGACAATTTGGGGACGGACTGGGTGAATAGAGGTTATCCGGTTGAAAAGGGTGCATAGCGATTCCCCCTCCTGCCGAGTTTTGATAGGATGGATGCTGAATCGCGAGGCGACAAACTGCCATCGACGCGAGAGTCCGGCGCCGTCAACCGCTGGTAAGTGCCGCCGTGACTCAAAGTTGCCCAGGTGGCGGGATGAGCAGATGCGCTTCAATCGGGGCTTAGTGCGCGTCTGGACGTGAAGGCTCGGCTCCTCTCTTCGGCGCCAAGAATTTGTATTCCCCACGCATTCTGGGCGTGGGCACGTTGCTGCGACGAACGCGCTTGGCGACCCACACGGTCGAGGCGCACCTTTCGAAGGAAAACTCCTGGATGATTGTAACCATTACGCTCGCCTTTTCCGCGACCTTTCTTTTCGGCGGTCTCTCGCGGGCGATATTTATCGCGCTCTCTATAGCGAGTGTTTGGTTGTTCTTGAAAACGCTTAATCGCCGGCTTTTTTCGGTATTTCCCAAGCATGGAGATCTTCCTCACGATAATATTCCCAAACGACTGTGGCGTGTTTTTGTAGAAGTCGTCCTGCAATATCGAGTGGTGCGCGACCGGCCAATTGTCGGCATACTCCATGCCGCAGTCGTGTGGGGATTTCTCGCCTTCGCCTGGATAAGCGCACAACACCTCCTCCTTGGCATACGCGGACTTTCAAAAGCGACAGCGACGCATAGCTGGTATGGCACGTTTGTCGCCGTATGGGCTCTCGCTGTGCTTGTGGCGATGATTGGCCTGTCGTTTCGGCGATTTGTCTTAAGACCGAAGCCTCTCGGAAAACTCTCCACCTCCTCCGGGATTGTGGCCTTCCTTATCTCAGCACTAATGGCAACGTATCTTTTGGGCTGGAGAGTGTTTCCAATCGGAAGCACCGCTTGGACAGTGAACTGGTGGCTACATACAATTGCGTTTTTCTCATTACTCGATGTAATCACGATATCGAAGCACCTGCACCTGCTGCTTGCCCCGATCACCATATTCCTGCGTTCGGAGACAACCAGCACAATGCGGGCACTACGGGAAGAAGACGAAGACCTGGGAATTATTCACTTCCCGGACTTTGGCCGCAAGGACGTTCTCGACCTCAATGCTTGCGTCGAGTGCGGCCGCTGCACCCAGTTCTGTCCGGCTAACCTCGTTGGAGGATCACTAAATCCCAAGGAAATCATCCTGGACGCGCAAAGAGGCCTTCTCTGCGGCGGAGATGTTGTCGCAGGGACTGCCACGGAGAAAGCACATGGCAAGGTTTTCGTTGCGGAGGAAGACCTCTTCCAATGTTTGGCCTGTGGCGCCTGCGAGTACGCATGTCCTGTGGGCATCGAGCATGTAGGAAGGAAAATCCTTGACCTCCGGCGTGGGCTCGTAAGCGAGGGTCGCATTAGCAACGGCAAAGTGATCCAACTATTTACAACTATGGAACGTGCTCCGCACAATCCCTGGGGTATAGCTCACGACACACGACAAAAACTCATCGAGTCGAAGCAGTTTCCGATTTTCGATGGCCACCAGGAATGGCTCTTCTGGCTTGGCTGCGGATTGAGTTTCGATCAGCACGGCCAGGCGGTCGCTGTGGCCATGAAACAGATTCTTGATGCCGCCGCTGTCTCATGGGGCGTACTTCCCCGCGAAACCTGTTGCGGTGAACCGGCGCGACGCGCGGGCAACGAATACCTTTTCCTGCAACTTTCCGAAAAGCTTATTGAGACATTCGCTCATGCGCAGGTGAAAAATATCATATCGTGTTGTCCGCACTGCACGACGATGTTAGATGAGGACTACCGGCAAATCGCGGCTTACGCGAAACTCCAAATCAGGGTAGTGCACCATTCGGAACTCATGGCGGAACTGCTCCCGCAGCTCCCCATCGAACCGTCCGTTTTGCCGGCAACCTACCATGACCCTTGCTACCTTGCGCGGGGCCGCGGCATCACCGCTGGGCCTCGCAAAATCCTTCGCTCCTGCGGAGTCTCGCTCACGGAAGCTGCACACCATGGCCAAAACACGCAATGCTGCGGAGCGGGCGGCGCACAGCTTTTTATAACTGACGACCAACGGGATCAGAACAAACAACGCGTGAACGAACTTCGATTCGCCGAGCTCGCCGAAACCAAGGCCTCCACGGTGGTGGTGGCTTGCCCCTACTGTCCCATCATGCTTCGCGACGCTGCCAACCACGCCCAGCGCGACGACCTCGAGATACTTGACCTGGCGGAAATCGTCGCCGGGAGCCTCCGGCCAAAGTCGCATCATGAGGCTAAGGAAGAGTGAAAAACCCTAAGGCGTGGCTCCGTCTGCTGACCCCGATGAAGGTGGTCACTGATTCCGACGCGATGCCGGGCGGGGGAGGGGGTCCCCATCTACCACCTACGACATACCATTTACGTCCTTTGTTTTCAGCAACATTCCCGCTTTCTGCTAGTATCCCATTTGTTTTCATAGACATTCCCGCTTCGGCCGCAGTCTTCCAAGCCCGGTCCTTTGTTTTCATTAACATTCCCGCGTCGGTCGTTTATTTTCAAAAACTATCTTTCTCTTTCTCTGCCGAGAACGGACTTGCTGTCCACCTGAGTAAAGGAAGTTCTCCGGGCTTTTGGGCCCGCTTGGGACGCTCTGGCATGCTGCGGAAAAACGCTTCCCTGGTGTCATTCTGAGTCCTTCGCTGTCATTCTGAGTCCTTCGCTGTCATTCTGAGCGAAGCGAAGAATCTCGCCCTGCCCGCTCAGGATAAACTGCGCGAAGAATCTCGCCCTGCGCATTTTCATGAACATAGGAGATTCTTCATTCGCTACGCTCAGGACCGCCTGCAGCTCCTCAAAACGACAGTCCCGAAGGGTTTTTCCGCAGCCTGCTTGAGACTGGATCGGGGGACCAGGGTAGCATCGCAGCATAGCGTTCCCAGGAGGCCATGACGGCCTGCATGGCTTCCACTTACTATGCTAGCCTACCATGTTTCGCTTGTCAAGAGACAGTATGTCCGCCTCGGTCTCTCGGAGCAGGTGGGAGAAGGGCCGGGGTTTGCCCATGGGCGGGCGAGACTGCAAAGGACCACATGCCGCCCATCAAGCGCCGATTCCCTTTGCGGCAATACTTCTGTTAGAATCCACGTCACGGGAGGGTTTCACTGGCGCTCATGAAGATCTGCCCCACTTGCCAGCAGACCTACTCCGATGATGTTGAGTTCTGCCCGCGCGACGGCGCTCACCTCAACGCCCAAGCCACGGAAACCGAGGCGCAGCTTGCCGGTCAACTGTCCCGTCGCTTTCGCATTGTCCGCCGCCTGGGCGCGGGCGCCATGGGCACGGTCTTCCTCGCCGAGCAGGTCGCGGTCGGCAACCGTCCGGTAGCGCTCAAAGTCCTGAACCGCAAGCTGCTGGATGACCCCGAGTTCCTGCTGCGCTTTCAGAATGAAGCGGCTTCGACAGGGCGCATTCATCACGCGAACGTCGTGACCATTTACGAATCCGGCCAGGCCGATGACGGCACGCCCTACATCGCCATGGAGTTTCTGGAAGGCGAATCTCTCCGTCAGGCCCTCTCGCGGCGGGGTCAACTTCCCGTGCCGGAGGTTGCGGAAATTCTCCAGCAAGCGGCGCGGGGGCTGAACGCCGCGCACAAGCTGGGCATCATTCATCGTGACCTCAAACCCGATAACATCTTCCTGACCTATCCCGACGACGTAGGGGCAACCCTCGTGGTTGCCCCTGGGCGGGCACAAGGCCCGCCCCTACAACCCGTTGTGGGCAAGCTCGTCGATTTCGGCATTGCCAAGCTGCGCGAGTCCGCCAGCCACACGCAGACCGGCATGGTGCTGGGCACGCCCGCTTATATGTCGTTCGAGCAGGCGTCGGGAATGAGGAGCGATGAACTCGACGCGCGCTCCGACACCTACTCGCTGGGCGTGGTGGTGTACGAGATGCTCACCGGCCGCACGCCCTTTTGGTTTGGTAGCGCGGAGTTGTTCTTCAACCACGCGGCTTGTATACTCAGGGACCGTCGAGGAGCCGCAGAGTTTGAAAAAACAACTCTGCATTGCAATACAGTAAATGAATATCATTTTCTCCGAGCCGGGAGCAGGCAACGCAGCGCCCGCCTGAATGGTGGCCAATGGACGAGATTGAAAAGCTGATTGAAATCACGAACAAAGAGCATGAGAAAGACAAAAAGCCAGCAAGGTTTTTCATGTCGGTGCTCTGGATTTCGTTGATTTTGGCATTGGGCATATTCCTCCTCGCCGTGATTGTTTGGCTTCTGAGCAGCGCCCGTTAATCTGCCTGGAAGGAGAGGGCGGCATTACCATCCGACCATCGTTGCCTATTGACAGGTGGTTGTTCAAGAACTATCGTGCCGCAATCATGACCTCGCCCCCAAAGGAAAGACACCATGGCTGAACCATACGAACAGCTTGGAGCGAACTTATCGCCGCAGCAAAAGCTCTTCTTTCACCAGGAGTATGACAAGGAGATAGAAGCCCCTCAACAGCATTGGTATTGGCGTTGCTCCTAGGTGGGTTGGGCGCCCACCGCTTCTACCTTCGCCAGTGGGGCTGGGGCATAGCTTACGTCTTGTTCAGTTGGACGTTTATTCCAATTGTGGTGTCGCTCGTGGAATGCTTTCTTATCAGGAAGCGCACGGAGAAATACAACGAACAAGTCGCACGGCAGATAATACAGAAGATGAAAATCATTTTCTCCGAGCCGGGAGCAGGCAACGCTGCGGTTGAGGTTGGACTCTCTCCTCACGACGGCGCTCGCCTTGCCGCCGGGTTCCGTGACGAACGGGAATGTCCCTATTGCGCCGAGCGGATTTTGAAGAAGGCACGTGTCTGCAAGCACTGCGGCCACGACGTGGAGCCGCTGGTCAAGGCCGACACTGCGTCTCAGACTCCGCCGCTTGCTCCGCCGGAACCGACAAAGGCGGACGGCGAACTATCAGCAGCGGCTCGTCGAGTTGCCGAGTACGAGGCAGGTGAAGGCATGAGGGGCAAGCCCGCGGCGGCGGCAGGCCGCCCGCCCGCGCTGGGCAAATCTGACACCCCCGCTCAAACTCCGCCCCCTGCTCCGCCGCAGAGTATTACCGAAGCCCCGACTGTAAAGCCGCAAGCGAGCACGCCCGCAGGGGGAGTGCCGTTTTCAGGTGCGGCAGCAAGCCGCCCGCCCGTGATGGCCAGGTCACCGCAATTCCGGATGATTTCAGAGCCATCCGGCAACAAGATGAAGTTCGTCGCCATTGCGGTGGTTGCGCTGATTTTAGTCGGTGCGGGGGTCTGGTATTTTTCGCAGCACCGGTCAAAGGTGGAGACAATGGTCAATCCCAAGGATGGGTTGAAATATGTCTGGATTCCCCCTGGGACCTTCATGATGGGTTGCTCGCCGGGAGACAACGAGTGCTCGCCGAACGAAAACCCATTACATCAAGTGACCATCACGCGGGGTTTCTGGATTGGACAGACGCTCACGACGGCGGGCGCTTTCAAGCGCTTTGCAAAAGCTACGGGGCGGTCCATGCCAGGCGAGCCGCACTTTAACGGACGGGCGCTTAATCCCGGGTGGGGCAATGACGCCATGCCGGTCGTGGACGTAGACTGGGGTAAAAGCCAAGCCTATTGCGGTTGGTTGGGAGGGCGCCTGCCGACCGAAGCAGAGTGGGAATATGCAGCCCGCGGCGGGAGCACTGGAGCGCGTTACGGGCCGCTCGACGAGGTCGCATGGTATGCGTCCAACAGCGGTCTACAGCGCCTGGACAGCTTCGCGATAGCGATGCAAGGCCAGGAGGTTTTTATTCAGCGAATGGCGGACAATGAAAACACGATGCATGAGGTGGGCTCCAAGCAACCTAACGGATTTGGTCTGTATGACATGCTGGGAAATGTGTGGGAGTGGGTGAGCGACTGGTACGACGAATACAATTTCCCGGGCACCCCGTCGCAAAACCCCCAGGGGCCAGCGAGTGGGAAAGACCGCATTATGCGGGGCGGTTCCTGGCTCGACGCTCCCAACGGCAACCGTGTATCGGTTCGCGTCAAGGTCGACCCGACCCAACGGACCAGCGGCATTGGCTTTCGTTGTGGCGGGGAAGTGTTCGGTCCTTGAGCCTTTTTCCTTTTCGCGGGCTGGCGCAGACGCTAAAAAGCGACCGACTGCGCCAGCCCGCGGACAGTTATTTGGAGGAAACCATGAAAGGCAATTTGATCATCCACAATTTGGAATGTCCGAACCCCTGTGAGGTTCTGTTCGTGCGTGCGCTCACCCCGAAATCCGTCGACTGGCTCGTCAAGAAACAATTTGATGTTTCACGCGATCAGCACAAGAAATCGGTCGAAGAAATGTTGAAGCAGCTTGGACTCCAGCATCTGGAGAACAAAGAGTTCGTCAGTATTTATGCCTTTACAGCAAATACTTGGCGGTACCTCAAAGGCAAGATTTCGGGAATGTCTGAAGGACTGGAACTAGCGGCTGTGCTCAATCGCGCAAAGCTCACGAAAGCAGGGGAGGTTTGGGTGTTCAACGGCGATATCCAGAACCTAGCTGCTAGTCCAAGCGATACTTGGTGGCGCGGCAGATACAATGACGATGCTGAGAAAATAGCCAAGGAACTTGATTGTCTTGTTGCATCACAAAAGATTCATTGTCAGGTTCCAGAGGCTAGGCTATATGCCCGTTTGACGCCGGACCTTATCGAGCATGTTTACTGCGGCAAGCAGAATGATCCCTGCGCAATGGGGTGGGCTCGTAAGCTGGAGAATCTGTGTCTAGAATGTGCCCAATGAACAACATCTTGGCGGGGTGGCGCGGGCGGTTGCTTTTTTGATTCTGTAACCTCGACTTTCTTCCGGCCGAACGTTGGCGTGGGTATGCTCTCCGGCAGGGTGCCGTTCCTCAAGCTGACTACGATCGGCAGTCAACACCCACAAGTTCCTTCGGGATATGGCGGCCCCCCAAGAACCGGGGCCTTCGCCGTCCCAGCGCATAGACGAGAAACTGCTACTGAATGCTCTGTGAGAATAGGAGGTTATCAGCATGACAAACGAAAAACGCGAAGAAGCCCTTCGGGAACTGGAACACACATACGACCAACTGTGTGCTCAAGCTAAAGACGTGGTTCACCGGATGTGCGGCGAAGCTGACAAAAGCAAGCGTGATCAGTTCCAAAGGGAACTCACCTCTATTGATCATCAAAGAACTAACGTATATGCAAAGATGGATGCCCTGTGGGAATCAAGCTGACCCACTGCCTTAAAATCGGTAGTGCGCCCGCTGGTGCAGACCCTTGTTCTTGCGAGTCTGCGATCTCCCGAGGGGACTTGTGGGTCAGGAGGAGTTTTTTTTAGACGCCGGGTCTGGTTCCGGGGAGCCGAGCTTGGCCGCGGGGGCAGCAGGCTGCCGATCCGCGCCCAGGTCATGGCCCTCTTAGCCGCCGATCTGAAGGGCAAGAGCCGCACCGGGGGAGGTGCGGCCGTTTGCCTGTTGTGGGGGTTATTCCCCAGACTGGTACTCGACATTCAGCTTGGCGATCCGATCGATGAGCTGGCGGCGCTCGTTACCGTCCGGGATCTGGTCGGCTGTTGCGCACAGTCCTTCAGTCTGAGCCATGATCTGATAATCGCCGTTTAGCTTGGCGATCTGATCGATGAGCTGGCGGCGCTGTTCGCCTTCCGGAAGCTGGTCGGCTTGAGCGGACAGGGTTTCGATCTGAGCCATGGTCTGCTGTGTTTTTATATGTTCCATATCGTCCTCCTTTCCCTTGCATTTATCTAATACTGAACTTCTTGGAAAAATTTGCGTTCAGGAACGAATTCTTTTGCGGTGCTTGCGACGCCGGGTTTAGGGGGTGATACGTCACGCCGCAACGGGTGCTTTACAGCAACTTTGGCTGCTATAGGGAAACCACTGAAAACAAAGGATCTTCCAATATACGATCACATTATCGCATATGGGAACACGAAGCGGGTAGCGGGCCACGATCAGTGCAGATCTGACCGTAGGGTCTTCTCCTGCCCCAGCCTGGAGCGGATCGTTCTCACCCCGACACACGTATTCGCGGATGGCGTAGCCCTGCGATCTGGCAGTTTGCCCTTCCAGTTGTGGATTGCGGGTTACTCCGGTACAATCAGGTGGAGGCGAAAGGCATGGCGACGGAGACGATCACAATTCAGGTAGACGGCGAAGCGGCAAGAGCCTACAAGGCCGCGCCGGCTGCCGATCAGAGGAAGATGGGGGCGCTCCTCAGCCTTTGGTTGAAGGACGTGGCCATGGCGGAACCCGCAGCTTTAAAACAAATGATGACCGATCTCAGCAAAAAGGCCCGCGACCGTGGCCTCACGCCGGAGATACTGGAAAACCTCTTGAAAGAAGCGTAGCTTGCGCTTCGTCTTTGACACCAACGTCCTAATCAGCGCAGCCCTTTCTGACGAATCGACGTCGCGGCGCGCCTTCGACCATGCCTTGGACCGCGGCACAATCCTACTCTCTTTACCTGTCGTGGCAGAACTTAGTCAGGTGCTCACCCGGGACAAATTCCGTCCCTACGTCACCGAGGATGAAGCGAGGCAATTTCTCGCCGTGCTTGCCGGGGCATCCAAATGGGTCGAGATTGATGTTCGAATCAGCGACTGCCGCGACCCCAGCGATAACAAGTTCCTTGAGCTCGCGGTGAGTGGCCGGGCAACCCACATTATCACCGGAGACGGCGATCTCCTGGCGCTCAACCCTTTTAGGGGAAAGCCGGTGTTAACTCCTGGTGAATTTCTTCGGCAAGTTCGATGAGACATGCGGCGGCTTGTTCATGAGGGCTTTTTCTACCGCTTCCGGGTTTCTATCCATCACCCTGCAAGTAGGCGCGCACCGCGCTTTCCGGACATCTGCGCGCTTGCGGCGTGAAGATTCACACCGCGTCCCAGGGGTTGAGAAGAACGACGCCGAGACCGGCAAAGTCCTTCACGTTCCGCGTCACGAGGGTAAGGCCGTGTTCAAGGGCCGTGGCGGCGATCATGCCATCCGCGGCGCCAAGAGAACGCCCCGCGAGCAACCGCTGGCCCTCTAAGACACCCCATCGCTCGGCAATGGCCTGCGTCACGGGAAGAATGCGCCCGGCAAACCACGATGGGATGAGCGCATCGATGAATTGTTCTATTTGCGTGCGCTTGTCGCTCAGAGGAAGAAGCGTAGCGCCCTTGCGAAGCTCCCCCATCGTCACGACGCTGAGAAACTGGGAATCCTTAACCTGACTTTTGAGCCATGCGGCGACGTTAGCGTCCGGACGGGGGCGCAGTGTTTCCGACGGAATGTTGGTGTCGAGAAGATAGCCTCTCATGACAAGTCCACCGGGCGGCCGGTGGAGGGGTTGCGGCTGAACAGGCGATCGATCTCATCGTCCCCAAGCAATCCCCGAATAGGTTCGCAAAGATCGACCAGATTCGCGGCTTGCCCCGCGCCGGATGGAAGACGTGCGGCTTCTTCGAGAAGACCGGCGGCATAGGCTTCGAGCGCCCGACCTTGCGTGGCAGCCTGGCGCGCGAGTTCAGCCTTAACCTCGGGTGCGATGTCAATGGTGATCGTCATGGGGCTCCTCTCAGGCCATCCTCGCGCCGCTTGGCGTGCTGATTTCCGGTCCCAAACCTCTTGCCTCTATTATAACCCGCTTGGGCTTTCGCCGCGATACACGATTAAACTGGCAATAGGCTCAGTTTAGGTTAACGCGGCTGGCGCTCCGATGCGTCGGCGCGCCAAACAAACACGGGCAACATCTCTGTCACCGCGTCCGTGGCCTGCTCTGGCTTCTTAACGGTGGCACAGGCACTCCTGCCTTTACTCTATGCATGAATGCATCAGCCTTGGACACCCCGATGCATCGGGGTGCCCGCTGCACGGGAGGCATCAGCCTTGGGCACAGGCAAGAGTGCCTGTGCCACCAGCAAACTGATTCACGATGGTTGCCCCTTGCTATTCTTTTCGGCGCGGGCATAATAGAGGCATGCGCAAACAGAAGAAACTGCTTTCCTATCAAATCAGCTTGATTCCCGAAAAGTCTGGGGGCTACACGGTCCTTGTCGCGACGCTTCCGGGTTGCGTTTCTTACGGAAGCACCATTGAAGAGGCCACGCAGAATGCCCGAGAGGCGATCGAACTTCATCTCGAAAACCTTGCCGCCCATAAGGAACCCATCCCCGAAGATAACGAGACCGTGCCCGTATTCACAACTCTCGTTCAGGTGACACCGACGTATGTCTAAGGAACTTCCCGCTTTGCGCGCACGGGAAGTTGTGCGCGCCTTGGAAAAAGCGGGTTTTTCCCGCTGGCGACAGAAGGGCAGTCACCTCACGATGTTCCGAGAAGCAGACCGGCGTGCGTTGACGATCCCCATCCATTTTTCCAAGACTGTTCCGAAAGGTACACTTCGAGCCATCATCAAACAGGCTGGCCTATCGCCAGAGGAATTCCTGCGCAACCTGTAGCATGCGCCCAATTACAACGTAGCTGTTAGCGGTCGCGGGTAGCGGCGGCGGTCAGCGCAGTCCTGGCCGTGGGGTTTTCTCATGCCTGATACCCTTCGCATCTCACGACCTGTTCATGAGGGCTTTTTCCACCGCTTCCGGGTTTCTATCCATCACCGTCAAACAGGCGCGCACCGCGCTTTCTGACCGCCTGCGCCAGCCGCCCGTCTTAGCGATACTCGCGGGTTTGGAGCAACGCTTTGACTTCATCGTGATTCCCCAGGAAAGAGACGAACAAGTCCGATGGCCGGTCCTGAAAGATGAAGCGTAACGAAACATTGCCGCGACACTCGAAAATCTTGTCGCCCAATTTGCGAATCCCCAGGCCACTGTGCACATGAGGGCGGCCAAAGGTCTCAGGCAACTCGCACAGCGCTAACAGGCACTCGGCTCTTTCGTTCTTCGGCAGATTCCGTAAGCGTCGTAACACAGCGGGGTCAATCGACAGAAGCTTACTCAAGCAGGTTCCTCAGTTGCTCGGTGGAGACGGTCACCAATTTCCCCGACCGCTTGAGCCGGCGATAGCGTTTATCGGTGGCCGCCGCAAACGCCGCAATCTGCTCTGGCGTCGCCGCGTATTCGCGTTGCGCGTAATCGGTGGATTCCACCTCGACCCTGCGCAGAGCAATGATTTCGGCCCCACGGATAATCCCGATGTCCTGTCCGCGGGCGGCAGAGTCAAGCCAGCGGCTCAGGTTCTTTTTCGCATCCGTTATAGTAAGAGTCTTCATAGAGTCTTTATACAGTCTCTAAAGCGCTTTGTCAATCCCCTCCCGGCCCGGGCTGGTCGACTTTCCGATTCGGGCGCCTGAGCGTGGGCCTGGTCCTGGCCAGGGAGCAAGCGTAGCGCGGACCTGCTTCCCAAGGTCTGCGGTTCTTGGGCGACAAAGATCGAAAAGCCGCAGACCCTGAAAACCGGCCCGTCCTGCGTCGCGACACCCCGTGCCGGTCGTTCCTAATTGCAGTATAATTATCGCCCAAGGTGGCCCGCTGTGAGCTTACAGGACGCTCGGGAAGTAGTACGCGAGATTAAAGCCAAAGTCGAAATGCAGACGCTTGAGGTAACGCGAGACGAACTGTGGGAACTGGTGCGACTTCAGCGAAACCCGCGATGGGATTGGCCGGCCGTTTTCAGCACTAATTCCAAACGTGAAATATGGGCTTTCAAGACATGTGGCTTGACCGGAGGGCGAGAGAGAGAAGAATTGCGTAGCGTTTCGAAAATACTAGACGCGGTGGCAGACAAATACCTCTCCATAAAGAGCGGAGGGGGGCGATTCTTTGTGGATGAGAAAGGCCCCTTTTACAAGGATCGACAAGCGCGTCAAACCAAGTTCGTGTGTTTTCGGATTTCCAAATGATCGGAACTGCAAACGTTCACGGAAGCGGAGGGCAAAGCCAATGGGAACTTGGCACATAGTTAACGCAATTCTATTAGCTCTTCTGATTGGTGCGCTTATTGGTGGGAAGGGGAGGAGTCGGAGAAGGCCCGGACCGTGATTGCGTCGAACTCGGCATAGAGAATAATTGGAGGTGGTGGCCATGGAGAACGTGAAGGACTTGGAAGAGGTCTGCTGGAGACTGGAACGTTGCCCCTCCGGAGGGATAATCAAAAGCGGCGAGCCATCCGTGACACTTCATGGCAAGAAGTACAACGTCGAGTGTGCAGAGGCCGAAGAGAGGGAAAGCACCTCTTCTTAATCAAGGAGATTGCAGTGGTGCAGAGGGAGCGGGGGTTGGACTGGCATGTTCAGCCGTTCGATCTCTTCCGAGACCCGCGGGTGGCGCAAACGCGCTGCGGCGGACCTTGCGCGTGCCCCCTGGCGTAGCACAGGATGCAGCCGATGATCCTGAAGCCCAGCTCAGCTCGGAGATCATCGAGCGTCCGCGTCAACGTGGGCTCGAACTGACCGGGGCGAAACATGCGGGCGCGCCGATAGACGTTCGCGGTCACATAGTGCAGATGATTCTCGCCGCAGTAGCGCTTGTGGCAGGGCACTTGCGCGGTTTAGCGGGTTGGCGTGGAGGCGCGTACATGAAACCCAAGGTTTGCGCCATCCGCGAGGAAACGCTGAAGGCCGGGGCTATGTTATGATCATTTGATGCCATCATGGGATGAAGTTAAGGCCTCGAAAGACGAAGTGGACGCGGCGCATGCCGCTCTTGGGTCGTACCTCGAAAGACCAGCTTCCCAACCGCAAGACATCGGACTTCACAAGCGCCTTGCAGATGAACTCCGTCTGTCTATAGACAGATACCATCAAAAATTGATGGAATTCCTCAGGGGACCGACTTCAAGTCAAACAGGCGCGTCACCCCGAATCACGGCCTGTTGACCGCCAGTGACAGATCGGCTCCGAGCGACCTTCCTATTGACTTCCAAAAACCGCAGTTCTAATCTTGGTTCAACAAGCGGGGCCAGAGGTTTTTAGCCATGCCAAGGTTAGTTGAAACAAAGGTTGGTCACTACATTGTGCGCCATTACTACAAACAATACTCGACTTGGCAAATCGAAGGGGATGGGGTGCAGTTCCTCAAAAGGCGCGGAGTTTCTCTTGGCGACATGTTCACTACTGGTCTCTTCATGCAATTGGAGCAGCTAGGGATGGTCTACGTCGGGAAGCGGCCTCCTATCCGGGTAGACCAGCGACTTAAAGAAACCCTCTCTCCGTATGACCGTGCGCTGCATGAACGGGCGCATGCCTTCTATCAAGCCCTCTATGTCTCCAATCTTGATGACGCGTACAAGTTCCTTTTACCCCAGCTCCGAGTCGGGTTCACACTGGCTCAATTTGAGGAGAAACTTAGGCGGCCGGAGCGGTGGCTTGCCTCTTGGACGATTAAGGATTGCTGGTCCGTGCCAGCACAAATCAAGGACTTGCCCGAGGCAACGCGAATTGGTCTCGTCTTCATGGATCTTGGGGGTGCCCGCAATAAACTCCATGAGTGGAAGGACAAGTGGTACCAGGTACAGGACGTGTGGTACTGGGCGGGGCCGGTGGGAACTTGAGAATGCTGCCACGTAGTTGTCAATGCCCAACGAGTCGTCGCGGCTCACATTTAGGAGAACGGATCACGATGGAGCAACTCACAGAAATCCTTCACCAAGCCACCGCTGCCATCAGCAACGGTTACTTTCTGTTGCCGATCCACGGGGCCCATCCTGTATACCGGGAGCGGGTGTACTGCTACGAACTCTACCATCAAATGAGACTGCGGTGGCCGGACGGTTCCCCTTACCGCCTAAACGGGGAAGTGGATAAGAGCGCCCACCCTTGCTTTCAACAGATGGATGCCGGCAGACCCAAGCCGGACCTGCTCGTGCATCAACCTGGTTCCGGTGAGTACAATCACGCCGTCATCGAAGTCAAGAGCGTCGCTGGCGAGGACATCCAGAAAGACCTCGAAACCCTTTCTCTGTTCCGAAACGACTTCGGGTATCAGAGAGCCATCTATCTCATCTACGGGCCGGACGGCAGGGTTGCCAGGGTAAGGCCCTCGCCGACCGTGTTCCGCATTTGGCGCCTATCGAGGTGTGGCTGCATTTGGCGCCGAGCGCCCCGGCGACCCATTTACTCACTCTGATGCCGCCCTGCCCGCAACGCCGAAGTGAGTAGCGCGGACCTGCTTCCTAAGGTCAGCGGTTCTTAGCTGACAAGACCGAAAAGCCGCAGACCCTGAAAAACGGGTCTGCGCTACCTCGCTCCATTCTGGCTCCTGACTTCTGACTCCTGACTCCTGCTTTCACGCAGCCTCGCGTTCCACCCGGCAGAGGAGAGCGGTGTGGGGCCAACCGCCGATTTCCGGGCTACAGAACTCGGCTGCGTCGGGGCGGAGCATATTGGCGTTGGAATCGAAGACGCCCAACAATTCCGGTTCTGCCGCCAGACGCGCATCTCCTGCGCTTTGCGCCGCTTCACCCGCAGCCCGGCGGCGATCATCCACTGCCGCAGCGTCTCCTTGCTCACCTTCACCGCGTGGTCCTTGGCCAAGTACTCGCAGGCCAGCGCGGCGTCAAAGTCGCGGTACTTCGCCTTCACCAACTTCAGCACCTTGCTGCGCAGACTCTGCCGCAAGCGCCGGTTTGACTCCCTACCCCGCAGCCGATGCGACGAAGGTCGATTCCATGGCGGCACTGCGGTGCGAGTGAGTGTCGGTTGACGATTGTCGATTGGCCTGGAAACGAAATTCGAGCATCGAAATCCGAAGCTCGCAAGGGGGCGGTCGAGTTTCCATTTTCCAGTTTCGAGTTTCGGTCTTTGGGCGCTTTTGCTCTTGACGCGAGCCTAGGGCTATGATAGCCTATCTTCGTTGACCTATGGAGAGGGCCGGCACAGAGCGCGGGAAGGGGATTGGGAAGCGGCCCGCAAGGGGCGGGAAAGGGCAGGAAAATGCAAAAAAGATACTAAATAGAGGGAACGAACCTAAGGAGTTGTTGAAAACACAGGGCTTAGCTTGTTTTTGAGCTAAAAACGAACCCAAAACGAACCCAGTCTTAGTGCAAAAAGAGCGGATCAAAGCGAAAAAACAGGTCTCAGGTGGCAGGTTTCAGGTGACAGGGGCTCAACCAGGATTCGGGCTTCAGGAAACGAACGAGCAGGTCACAGGGGCTGGGGGCTCAAGGGCAGTGGCGAGTGGCGCCAGCCCGTTGGATCATCCCCCGGCTACGCAGCCTCCGGTTCCACCCGGCACAGCAAAGCCGTGTGCGGCCAACTGCCAATCTCTGGGCTACAGAACTTTGCTCCGTCGGGGCAGAGCATATTGGCGTTGGATTCGAACACGCCGAACAATTCCGGCTCGGCCGCCGAGCGCTCGGGAAACCACCAGCCGTGCTGTACATCGACCATGCGCGGATCGAGAGCGGCGGTGAGGTGGGTGCGGAGGCGGATACGTCCCTGGGGCGTGACCACCCAGGCCCAGTCTTCCTCGGCCAGTCCCAGCGCTGCTGCTGTATCCGGGTGCAATGCCAGGAGCGGATCGGGCATCTCGGCCCGTGCCGCCGCCAAGTGCCGCTGCTCGGAGTGATACATGGGCATGAACCGGCTGCCGGTGATGAGCACCAACGGGTACTCGAGCGCCAAGTCGGAATCGCCTGCGGGGCTCTCGGCGGGCTCGCGGTAGACGGGAACCGGCGCACAGCCGAGGGCCTCGAAGGTGCTCGAGCGGAGCTCCACCTTCCCCGACGGTGTGCCGAACCCGAACCGTTCGTATCGCTGGTACTCTCGTTTTCCAAACAGCCCGTTCCGCGCCAGCAGTTCTTCAAAGGTAAGGCCGGCGGGAGCCAGCCGGTAGTTCCAGACGTCCTCGACGGTATGCCAAGGCCAGTGCTCGGCCTGCCCCAGGCGGACTGCCAAACCCCGCCAGAACTGGTAATCGTCGCGCCGCTCGAATAGAGGGCCAATCCCCTTGGGGCAGGCCAGGCAGAAGCTCGGGGTCAGCCATAGCTCCGTCCGCTCGACGGTTGAGGCGGCGGGAAATACGTAATCGGCCAGCGCCGCCGACGGCGTGAGGTAGTAATCCATGACCACGTACAGTTGGAGAGCCTTCAATGCCTTGTAGGTCCGCTGCACATTGGGAAGAGTCACCAGTGGATTGCTGGCCAGGGAGATCATGGCCGTGACGGGATAGGGCCGGCCCGTGAGGATGGCCTCGAAAACAGCGCGTTTGTGGGCCATGCAAGTCATGTCAGCCAGCGGTGGAGACATATAGCCAGAGGGCAGGCGGCGGTTGGCAGCCACATTGCGTTCCCACCCGGGGAAGCCGAAAAAGGGATATTCATCCGCCCCAAGCTGTTTCGCGCGCTGCTGGGGCGGCAGCGCTTCGTTGAACTCGAGCACGTCCCCGCCGACGATCTTTCCCACGGGGTCGACCCGGCCCAGCAGCTCTCCTCCGGGCACGTCCAAGTTGCCGGAGAGGGCTCGGAGCAGACAACGCGCCCGCGCCGCCTGAGTGGCGTTGACCCCCTGCTTGTCCAGACCGAAGCCCCAGGTGATCACGGCGGGCTTGGTGGTGGCGTAGCAGCGCGCCGACTCGCAGATTCGCTCAGGCGAAAGCCAGGTGATTGCCGAGACCTTGTCCGGCGTGTACGGAGCGACGGCTACTCTCAGGTCCTCGAAGCCCACCGTCCAGCGTTCCGCAAAGTCCCGGTCGTACAAGCCCTCCTCGATCATCAGCCGCAGCCACCCCAGCATCAGCGCCACATCCGTGCCGGGCCGGATCGGCAGCCACAAGTCCGCCAGCTCCGCCTCGCGGGTGCGACGCGGGTCCACCACGATGAGCTTCGCGCCATTCTTCTTCGCGGCCACGATCTCAGGAAAGCCGAGGATCGGGTCGCTTTGCGAAGGGGCGTTCCCCCACACCACCAAGCACTTCGTCCGCCCAATGTCGCCGCGGACGAAGCCTCCGTAGGTAGCGTATTCGACGGCATGGCTGGGGCACATGCAGATATTGTTCGCCCCGCACAAGTTCGGCGAGCCGAACAGGTTGAAGAAGCGCCTGCCATCCCAGTGATAGGTCCGATGGGTGCCGTGGGTGAAGGCGAGTGTTTCCGGGCCGTACTGATTCCGGAGCGACCCCAGCCGCTCGGCCACCTCATCGAGCGCCTGGTCCCAGGAGAGGCGCTGCCACTGATTTGCGCCGCGTTCCCCAACACGCTTCAGCGGATAATTGAGGCGAGCGGGGTGATAGAGGTGATCGACAAGCAGCTTGCCACGGGCACAAAGCCGCCCGCGGGAGATGGGATGGTCCGGGTCTCCTTCGACCTCAATGGCGCGACCCTCTTCGACGCGCAGGCGCACCCCGCAGCGCGGGTGGCAGAGACCGCAATACGTCCGGCGAGTTTCCGTCATGGAAGGATGCCTCCCCCGTTTCCGGAGTCTTCTGTCCAGAAACTAGTAGCAGTTTACTGCCAAATCTGATTTTCGAGAAACGGTAGCGAGCGATTAGCGCGGACCTCCGGTTTTGATGTCCGCGGGTCTTATTCAGTGATCACTTTCCCGTGCTCTTTTCGAGCGCCGCGTTGCGTCTCCGTCCTGTACCACCTGTTCGGCGCTCCGCGACGAGCATGGTTGAGACTTCAGGGCCGCGGACCTCAAAGACGGAGGTCCGGGCTACCTGCTCCATGGGGCCGGCGACAAGAAGGAGTGGAAAGCGGCGGGCGGGGGCACCGACTGGGCGAAATATAGGCTACACATTTGGGCTATTAACAAGCGCGCAAGTCGCCGAGTGTAGCAAAATACTACGCTCATGCGTCTACCCATATATCCCCAGTAGCCTTCTAACCCGTTTGAAAACATTGGGATAATCTGCCGAGAGGCAGAATGCTTCAAGAAAAACGGGACAAAGGGGAGAAATGGAAATCTCGCACCCTGAGGATGGGTGTCTTCGATCAAGTGGATTCCCGCTTTCGCGCGAATCACGCGATCCTGAGGTCTGCACCGGGCAGCCTACCAGATCAGCTTGAGTCCGAATTGAATCTGCCGTGACGTTGTAGATGTGCTGGTGATGACACCGGCAGTGGGGGAGGGGACCCCAACGGCGGACGTGAATACGATCAGGTTCGGCGTATTGAAGTTAGCGCGGTTCAGGGCGTTGAAAAACTCCGCCCGAAACTGGAGACCTAGTTTCTCCGTAATCTTCGTGTCTTTGAGCAACGAGAGATCAAGCGTAGCGAGCCCCGGGCCAACAAAGGCGTCTCGTCCAAGATTCCCGTAAGTCCCGTTAGGTGGGACGAGAAAGGCGTTGGGATTGAAATACTGGTTTGGACTTCCCAGAATCACAGGCCCGGAGAACGCCGGGTCGAGGGACGGGCGCACCGGGTTGCGCGTATCCCCATTGTTGGAGGGATTGAAGCTGAGTTGTGGCGTGAAGGGAAAGCCGTCCTGCAAGGTCACAATGCTATTCAAAGTCCAGCCGCTAGCGAGTGCATTACGCCCACCGCCGAAGCCATTCACGAAGGCCTTCCCCCGTCCGAACGGCAGCTCATAGCTTCCGTTAATGACGGTAACGTTTCTGACGTCGAACGTGGCAAGTCCCCAATCTGCGTGGAGGTTGAAGGGATTCATAACCAACCCCGGGGCATTGGCGGCCGCGCTGGCATTCAGAGAGTCTCCGTCGTCGAGGGCCTTCGACCAAGTGTAAACTCCCCTCAAGGCCAAGCCCCCACTGAAGCGGTGAGTAAAATCCAAAAGCAGGGCATTGTAGGAGCTGACCCCCTCAGAAAACCAGCTCCAAGTGTTCGCCAGCGCGGGATTAGCCTTCGGTGCCCCATTCGGGATGTAGTACGTCCCAGCGGGGAGGGAAGCCGGGCAGGGGGCCGCAGGGCAAATTGTGGGGAATGGCTCGTTGGCGTCCAGGCTGACGACTTCGTGGTACCCGTGAGACCCCACATAACCGACGCTGAACGACGTGTTGGGAGTCAATTCCTGTTCAATCCTGAGGGAATAGGACACGAGGGTAGGCGTCTTCAAATCAGGTTGAACCCCTCCTGGCACCACCTTCGCACTTGACGGCAGTGGGGCGCCGGGGTTGAAGGGGAGTTGAGAGACGGGGAGGCTCGCAATGCTGTCGGTTGGATTGAAGGGCGCATCCTGATCGAGGCGGTATCCAAGCGCGTCTTGAAGATCGTTGTACATCCCGAAGCCGGCGCGGACGACGGTCTTGGTGCGGAAGGGACTCCACGCTAAACCGATTCGCGGTTGGGGCAGGAACTTCGCGTTGTTGGAAGTGAAGACTGAGTTTGCGACTCGCGGTTGAGTAACAATGACCCCGTTGTTGAAAACGAAGTTGGCGCCCCGTCCATGAGCTTCGTTCCATCCGTTGGTGAACTCGTCGCGGAAGCCCAGGGATAGCGTCAACTTGGGACTCAGCCGTATGTCGTCCTCGAGGTACCAGGCGCCGAGGAACGCGCGCCAGCCCAGACGGGTCGGTGTGGGATCAAACAGGAAAGTGCCCACCGTGCCCTCGAGGAAGGTCGTCAGACTTGTAAATGTAGCCTGTCCATACTGGCTGAGCGCCAGATTCTCATTGGACTCGAGCCGTTGGAACCACGCTCCCACACTGACCCGATGACGCCCTTTCGTGAAGGTCACGCGATCCTCATAAGTGAAGAGATTCCGCGCGATGTCCAGGTTGCTTCCATTGTTGCTTCCAGCAAGGCTTAATTGTGCGGCCGGATTCGATGCCGCGCTTCCTCCGATCACCACCGCGCCAACAGGACGGCCAACCAAAAAGCTCGGAACACTCGCTGCGGGGGTATTGGGGGCGGGTTCTCCTGTATAGAAGTAGCTGGCGCGAGAGAAACCGAAGCGCGCGGTGTTGATCACCGTAGGGGAGAAAACGTGGGTTTCTTCGAGGCTGATAACCTGTTCCCGCAGGCTCTCTAGGTCCGTGCTGAAAGGATTGATGGTGGGTGAGCTATCCGCGCTGTCGTCGACCGTGTAGACCACGCCGAGAGAGTCTTTCTCAGAGAAGATGTGGTCGAGCCGCGTGGTCCCAAAGTCCTCTCGGATGGTTTGCAAAGGGTTGCTGAACGATTCGGCGATGCCTCCGAAGTCCGGCGCGTTCGGGCTTTGCACGGGCCACAACGAAAGCAGTGGCGCAACTCCGGGCGCCACTCCCACGTTGACCAACGTGCCATTCGGACCCGGCAATAGACCGTGGCGCGCGTTGTTGTCCGGAACGAGCGTCACATCGGTTAACCCCAGGTGCTGCTGGTATCCCTCGTAATTGCCAAACAGGAAGGTCTTATCCTTTTGGATCGGTCCCCCCAAAGACCCTCCAAACTGGTTGCGCGCGAAATGCGGGATGGAGGCCTGATCGAAGAAATTGCGCGCATCAAAGGCGCTGTTGCGGAGGAATTCAAATACCGTCCCGTGCCAATCGTTTGTCCCGGACTGGGTGACGATGGTGACTTGGCCGCCGGGCCGTTTGCCGTACTGCGGGCCGTACGTGTCGCGCAGCAGGTTGAATTCCCGAACCGCGTCCACCCCCAGCAACTGCTGGCTGGTACCGCCGGGCTGCATATCGTTCTCGGCCGCACCCGTGAATTCGACCCCGTTCAACAAGAAGAGGTTTTGCTGAGGCCGGTTCCCCGAGACCGAGAACATGTTGCCGACGGCAGAGTTGGAAATTCCGACCCCGCCTGTCTTCTCCCACGTGAAGTTGACGACCCCGGGATTCAGGGTAAGAAGCTCATCGTAGCTTCGGCCGTTCAGCGGCAGGCCCTTTACTTGCCGCTCTCCCACCAAACCCGCGCTTGCCGTAGGCGTGGCGCTGACCAACGGAGCTTCTCCCGTCACCGTCACTTGCTGCCTGATTTCGCCCAATTGCAGGACCAAGTCGACCATGGCCTCCTGTCCGACGTCGAGGGTGATGCCCGTGCGGAGCTCAGCTCTGAACCCGTCCTTTTGTGCCCTTATCTCATACCGCCCGACTGGAAGTGAGAGCACGCTGTAACGCCCCATGCCGTCGCTCACTGCGGCACGAATCGATCCGGTCTCCAGGTTCCTCACAGCCACGTTCACCCCCGGTAATACGGCTCCCGATGAGTCGGCAGCCGTTCCCGAAATCGCGCCCGACACTTGTGCTCGAGCTGCCGAGGTGACCATAAGAGTCAACACCATTGCTGAGCAGAAAATGCCAAACCAATTGGCATGTTCCATTAACGCTTTTTGCCGGCGATTCATGAAGTTATCCCCCTCCGATGGAAACTGGACAAAGCTGGCCGTTGTGTTCTTTCAGCCCCTGAGGGAATTGGCCTTATAGCTCTAGTGTCCTGAGCCACAAGTAAGCTGACAAAGTCTTCCCGTTTCGGATAGCCGTTCTGTAGCCCCGACAGGGGCGAAAGATCGTAGCCCAGGGCGCCAGCCCTGGGGGAAGGAGCCCTCACGCCGTCCCGCAGAGCGGGACACCCCTTTCCCGCCCGCGCGGGAGAGGGGACGGGGGAGAGGGAAGGTTCGCATACCCATCCCGCGGGACCGTGGGCTATCCTTTTTCGCCCGCTTCGTGGGCTGACTTCATCAACGAACTTCTGACTCAGGACACTAGCAGCACGCGCAGCGAAATATTGTATAGGCATGTGTCCATTTAAAGTCAATAAGTGCGAGCGTTTCTATACGATAATATACGAATAGTCGTAGCGAATAAAACAGAGACGTGCTGTCTTGTCCAAAAAATTCAATTCTTTTTGTTACCTCTCCCTGTAAACTGCATTTATGCGGATGAGGCCAGGGAGATGCCACACGACGAAGGGAACCGGAATGCTTGGTTCGAAATGCGCAAAGGAATCGGTAGTTGTCACGAACCCCTCGTAAGGGCCCCAAGGAGGATTACCATGCCATGGTTTTGCCTCCTCGGGCCGCACAAAGCAAACCGAAAACTGAGGTGAACCATGATCGAAGGAAAACTGCGATTAGCAACCGTGGAGGGCGAAGGAAGGCAGTTTGTTGCTGAGTCGGGTACTGGTCATGCCCTCGTTATGGACGACGCCAACGGGCGCACGGGACCCAAGCCCATTGAGCTGGCCTTGCTGGCCCTCGGTGGCTGTACCGGTTTTGACGTAATCAGCATTCTTCGCAAGAAACGCCAGACGGTAACCGGGTATGAAATCGAACTCCATGCTGAGCAGAACCCGGAGCCGCCTTCTTACTTCACCCGCGTTGAAATCAAGCACCGGCTTCGGGGGCGCATCGCTCCCGAGGCCGTCCAAAGAGCCATTCAGCTTTCCGAGACGAAGTACTGCGCCGTGGGGGCGATGATCTCGAAGACGGCGAAGATCGAAACTACCTTTGAGATCCTGCCGGACGTTACACAGGAAACCTCCCGCGAGGTAGCGTAATGAAGAGACTCATCTCACTGGGGGCAATGCTTCTCCTGGCAGCAGGCGCTCAAACTCAGCCTGCCGCAAGAGAGTCAACTCAGTCGCTTACCCTTCAGGAAGCTGTGCGGATTGCGTTTCAGAAGAACCCTACCATCCAGGCGGCTGACGCCTATGCGCAGGCGGCGCAGCAGGGAATCACTGCTGCCAAGGCTTTTCGTTATCCGCGGCTGGATTTCTCCGAGGGATTCACGCCTGGCAACAATCCCGTTTACGTGTTCGGAACGCTGCTCCCTAATCACAGCGAGGAGCGTATAATTTGACTGTGGAAAGCATCTTGATTTTCGTTCTCTTTCTGGTGGTCTGGTTCCTGGTCCTGCCACGCATTCCCGGAATCTCTCGCTTTACCTGAGCGCGGCGTTTTGCCTCCCCGGCGGGGAATTCCAAGCACGAAAGCTTTGACATCAAACCTAAGGAGTGATCTCGCTTTTCCATGCCTATCTTTGAATACGCCTGTTCCAACTGCGGACACGTCTTCGAGAAAATCGTGTTGACGCGCAACCAGGAGCCGCCTGAGTGCCCCAAATGCGGATGGAAGCGGGTCGAGCAGAAGTTCTCGGTATTTGCCACTGCCGGCGCCACAAGCAAGTCAGCCGGCGGCGTGTGTGCGCCTTCCGGTGGCGGTTGACAGCTCTGATCGGGGAGCAGGCTGCTTCCTTCTGAAAGCAACTCAAGAGGCTGAACCCCAATGCCGCGAGCGTGGGATTCCTCTAAACAAATCTTGATTTAGGTTCGGTCTTACTATAAAGTAAGATGGGAGGTGGAGTCCATGCTGAAGGCTCGTGTATCCTCGAGGGGACAACTGGCCCTCCCCAAAGAGGTCCGAGATCAATTGGGGCTGGGCGAGGGCGCCCGCCTGACCGTGAGAGTTGAAGGCGATGAGGTGATCTTGCGGAAAGCGGTGACTGGGAACTGGAGGGAGTGGGAAGGACGCTTCAAAGGTTCCGATCTTCTGGGGGATCTGGCTCGAAACCGGCGAAAGGAATTGACGCGTGACCGCAAGCGTTCTTGACTCCTGGGCGATGATCGGCTGGCTCCAGGGCGAAGAGCCGGCGCGCGCCAGAGTACGCGAACTTCTGGAGCAGGCTTCGCGCGGCGAGACCAAGGTCAGCATCTCGCTGCTCAACGTCGGCGAAGTCTTCTACCTGATCGCGAAGCGCCACGGGGCCGCGCCCGCCGAGCGGTTCCTTGCCGACCTCGCGATGATGCCGATTCAGGCCCTCCTCCCCGACCGAAGATTGATCCTGGGCGCGGCTCGCTTGAAGAGCCGCTACCCTATCTCTTACGCGGACGCGTTTGCCGTGGAAACGGCCCGGGAGCAAAACGCCATCCTGGTGACTGGCGACCCCGAACTGTGGCAACTCTCCAAACAAGAGCCCATCGAACTCCTTTGGGTGGGCAAGAGGCAAGCCCACTGACGCCGGCCGCGGCTGGCGCCGACATTGCATTTTACGTCGGCGACCCGTGGCCCGCCCCAAGAGCCGCTGCGCTATCCAGGGGGCAGTCCCGCGTACGCGGGATCAATCGACGCCCCGACTCGTCGGGGCGCCACCTGCGGAACAAAAAGGGGAATAAGACCGTAAGGAGCGGGGTAACTCGACTGGGAGCTCAGGGGGCGTTGCGGAAAGGGGGACCGTCTGGTAGATTGGTGTCATGACCAAGCTGTTGGAGAGGGCCGTCGAAAAAGTTTCTAGCCTGTCTCAAGATGAGCAGGACGCTATTGCCTCCCAGATTCTCGCCGAGCTTGAAGACGAGGCAGCCTGGGGGGCGCGCCTCGTCAGGCAGGGGGGCAAGCCGCGCCGCCTTGCTGATGAGGCGCTCGCGGAACATCACCGCGGAGAGACTCGCCCACTCGACGATCTCGTTTGATCGAATCCCGCACCACACGGCGGTTCCGCGAAAACGAATAGCTGGGCGTCGTCCGCTATCCTAACGACCCAGTTCATGCTTCACGTCCTGCCACAGCTTGAACCGACCCGCTTTGATCTGCTCCATCCCATGGCGGACTTTCTTTGCTTCGGCAGGGGTGAGCACATCATCGGGATCTACCAAACGCTTGGGTTTAACAAGGACGCCGTTGGCCTGCCTACTAAACGCGACGAAATCACCCTCCCGGAGTTTTAGACCCTCAAGGATATCGCGCGGGATGACCACTTGGCGACGCTGTCCCACTCGCCCGATCCGTTCTCGAGTTGCGGCTGTCTTCGGTGTCATGTCCTCAGACTATCTGATTGTCAGAAAATGTCAAGTATGACTCAGGAGAACAGCTTTTCAATAGTCGCCATCGGGAGGAACAGCCGTTTGGGTGTCTTGGGAAGCTCGATGAAGCCATACTTCTTATAGAATGCTGCCGCGCTGTCATCTTTTGCATCCACAATAACCACAGCAGAGGCGACTTGTTTGCTGCCACTCAAGCAACGGTTAAGCGCATCCATCAATAGCAACTCGCCAAGCCTCTGGCCTCGAAATTCGTTGCTAACTGCCAGACGTCCGATGAGGGTTGCGGGCACGAAGGGGTACTTGGGAAGCTTTGCTGCGAGCCCGTCCGGAATCGCGTCCAGTTCGACAGAGTACTGAGACAGGGTGTAATAGCCAGCGCCGGTCTTGCCATCCGGCGTGAGCACGAATGCAACGGCGACGCGCTTTCTTACATCCTGCCCGGCTTGTTTCCGCAGGTAGTTGTCGAGCCCTTCTACACCACATGAAAAGGCCGCCCGGTCGTGCGCCGGCCCGAGCGGCTCGAAATGGAGTCTTGTCGTCTCTTCTTTCCCCGGCAATTACAGCCCCAAGCGCTCTTTGTATCGCCGCGCCGCGGCACGCGCCGGCGCGTTCGGAGCGGGAGGATTTAGCAGAGCATTGACAAACGCTTCACGCGCTTCATCGCGCAAACTCAGCGTCTGGAAGTCCTTGATTGTCTCCGTCGCTGCGTGTTGGGCGCTCGCCAGAACAAAGTCAGTGACGGAGGTTCCACGGATCTGCGCGGCACGTTCGATAAGGCGCTTCTGGTTCCGGGTAAGCCTTGCCTCGAGGCGCTCCTGCTTCCGGGATTGCCTCCGAACTTGAAATATCTGATTGTGCCCCATAAAGCCCACCTCCCCCGACGCATCTAATGTACGGCAATTCGCCGCACGTGTCAACATTTTTGGGTAGTGGGTCAATTTGATGCTGTAGCGGCGAGTTTACCTCGCCAAATGGCGGCGTAAAGCCGCCTCTACATCGAATTGACCCACTACCCATTTTTGGCCCAAGATGAGCAGGACGCCATAGCCTCCCAGATTTCCGCCGAGCTTGTAGACGAAGCAGCCAAGCGAGCTTTTCCCACCTCAGTAGCGGCACTCAAGGACGACGGCTGGACCTTGCGGGAGGCGGCGGAGGAAGCTCTCAGGAGGATACGGTCTGAGTAGCCGCTGGCGTTGCGCATGTTTCGCGGTACAATAAGCCTGTGCCAGAGATCAGCCGATTTTTCGGGATCGTCATTCGGATGTTTGCTGAGGCGGGCTCTCCACATCATGTTGCCCATTTCCATGCCTACTATCAGGGCGGGATGGGAATCTTCAGCATTGATCCGGTCGAATTGATCGGGGGTTCGCTGCCGACGCGGCAAAGGCGCTTGGTGGAAGCATGGGCGGAGTTGCGTCAGGCTGAGCTCAAGGCCGATTGGCAACGATTGCAGGAAGGGCGGAAGCCCACGCCCGTCGAACCGTTGAAATAGGTGGTTCCATGACTCATCCGATTTATCGGGTCCGCTGTTTTGAGATCGTCTCGGCGTACACGCTTCGCATTCAGTTTGACGACGATGCTGTGCAGATCATCGACTTTCAACCGATTCTCGCCGGGGAGATGTACGGTCCACTGCGAAACCTGGAAGTGTTCAACCAGGTTCAGATCGATAGCGAAGCCGGAACGCTGGTCTGGCCTAACGGAGCGGACTTCGACCCGGCTACACTGCATGACTGGCCAGCACATGAGCGGGCTTTTCGAGAACTCGCCAGCCGCTGGGAACCGGTCGAGGCCTAACCATTGCTGCCAGGGGCGCAGACCCGGCGGGCCTGCGAGTTCGTGAAGCGCGGCGCCACGAGTGGTTATTTTGCGGAGGCGAGCCGTGGCGTGACCTGAGTGTCAGGGCGCAACTCGTCCGTGCCTCGGAGAGCGACCATGTCCCCTTCCCGAAGGTCTCCAAAAACCTCGATCAAACCGCCGCTGGTCGCACCGGTCTTGACGTCCACCCACTCGGCCTTGCCATCGCGCAGCCGCACGATGAATACGCGCTCGAGCGTCGTGGTCACGGCGGTCGACGGCACAAAGAGCGTTGGGTTGGGACGCTCGACCGGCCAGAGCACTTCAGAAAACGTACCGGGGTCGAGGCGACCTGAAGGGTTACTCACCTCGAGTTCCACAGGCATGGTGCGGGTCTTCACATCCACCGAGTGAGATATGCGTGCCACTGTGCCGGCGAAGGTTTGGCCGGGGAACGCGGGGACTGTAAAGCTCACCTTGGCTCCTTCGGGAATCCCCGCCGCGTAATTTTCGGGCACTGGAACAACCAATCTCAGCCGCGAAAGCGTCTCGACCCGCACCATCGGGACAGAGGCGCCCGGCCCACCCGCAGGACCCACGAGTGCGCCGGGATGCACGTTCCGTTCCGTCACCACCCCATCAAAGGGTGCTGCGACCTGAAGATATCGTTCGATCTCAGTAACGGATTGAAGTGCCTGCTTCGCTGCGTTCACATTGTCCTGCGAAGCCTTCACTTGGGCGGCGTCAGCCTGCGCTGCTTTTTCGGCAACGATGAGATCATTGCCGGCCACCACCCCGGGTGTCGCCGCGGCTGCTTTGAGCTTCTGATAAGTGCTTTCATCGGCAGCCAGCTTGGCTTGCGCTGCTAAGAGTTGCGACTCGGAGCCTTGGAGTTGGGCTTGAGCTTGCGCGCGCTGCGCCGCCAATTCGGGCGCTTCCAGGCGGGCGATCAATTCCCCAGCCTTCACATGGGAGCCGCGGTCCACTCCGATCCATTTCACGAATCCAGTGACCTTCGGATAGATGGCCACGACTTCATAAGGCTGTAGCTCGCCGGGAAGGTGGACTGTGATCTTGAGCTTTTGCGAGACAACGCGCACAGCGTCAACCGCCGGGATCGGCGCGGTGCCATTGCCCGCCGAGGCTGTTGACCCCGGCGCGCCACCGCCCGAATTGCAGGACACACAGACCCATCCCACCATCATCAAGAGCGTTATGTGGATCAACCGGAGGCTTTTCATCGCGTTCCCCCTTGCGGATTCTGTGAATCGGCGGCATGAGGCTCGGCATAGGCACTGCGAGGGTCGTCGGGATCGAGCGACGGCGAATGGACTTTCGCCCGCTCCTGGACAAGCGAAAATACGGCGGGCAGAATTAACAGCGTCGCGATCGTGGAGGCAAGCAATCCTCCAATCACCGCCCTTCCAAGAGGAGCGGTTTCTTCCGCGCCTGTGCCAATGGCCAGCGCCATGGGAAGCATGCCCGCGATCATGGCCATGCTGGTCATCAGAATCGGACGCATGCGCGTTTGGGCGCTGCGGCGGCCTGCGCGCCCCGCATCGGCTCCCTCGATTCGGTATTGTTCGGCAAAGACTACTAACAGGATCGAATTCGCCACCGCCACGCCAATGGCCATGATCGCCCCCATGAACGACTCGATATTCAATGATGTCCCGGTCAGTAACAGAGCGAGGACTACTCCGGCAACTACTGCCGGGACTGTGGAAAGCACCACGAAAGAAAGCCGCATGGACTGGAAGTTTGCCGACAGCAACAGGAAAATCACCACGACGGCAAGGCCTAGGCCGACGCCGAGGCTTGCGAGCGTTTGATTCATGGGCGCTATCTGCCCCCGCACGCTGACGGTCACCCCGCGCGGAGGAGGCCCCGCCCTTGCGAGAGAGGCATTCACGTCGCCAGCGGCTCGCCCCAGGTCTTCTCCGACAACGTTTGCCGTCAGAGTAAGCAATCTCTGCCCGTTGTAGCGGTCGTACTCTCCCACGACCGTCCCATAATTCACCTGCGCCAGATCGCCGAGCAAAGGATGCTGGGCAGCTCCAGGCGTGAGGGGAACGTTTTGGAGATCCCCGATGGAAGTCATCTCGGCTTGTGGGACTTGGACCTGGACCTGATAAGCCACTCCCGATCGCGGGTCGGCCCAATAAACCGGCGTGACGAACCGGCTTGAAGAGGTGGCGTCGACAAGCGCATCCCCCACTTGCTGGACGGTCACGCCGAGCTGCCCGGCCATTTCCCGATTGATGTTTACATTAAGGCTCGGATAATCCAAAGGCTGCTGAAGTTGGAGGTCGCGGAGGAACGCAATCCGACTGAGCTCGGCCTGGACCTTCCCAACATACTCGCGATTGGCGGCGAAATCCGGACCGCTCACCGCAACTTCGACCGGGGTGGGAGCGCCGAAATTCATGATCTGGCTGACGATATCACCTGCTTCGAAGGAGAAGCGGGTGTCGGGGAACATCGCCGGCAGACTCTTTCTGAGCGCGGCTTGTAGCTCATCCACGCTTACTGGCGAGCCCGGCTTCAGCGCCACTCGCAGCAGGCCGTCCTGTGGTCCGCTCGCCCACAAAGAAATCGTATTGACGGGGTAGGCGGTTGGAATGGTTCCCACATAGCCGAGTGTGATATCGACGTTCTTCTCACCCGCCAAACGCCTGACCTCTGCCTCGATCCCTAACGCCGTTCGCTCGGTCACGGACACGCGGCTGCCCGTGGGCGCGTGGAAGCGGAGTTGCATCTGGCCTGCCGAGGCCCGGGGAAAGATCTCGCGCCCGAGTCGCGGACCCACAAAGAAGATGATGGCGATCGCAACAGCGAGATAGAGCCCAACAACCGCCCAGCGGAAGGGCGCAAGTCTCTCAAGGATTCTTCCCCAGCCGTCCCGCACCCTGGCGAAAGTCAATTTTCCCGCCTCATCCTCGTGCTCAGAATGTTGGGGGAGGATCCACACCGACATGACGGGTATCAGCGAGCTGGAAAGGAAGTAGGACGCCGCCATGGCAAAGCCTACCGCCAGCGAAAGCGGAACAAAGAGCGACCGTGGCACGCCGGTCATGAAGAATGAAGGCACAAAAACCGCCAGAATGCAGACCATCGACAAGAAGCGTGGGATAACCGTTCGGCGTGTGGCGTCGAGCACCGCCCGCGCTTTGGATTTGGCTTGGGGAAGGCTGGCGTGGATATTCTCAATCTCCACCGTGGCCTCATCCACCAGGATTCCGACCGCCAACGCCAGACCGCCAAGCGTCATGATATTGATGGTCTGCCCGGCGCCCCACAAAGCGACTACAGCAGTCAGCAAGGCGATGGGGATTGAGGTTACGACAATAACCGCGCTGCGCCAATCCCGCAGGAACAACAAGACGACCAATCCCGTCAATAGGGCGCCCAGCAGGCCCTCCCGGATGACGGAATTCAGCGCGTTGCGCACGTAGGAGGATTGATCAAACTCCAAACTAATGTGAATGTCGGGCGGCACCAAGGATTGGAAGCGGGAAAGATTGTTCCTCACCTCTTGAATCACAGCCAGCGTCGAAGCGTCGGCGCGCTTGGTGACTGAGATATAAACGGCGCGCCGCCCGTTCACCAGGGCGTACCCGGCCAGAATATCCTGTGCATCCGCCACGATTCCGACATCCCGGAGAAAAACGGTGGGCCCGGCGCCCGTCCGTATAGGGAGATCGAGCAGGTCTTTGATATTGGTCACTGTGGCGTTCGACGGCGTAATACGCCAGAGATTCCCTGTGCCCACATTCCCCGAGGGGACAATCACATTTCCCGAACTGATCGCCTGCACCACTTCCCGCGGCGACATCTGATGCTCGCGCAAGCGCTCCGGGTCTACGCTAATCACAATCGTGCGCTGGTTGCCTCCAAAGGGCGGCGGCGCCGAGACACCGGGAAGCGTGGCAAACATCGGCCGAACGCGGTTGAGCGCGAGGTCTTGGATCTCGCCCAGCGTCCGCATCGGGCTCGAGAAAACCAGGTAGCCCACCGGCACGCTGCCGGCGTCGAATCGCATAATGAACGGCGGTACCGTGCCGGGAGGCATGAACGCCCGCGCGCGGTTGACATAGGAGACCGTCTCTGAGAGCGCCTGGCTCATGTCGGTCCCCGGATGAAAGGTGAGTTTCAGCAGCGCGTTGTTTTGAGCGGATTTCGACTCCACGCTCTCGATCCCGTTGATGTAGAGAAAGTGGTACTCATAGTAGTAGGTGATATACCCTTCCATCTGAGCGGGGCTCATGCCGCCATAGGGCTGCGCCACATAAATCACCGGCAGGTCGAGCTTCGGAAAGATATCGACCTTCATGCGGCTGATGGCCAGGATAGCGCAAAGGGCAATGCCGATGACGGCAACAATAATGGTAATCGGCCGTCGTAACGCGGCGCGGATCAGCCACATGACTAATGTCCTCCTGGCGCCGTGCCGTGCAAGAACTGCAAGAAAGGACGCAAGTCACCCTGCGCATAGGCAACATTGAAGAGCCCACGCCACAAATTCAACCGGGCAATCGCGTCTTCCATTTCCGCCTGGGCCAGCAGATTTTCAGCCTCCGCTACTTCGACGAGGGTTGCCAAGCCGGCCTCATAACGCGCCCGCGATTGAATTTCCGTTTGACGAGCCGCGCTCAATTCAGTGGGAGTCTCTTGGGCCACCAGTTGGGCTGTCTTCAGTTGATCCCGAGCGGCTCGAATCTGACCCGTCAAATCCTGAATGGTCTGCTGATAATGGGCCTGCTGCGAGCGTTCGTTGGCTTCCGCAATTTGCTTCTTGGCGCTCAGCGCCTTGAAATCAAATACGTCTGGAAAGAGGATCGTCAGCCCTGCCACCCAGTTTCCGCGCGCCGGCGCCAACCCGTTCCAATTGCCAATAATGGTCCCGTTGTTGGGGACCTCGCTGCCGCGGCCGAACCCTTCTGCCTGAAGGAAGAAACGAGGGTAATCACTCCGTTTCAAGACTTTTTCTTGCGCCTGAACTTCCCGGACGGCAGCCATCTGGTCACGGGCCAGAGGGTGGCCGGAAGGCGAGGCATCCGGCAACGAAGCGGCCGGTGGGGGACCGAGCAGCGGGCCGGCGTCCACTGTGATTTCATCGCCCGCCGCTCCCATCATTGCCGCGAGGGTGTCCAGGGTCACTTGTTCCGCCTGTTGAGCTTGATAAAGCTGAGTTCTGGCCCGGGAGAGTTCCGCGTCGGCACGCGAACCGTCCGCACCCGGTCGAAGTTGGTTATCGACCAGGACGCGGACCGACTTGTCAAACACCTGCCAGCGGTCCACGTTGGCCTGCGCAGCGAGCAGGGCTTGCTGGTTGGCCAGTGCCATGAGAAAGTAATCTCCCACCGCTGTCGCGACCTGGAGTTGCGTCAAAGCCAGGTCGGCCTGCGCTTTATCTTCCCCGGTTCTTGCCTGCCCCACCATTGCGGGCCGCCGCCCAAAGTCCAAAGGCTCCCAGGAAAAGAGCGCCCCTGCCTGAGCGCCCCAAAAGCTTTGTCCTCCGGCAGGCCCAATTGGCCCTTCGACTGTGGGTGTGATGGGCGTGGGCAGCCAGATCCCGGGCACTTGGTTTTGGGTGGCACGGCTGGCTTGATAAACTGAATTCAGTTGCGGCAAGTAGCTGGTGCGTGCCAGTGACACTCCACTTCTGGCCGCTGCTATTTGTTCCATCGAGGCACGGACAGCAGGATAGTGCTGAACAGCGTAGCCCAGCGCGTCTTCGAGTGTCAGAACTCTTGGCGGAGGATCGTTCGTTTGCGCGGCCGTGAGGCATGGGAGGAGAACAACAGCTAACCCAATGGCGGAACCAGCTCGAAGGTACTTCCAAAGGTTTCTCGTCACGATTTTCAATCCTCCGTTTTTCGTCGGCGATGATTAATGCCGTGAATGAGGAAGCCGCCTGTCCGCTGAGAGGGGTCCTGCACCCGCAATCAGAAGGAAAACCAAGCCCATCAGCATCGAGTAATCCGTCCGGGCTTCCGCCTCCATAGGCCAGAAGCCGTTTTTGAGGAGAATTGGGATCTTCGTCGTGGCGATCGCGACACAGATGTCGATGATTAACGGAATGGACGCGAGCCGGGCGAGCAGCCCCACGAGAATCAAAAAACCGCACACAATCTCGACAGCACCGACGAATGGCGCCAGAGTGCTGGGCGCCGGGACGCCGATATGTGTGAAGCGGCCAACGCCCCATTGTTCGGGGAACAAGAACTTCTTAATTCCTTCCAAAAAGAAGACTCCTCCTACCAGGAGACGAATAAGCAAGTTCGCAGCCGAACCGTCGGCGGCCAGCATCCTCTTCACGGTCATAGGTCCCTCCTGTTATCCTCAGTCGTCCTCCAGAAGCTCACCGACTAGCTCCTTCACCTTTTCTCTCGCCAGGGCAAGAGCTTTGCGTCCCGCCGAAGTGGCTCTGTAGACGCGGCGGATCGATCTACCTGACCTTACTTCCCGCGAACGAAGGTAGCCCCTCATTTCAAGACCATGGAGCAGCGGGTAAAGAGTACCGGCGCTCAACCTGTACCCATGCCTGCGAAGCTCCTCGATCATGCCGAGGCCGAAGATAGGTCCCTCGCAGGCGTGATAAAGGATGTGAATGCGAACTAATCCGGAGTAAATGTCCTGACTATTCGCTGGGTTGACTTGAGCAGATTTCATCGTTCACGTTATCCAATTCGGATATCGAAACCCGAGTGGCTATATTATCGCGGGTTTTTCTCGGTGTCAATAGCTGGAGCAATGCGGTAGTGGGCCAGTTCGGGACTGTAGCGGCGAGTTTACCTCGCCATGTGGAGGGGTGAAGCCGCCTCCAGACCAAACTGACCGAGAAATGTCCATGCGTGGAGGGATTGAGGGCAGTGGGAGCACGCCGGCCACGTGCCGAGGTTCGCGTTGTCCAGTTGGCACTCCTCGGGGTGGTCGACCGTTCATCGCTTACTTTATCAGTTCCACCAGATTTATGGACATCATGTCAGATGGGCCAGCGACGTCAAGACAGAATTAACGTCTGGGGATGGCGAGATAGTACTCGTACAGTATACTGGCTTTGCGAGCAAGCCGAAGATTTGGCGGTGACCTACTTATGAAAGGGCGCCCTCCCGCAGCATATCGCCGGATCCACTCGGACGTCCCTCCCCTGCCAGAGTAATCCTGTCACAGGAAAACCGGGCTTTTGCACTTTCCAGAGTCTACCGGTGGCCGTGCGGTAAAAGCTAATTGGTAAACAAATAACAGGTTGTGTGCATGTTCACAGAAATGTCACAATGGCGTAACGCGCAATGAACACGGCTCACCAACCATAGAGTCTGTACGCTAAGCAAGCCGAGCTGATGATCCCAATGAAGCACTAACACTTGAATCGGAGGAGTGAAGAATGCAGCTCATAAGAATTCGTAGCATGCTTATCGCAAGTGCCATAGTCCTAATTGCGCTCGCCACACCTGTCTTTTCGCAGACGGCGGCGGACAACTCGTCGAAAGCGTCGAAAGCCCCCGCCGATGTCTCGTTGCTCAAACAGCAGGTTGCAGAACAACAGAAAGAGATCGAGCAGTTACGTGCAATAGTGGACCAGATGAAACAAAAGCTGGACCAGTCCTCTAACCCGGCGCAAACCGCAACCACGCAAGCGCCGAACCTCGGGCAGGTGGCCTCGACCAGCCCAATGGTTCCCAAGGCCGCGGAGAAATCCACCGCGGGTAGCGACGGGAATCTGATTGCTTCCACCTTGATCCCCTCCGCCGCGGTACGTTCGGCAACGCCGGCGCCCGCTCCGAAGGAGGGGGACCAAGCCTCACCCCTTCAGTTCCACATCGGCAGCGCGTCCATTACCCCTGTTGGGTTCATGGATTTTACCAGCGTCTGGACCAACCATGACGCCGGCGGCGCTATCGGGACGAGCTTCGGCAGCATCCCTTACGGCAATGTATGGCAGAACAATCTGAGCCATATCGGTCTCAGCATGCAGAACTCCCGCATCGGCTTTCGCGTGGATGCGGACGTGAAAGGCGCTCACGTGATCGGCTATATGGAGGCGGACTTCCTAGGGAACAATGCCTCGAACTACGCTGTGAGCAGCAACAGCAACACGATGCGGTCGCGGTTATACTGGGTCGATCTTCAAAAAGGAAAGTGGGAAGTCCTGGGTGGCCAAACCTGGAGCTTAATCACTCCGGGCCGCAGTGGCATTTCACCTTTGCCGGCTAATCTCTTTTACACCCAAGACACCGACGTGAACTATCAGCTCGGCTTGTTTTGGGGGCGCATCCCGGAACTTCGGTTTGTGTACCATCCCTCCAAGAAGGTCGCCTTTGCCGTTGCTCTTGACGACCCGGAGCAGTACGTCGGAGGTTCGGGAGGCGGCGGCGCCCCCACCTTCCCGTCGGCTCTCACCTCCACCTATCCTGGCGCAGAACTTGACAACGGCAGCACGGGCGCGAGCGCCCCGAACCTTGCCCCCGATGTGATTGCAAAGTTGGCTCTCGATCCTTACAAGCAGGTTCACTTCGAGATCGGCGGAATCGAGCGCAACTTCAAAGTCTGGTATCCCGGCGTCGCTGCCGTCGCTGCCACCTCTACTACCCCTGCCGTCGCTGCCATCCCTGCCAGCACTTTCTCGGCAGCGGGTGGTGGCGGTTTCCTGAATCTGCACGTGGAACTCTTCAAGGGCTTCCGCGTGGTGACGAACAATTTCTTGAGCGACGGCGGTGGACGCTACATCTACGGCCAGGCTCCGGACCTGATCGCGCACGCCGACGGCAGCATCTCCCTCATCCACGCCACTTCCACGGTTTCAGGCTTCGAGTACACACATAAGAAGACAATGATCTATGCCTACTACGGCGGCCTTTACATCGGCCGGAATGTCGCCATCGACACCAACGGCAAGCCGGTAGGCTACGGGTACACCGGTTCGGCGGCCGGTCAGAATCGGGCCATTCAAGAAGCGACTTTCGGCTTCAACCAGACTATCTGGAAGGATGCGAAGTATGGCGCGCTGAACTTCATGGGCCAGTATTCGTACCTCACGCGTAGTCCCTGGTACGTGGCATCCGGACAGCCCCCGAATGCGAATATAAACATATTGTTCTTCAACTTGCGCTACACGCTGCCGGGCTCTGCTCCTACGATTGGTCATTAAAGGAGCATCAGGCTTCTTTGGTGGCGAAACGACGCCGGGTGGCGCCAAGCTTCAACGAGCTGCTCCTCGCACTCTTGGAAAACAGCCCGGCTTGGCTCAGTACGTGCGACCGCGCTCAAATCTCTTCGCATTTACGAGGCCTGGGATTTACCCCATGACACCAGAGCGCGGAATCCCCCGGGTCGTGGCCACGGGCAATTCCAAGGACGCGCAGCCGAGCATGCTTTACACGAACCTTCGTTAGGTGCTGCCGCGACACGCTGGAACTTCCGGGGGGACGGACCAACAGCCCGCCCCCCCTGGGAACTCTCCTCAGGCCTCCTGTTTGCCTCACTTTGCTTCCAACCCAAGTGCGAGCCCTCGACAAACTGTTAGGTGAAGGGGGCCTCTCTGCCCGCTGCTGTTAATCCTTGCTTCAGGTCGAAGTGTCGATAGTGCTCGTGGATTTCTGATGTACTGCGCCCGACTTAGTCGGTGGGCCCAATGCCCGCGCCGGGTACTGGGGTCATCTGCAAGGTATGGGCGTTGCGAGCCGCGGTCATTCCCGCGAAAGTGGGAATCTACTCGGCAAACCTTCGGGGATGCGCTGTCGACGGGCTGGATTCCCGCTTTCGCGGGAATGACTGCGCTCCAAATGACACCAGTACCCGTTCGGTCTTACCCCGCGACACCCCGTTTCTCACGTCACGGATGGCCCCCCGTTTCCCGGTCACCATCTCGCGTGTAATGGAATCGATCAAGGTGGGCTCTACTCTTGGCATCAATGCGGGCAGAGGAGAGCGGGGCCTTCTCTGGCAGCCGCGATTTTTCGACCGCGATCTGCGAGGCGTTAAGGAATATTAGGAGAAAGTGGAATACATTCACCTCAACCCAGTGAGGGCCGACCTCGTCAAACGCGCCGAGGAGTGACAGTGGTCGAGTGTGCATGTTACACGGGAGGCCTGAGCGCAACCTTTTGGCCGAACCGCACTCTGGCCAACGATGGTGTACTGCTGCCGACGGATGAACGGGGACGAGTTTGAAACAAGAGCCGCAGAGTCTCCACCTGCTTGTGTTGAACTCTCCTATTTCCCCTCGAGTTTCTCTTTGAGTTCTTTCAATAGCGCCCTGCTCCTATCGTCGAGCGGGTTTGTTTGGACGGCAGCCTGGGCCATCTCAAAGGCTTGCGCGATCTCGTTTTGCTGATAAAGAAGACGGGCAAGCCTGTAATACGCCATGAAGTTGTTCGGGTCTGCCTCGATCGCTTTGTTGTAGTACTCTTCAGCTTCTGCCAAGTACCCTTGTTTCTCACGCAACCGCCCGAACTCAGCTAGGCTCGGGGAATGGTCGGGCTTGACTTCCAGAGCCTCGTCAAGCAATTGTTCGGCCTCAGCCAATTTGTCGGCCCGTATTTTTGCTGCTGCGTAGCCCTGCAACATTCGAGGAGTCCTTGGACGCAGCGTTATAGCCTTGCCAAAGTGGAGCTCCGCATCATTCCATCTCTTTCTGCGCGCATATATCAGCGCCAAGTGAAAGTGCGCGTCTGCATCCCTATCGTCAATCTCTACAAGAACTCTATAGTCCTTTAGCGCTGCTTCTAGGTCTCCCTTGCGGTAGTGTTGTACAGCAACAGGTTTAAGCTCCTCTTTGTAAAATGAAACTTGTTGGAACCGCTGTCTGTCCCCTGCCGCAAGGTAATGATGAACGGCTTCACCCAAGAATTCGGGCACTATTCTCCTGTTCGTCTTCCGTTCCTTATCGAGCAACCCGTTGTAAAACCTGCCGGCTACTCGGTGGAATTCCGTGGCTTGGGCAATCGGGAGGTTATAGTAATAGAACTCTCGCACCAACGGGTGCAGCAGGTAACCGTCCTCAGAACTCTCAATCAAATACTGACTGACAAGCGAATTGAGCAAATCGTTGGCTTCTTCACCTCTCCAACTTCGGAATAGTTCCCTTGGCCCTGGGAGGCGCAGAATTGAGGCGAATGACATTAGTTCAAACTCGACGGGCGAGAGGGACAGCTTTTCCAGAATGAACGGCACGATTGTTTCCCGCAATTGTTTGAACAACAACGAAATGTCACTGGAAATGTCTTGCGAGGGATGGTCTGCCCAAAGCCGGGCCGCAACTTTGGTGGCCAACGGATGCCCGCCCAAGACGGACAAAAACTTGTCAGAAGGAGCCGGAGGCTGCGCGCCAAGGCTTTCGTGTTGGAATTGAAACCAGTAAATCAGTAGTCTCTCGGTGTCAAGCCGCTCAAGCCCCTTTACACCATAAGGAGGAAAACAACGAGCTTCGAACTCCAGGCCCAACCTCGGCGCGACATTTGAAATAAAGAGATACTTGCTCCTCGACCTATCAGCTCCTTCGACAAGGCGATGCAGGAAACGCCTCACTGCGGGATCCTCGAATTCGCCAATCGGATTGAGTAGGTACTGAAAATCGTCCAGAACGATGACTGCAGCCGGCCCCGTGGAAAGGTACGACAAAATCTGCCGCTCGAACTCGGCCTGTCTGTCTGGGTCAGACAAGTCGGATCCTTCCGGGAGCTGGAGGTTACATGCGTATGCCAATTCAGCTGAGAGCCGAGAATACGAGGTACCTTCTGTGAGTTGAATTCGGAGCCTGCGCCAATGAGGAGGGATTACCTGGCGAAAGGCCTCCTGCATAAGCGACGACTTTCCAATTCCTCGCATCCCACTCAGAATGAAAGCTGCGTTCTGATCCTGGCCGATAAAGGTACGGATTCGGTCTAACGCATGTTGCCTGTCCAAGAAAGGCAGTTTCGCTGCCCCTGTGACTATTTCGAGGTCGCCCTGCTTTGGAGTTATCCGTTCGGTTTTTTCCCGCGGCGGAACGAGTTGCATGATCTCGTTGCGCTTCACTATTAGGTGACCGTAGACCTCTAGCAGCTCCTTGGTTCTTGTAACGAACTTTCCTGAGACTTGTAGTTCATTAACCACGTCAATTGCTCGATTGCAGAGTTCGAGCCGGACCCTGCCTGTCGACGGAGTATCGGCAACCACGATTGGCCTAATCCAATCGGAACCCTCTTGTGTCGAAACAACCCCGGACGGGACTATGTGACCTGTGAAATGCTGAAGCTTGCTTTGGAGCAGTTTGGGAAACACATTTGGTGTGAGATTCGTAAAGGGAGCGACTATGCCGCACAATTCGTGTAAGGTAGACTTTTTAGAAGTGCTTGGTTGTGTGACGTCTGCATACTGCGCCGCTTCGGCCGAGTCCAATGCATACAAGGTCGGATAAACCCGCAAATCAGATACCGCGGTGTGCTCTTTGGTGGATTTCCTCACTTCGAATTGCCTCTCCAAGTCCGCCTCCAAGATGAGAAGCGCCTCGGAGGACTGAGGAATTGCGGAGCTTCCATCCACCTCTGTGTACCAGAGGCTAGTGTGTTCAGTCCTCGCAAAGGCTCTTGACCCACCGAATTCTGCGACGTTTGCCAGAAGGGTGCACTTCCCTTGCCCTAGAGCTAATCGGCCAAAGTCGTAGAAGGGCTCACAGGATGGTGTAAATGCTGGAATTGCGATCACTTGAGGGTAGGGATGTTTTTCCTTGACGCTCCTGTTATCGAATGCTTCGATGCAAATAAGGATCTGCACCTGGACAATTCCAGCCTTGGCATTCATCTCAAAACTGTGGAAAGCTGGAGTCCCAGGGATCAGACACGCTTCCCACTTGGATCTGACATACTTCACGAATGTTTTTGGGCCCTGGCCTGGCAACAACACCACACAAATAGCCTGACGGACCTTTTCATCGAGTTCCCCGGGTGGGGTCGGCTGCAAAGAGACCAACCCTAGCTCCTGATAGGCCTTTCGGGCACTTGGATTAAGCGTAACGACGTGGCTCCCGGCAACCGTTACCAGTTTCAGCTCCTCGCACAGTTTCTGGCACATCGGTAATGATTCGGGCGGAACGGAGTATTCAGGGAAAACGAGAAGCTCGGCACCGAGCGCTGCCGCGAAGCGCATGAAGGCTTCCAGCTTCCGATTCAGGTGGGTTATGTACTGCTCTGAGATTTGCTGCCGGAGGTTATTCACTTCTTCAATTCCGGCGATCCTGAACAACCCAACCTTCTGGTCCTTCTCGGGAAAAGCTGGCTCCTGAATGCAAGCAACAAGCTCATCCGAGTAGGCAGGATTGGCTGAGATTTGAGCAACCGCGAGTCGGCATGAAAAGGGCTTAGCCATATATGAAACCTCTTATAGTGCAGGCGACCCTCTCGTTCCTTGGTCCCCGCCACACAACGGATTCTACTTTGAGCTTAGACGAAAAGCGAAAGCTTATTTACCGTCCACGCAGAGAGGAATGCGGGCGCCTGCAAGTCGGGTTTGTTTGATCGGCAGAGGGGGAGCGGTTGCCCGCCGTCCCGTCCCACACCGCCGCACGTAAGGACCACGTATACGCGGGAGCGTGTCAACCACTTTGAGACACCTAACAGCATCAATCAGTGCAGCTCTCCTTCACTCGCCCGCGAGGTTGCGGGCCGGTTGATCGAGACCGCTGCAGGTTGCTACTGCGCTCTGGGATGCCGGGACGTGTCAATGATTTTGAGACACCTCCCGAACGAATTTAGTGTCGTTCCCGGGCGGTCGTGGGGCTGGATGGAGAAAATCAGCTTCCAGGATGCCGCAGGATCGACGATCTCACATTGACCCATCACCCTGCACCCTCGGAATCAGAGTGTTTTCTGCGAGGGCGCGAGCTTTAGATCTACTCGAATGGGTCTTCGGTTTGTTGATTCAGGCCGCTTCCGGCACGACCGGTGGCCGTGGCGTTCTCTGGACAAAAAGCTCCGGGTGAGCCTCGAAGGCTGCCGACAAGGTTAGCTTGCGTACCTGCGTGACGGCTTCGACTTCCCCGCCATGGACCATGGCCGCTGTCATCAGCCCGACGCCGCCGTGATGGTGCGCGGTGTTGTACCAGGAAAAGAACGCCTGGCACAAGCCCCGACCATCTTGAACCCGAATTCGGAAACTGAGAGGCTCCGTTCCGTCCCAATCCGTTGGGCTGAGGTCGCTTCGACTAAACCTGCCCAGGAACGGAACAGTGCGGCTGACAATTGCTTCACCCTGGGCTTCGAGCTTCTCCCAAGCAACCCCTCACCCGCCCTCCTTCGTCGGGCACCCTCTCCCCGCGGAGAGGGCTGGCGTCGAAAGCACATCGGATACCGGCCCTCTCCGTTGGGGAGAGGGTGGCGATCCCGCAGTAGCGGGAGAGCCGGGTGAGGGGTCTTTTCCCTTCCAGTGAGCCTGCGAGTCCCGTCCAACTTGCGAATTCGGGTTGAATCGAGCCGAAGCCCTCCGGGAGCTGGGGCCGGCACTTCAGCCTCTTGAACTGACTTTCCGAGAACAGGTTGTGCGTGGATTCCTCCCGTCCCGCAAGGCGGGAGGACGGGAGGACGGGAATGACCCCTGGGGCAGGCGCGCGTGCCTCCCTTGCAGGGCTGAAACGGACTCTGTGTCTCTTGACATGCGGCACACGATAGGCTAGGATGGTGAGTGGGGAAGAACAGGATTCAGGAGTCAGGAGTGAGAATCAACACCATCTGCTTTCCGCCTTCTGCCTTCTGCTTTCTGCCTTCTGCTTTCCGCCGACTGCCCTCTGCCTTTGAAGGGCCGCAGGTCCGGAGAGCGGGACCTGCGCTACACCCGCTTACTGCCGACTGCACTTGAGGGAGGCGGGATGGAGAGCGTTCTTCGCAGGCATGCCAGCCCTGGACAAGATGTCACCTCCGACAGTGAAAGAAAAAACTAGTAACTTTAAAAAGTGAACGAACTAAGCGGGGATGTCCATGAAAACAAAGGACCGGGCTTCAGCAGCCCGGGGAGAAGCTGGAATGTTGCAGAAAAAAAAGGTAGTTACGCGTCGAAAGCGGGAATGTTGGTGAAAAGAAAGGAGATAGGTTGTAGGTGGGGAAGAACAGGTTCCAGGTGTCAGGTGTCAGGTGTCTGGTAGGCGGTAGGTGGGGAAGAGCAGGTTGCAGGTGCCAGGCGTCAGGTGTCTGGCAGGTGGTAGGTGGGGAAGAGCAGGTTCCAGGTGTCAGGTGTCAGGTGTCTGGTAGGCGGTAGGTCGTAGGTGGTAGGTGGGGAAGAGCAGGATTCAGGAGTCAGAAGTCAGGAGTGAGCATGACGAGCATCTGCTTCCCGCCTTCTGCTTGCTGCTTTCTGCGCTCCGCTTTCTGCCTTCTGCTTACTGCCGACTGCCTACTGCTGTGGTAGGCGGTAGGTCGTAGGTGGGGAAGAGCAGCGGACAGGTTGGAGAGGAGCGGCGGCTCGTCGCTACGTTCTCCCCACGCGCGTGGGGATGGTCCGCCATCTGCGTAATCTGCGTAATCTGCGGATTAGTTCTCCCCGCTTACGTGGGGGTGACGCTCTGCCGTTCCCGTCCCGGGGCGGCGAGGGGGCTTTCGGATCCAGGATTTAACAGTTATTTCCTGACAAGCCCTAAGAGCGAAGCTGCTGTTCGTGCTGGCTTGTAGCTTATGCCTTAACGAATTTCAAAGCTGCAGAGTTCAAGCAATAACGGAGATGGGTTGGAGGTGGGCCGTCGTCAAACACGTGCCCCAGGTGAGCATCGCACTTCTTGCACTGGACATCGCTTCGGACCATACCGAGCGTCAAATCACCCTCGGTGCGAATGTTTTCCGGGGCAATCGGGGCCCAGAAGCTCGGCCATCCCGTTCCCGATTCGTATTTCGTATCCGAACTGAAAAGCGCGTTGTCACAGCAAACGCACCGGTATATTCCCTTTTCGTGGTTGTTCCAATACTTGCCGGCAAAAGCGCGCTCCGTTCCCTTCTTTCGAGTGACCTCGAATTGCTCGGGAGTAAGCATCTGCTTCCATTCTTCGTCTGTCTTCACCACCTTTTCGACCATAACAGTTCCTTCTCTCTTGCCGGAGTCGTTGAATTCCACCAGGGTTACCAAGCGGGGTTTGCTTTTACTCCGGGAGATTCCCGCCCCTGGAGGGGCCGCGCTTGCGACCCTTCTCAGAGCCAATGCGCTTCCCATCGCAAAAGCAGTAGTGAGGAATCCCCTGCGGCTCAAGCTTTTGTCTCTTAGAACATGCCGAATGTGCTTGGTTTCAGGTTGCACGCTCCACCCCTCATTTGTGCCTTTGTTTGCCCTTTGCCTGACACTACAAGAGATGGAGACAAAGGGTATTTGGTTACAGGAAGTTTTCCTATTCGGCGGGCAAGGGATATAGGCGTGGGAAAGGGGCCATCTTTTCAGGCGTTTTCGATTGGCGGCGATGGCGGCGAGCTCGCGCCGTTGACAGGGTACACCAGGCTTCGGTCCGGCTCCCAGGAAAGGTAAACTTTAGCCCCCGGAGAAGTCCGCTCGAGGGGAAGAGCATTGGCCGCCATGGCCCCTCGGACCACGAGGCGTTCGCCGCTCGCAATCTGCACCGTCCAGCGGCGACTGCCGCCTTCGAAGATGGCCTCAACAACTTCGCCTGGCACGATATTAACGGCCTCGCTGCTGGGTCGCGGGCGGCCCAGCGTCAGTCGCATGGCCTCAGAACGCACACCCAGCATGCCGGCAAGGCCTGGGACCAATTCCATCGAATTCCTCGACCAGAGGATCAATCCGCTCGCGGTTTCGAAGCGAGTACCCTGAGTGGAATGGCTGAGGCAACGCCCTTTGAAGAAATTCTCGACGCCCATGAATTCCGCTACAAAGGGCGTCAGAGGCGCTCCGTAGGTCTCCTCCGCCGGCCCCACCTGCTCGAGGCGCCCGCGGTTGATGACGGCAATCCGGTCCGACATCACAAGCGCCTCTTGCTGGTCGTGGGTGACGAAAATAAAGGTGATCCCCAGGCGCTCGCGCAGGCGCTTCAGTTCCACTTGCATCTGCTGGCGGAGCTTCTGGTCTAGCGCGCCCAACGGCTCGTCCAGCAGGAGCACCGCAGGCTCGAGAACGAGAGCCCGCGCCAGTGCCACGCGTTGCCGCTCACCCCCGCTCAATTGATGCGGATAGCGATCCTCTTTTCCGGGGAGCTCGACCATCTCAAGGATGGCACGAACTCGCTTGCGGATTTCCGCAGAGGGCAACTTCTTCTGCTCGAGGCCGAAGGCCACATTGCGGAAGACATTCAAGTGAGGGAAGAGGGCGTAGTGTTGGAAGACGGTGTTCACATTGCGGCGGTAAGGTGGCAGAGGAGAGGCGTCCCGCCCGTTGATTAGGATTTGCCCGCCTTGCGGCTGCTCGAATCCCGCCACCAGTCGCAGTATAGTCGTCTTCCCGCTTCCGCTGGGACCAAGCAGCGTGAGGAATTCCCCCCGCCTTACCTCCAGCGAAAAATCCTCAAGCGCCGTATGTTCCCCGTAGCGCTTGCTGACGCTCCGAAGTTCGACAATGCACTGCGGCAACTCTTCCAATTCTCGGGTTAACTCCAATGCCTCGTGGGTTGGTCAACTCATCCTACTCGCCACTTGAAAAAATGACAAGAGTGATTTTTATGATTTGTGATTTGCGATTGCCGGTTCCACTCTGCGCGTCTCTGTGCCTTAGTCCCGCTTCACGGTATGAGCTGTTTCGACTTTTTCACACCTCCCCAGCCCTCGGTCCTGACGCCCTGACACCTGAAATCACTGCACGCGGCGGTGTCATTCCGATCCCGCAGTGGCGGGAGAGGAATCTCGCTCTGCGCCCTGTGTTCTTCCCCCTGCACCTTGACACTGTGCGCCGCCTTGTTACTCTGGTAAGCTGAAGGGTCCGAATTCCATGAAGACCTGCGTCGCAGCTCGCGGAGAGCTGAGAGCTGAAAGCTGAAAGCTTCTATGTCCAAGAAGCATAAAGAAACAGTCCAAAAGCAATTCACCAAGACGGCGGACGCCTTCGCCAAGTTCGCGGTGCGTGATACGCCCGAGGTGCTGGCCGAAAAAGTGGAATTTGCCAAGCCCCAACCTCACGAACTTGTTCTCGACGTCGCTTGCGGGCCGGGAGCGTTTATTTTGGCGATTGCGCCACGAGTGAGTTTCGCCAGCGGCATCGACTTGACACCCGAAATGCTCCGCCAAGCGCGCGAATTCCAGGCGGAAAAACAAATCGCCAACGCCGCTTTTGCCTGCGCCGATGCCGAACACATTCCCTTCCCTGACGCTTCCTTCGATTTGGTTAGCTGCCAACTCGCTTTCCACCATATAACCAAGGCGGAACCGGTGCTCGAGGAAATGATGCGTGTAACGAAACCCCAGGGCCGGCTCCTGATCCTCGATCCCCTTGCCCCGGAAAGCGACTCGAAATTTGAGCTCTTCAATCAGATTGAAAGACTGCGCGACCCTTCCCACACCTTTTCTCTTCGCCTTACCACCTTCCTCAGCATGTTCGAGGAGCATGGGCTGGAGGTTTTGCGGCAGTCAGTCCGGCGACGGCAGCGATCCTTCAATCAGTGGATGCGGCGCGCCGGACTGGAACCCGGGCAAAAGCGCTATATCGAGACTCGAAAACGAATGGAAGAATCCATGCCTGGGGACAAAGCCGGCTTCTCCGCGCGAGTCGATGGAGATGACATTCAGATTATCCACAACGAGGGGGTGTTTTTGGCGAGGCGGCTATCGGAAAATGGCAGGTAGAAGGATCTCGGCAGTTCGCAAGAAGAATCCACTACCCAGCGCTGCAAGGAAACTGCGGGGATGCTTCGTCCGCCAAAGGCCGACGTCCTCAGCATGACATGGGATTTGTTGAGGGCCCAAAAGCCGGGATTGTCTTCACGGCAACAATCCCCGTCGCCGCACCTTACCCACCCATGTTGACCCTGACAGTCGCCCGCGCCCCACTGCTTACCGTGAAGGTGCCTTCATAAGGCTCCCACCCCTGACGCCTGACCGTGTATTTGTGGCTTCCGGCGGCCACGGTAACTCGCACCGGGCTGGGACCTATCAACTTCCCATCAATCAACACTTCTAAGCCGGGCGGCGTGGTGATGACAAGGACTTCTCCGCTCGCCTCCGAAAGCTGGGCGTTGACCGTGGCGGTTTTCCCCCCTTCGATGGTTACGGACTGCTGGTAATCACCGTACCCCTCTTTTGAAACGACCACTTGGTGAGTGCCGGCGGGGCGGTTGATCGTGGACGAGTAAGGGGTGACCCAATCAGGTTCGCTGCTGCCATCTAGCGAAATCTTGGCCCCAGCGACATTCGCCGTGACCAGCAAATGGCCCATCTCGGGGGTCGCGCCAAGCCCTCCGCCACGGGCAGAGGGAAGGGGGGTCGCGCCAGGCCCTCCGCCACTGGCAGAGGGAAGGGGGGTCGCGCCGGGCCCTCCGCCACCGGGAGAGCGAACGGGAATCAGCCCAGATGTTCTGCTCTCTTTCGTGGAAGGCATCCCCTTGCCCGCAGCAGGTTTTTCCGCTAGGGTTTTGCTCGGCGGTTCGGGCGCTTGCGCAGGAAGGCTGGCGTTGACACTGTTAGTCTTCCCGCCCTCGATGGTGACCGCCTGCTGGTAATTATCGTAGCCCTCTTTCGAAACCACTACTTGGTGGGAACCGGCCGAAAGATCGGGAATAGTGCATGGTGTGACCCAATCAGGCCCGCTCTGACCATCGACCGAAATCCGCGCCCCAGGAACGTTCGACTCGACGTGCAATTGCCCGACCGGGGGGCTGGCTACTTGTGGCTTCCCTTTATGGAGATAGAAGTACCCTGCTCCCCCGAGGATTCCCAGGATTACAACGCCCAGCAGCGTCATGAGGGTCCAAACCACCGGCGAAGCATGCGGTATTTGGTAGGCCGGCGCCGACGCTATGACCTGTACTGGCGCTTGCCCGGGGGAAGGTTGTTGAATAGGCGCTATCCGAGCCGGTTCTGCCGGGGCGATGGGCGGCGTTGGACTCTCGACAGGTGTCGCCGCCGCACGCTCCAAGTCGGTGCTTTGCAGGGCCCGAGCCTTGAGGATCATGGTGGCGGAGGGCGCCGCCGGTCCCCCCAGGTACTTGAAATTCTTCAGATCATCCGCCAACTCCCGGCAAGTCTGGTAGCGCTCCTCGGGACTCTTAGCCAGGGCTTTGCAAATCACGTAGCTTAGACCCGGATGAATCGTGGCATCCAGTTCACGAGGCGGAATGGGGTTTTCGTTAATGATCTTATAAATGATGGTGGTAATGTTCTCTCCGCCGAAGGGCATTTCGCCGGTCACCAGGTCGTAAAGAATGATGCCCAAGGAAAAGATATCGGAACGGCCGTCAATCTGGCGTCCCTTGACCTGCTCGGGCGACATGTAATTGGGCGTGCCCAGGACTTGCCCGGCTTGGGTCATCCCCATAGACACCATCTTGGCTATGCCGAAGTCGGTCACTTTAACTAATCCATTACCAAGAACCATGATGTTGGCAGGCTTGATATCACGGTGAACGATGCCGTTCTGGTGGGCGTGGTCCAGCGCATTGCACACCTGGCCGTACATGGGGATGATGGTTTCGATGGGAAGGATATTCTGGCCCTCGACCAGCTTCTCCAGCGATTTCCCCTCCAGGTATTCCATGATCAAGTAGAGGATGCCACTGTCTTCACCGTAATCGAAGACACTAACGATGTTGGGGTGGCTCAGCACGCCGGCCGCTCGGGCCTCGCGCTGAAACCGAGCTCTGAACTCCTGGAATTCTTGCGAAGTAAGACCTTCGGTAAGCATGGTCTTGATCGCAACCTTGCGCCCGATGACCGGGTCAAAACCCTCATAAACTACACCCATAGAGCCGCGTCCCAACTCTCGTACAACCTGGTATCGGCCTGCCTTGGTCAGTGCGTCGGCCATGTGACTCTCACCTTCTTCCGCTTGGCGCTTCTGCGCGAAGTCGTTCAGCAGACACTAGTTCCTTGCCGTGTTCAGACTCGCAGCCCGAGGGAACACCTCACCTCTGAAGCTCCCCAGATGCAGCCAAGCCTAACGCAACAGGATATGGGTGTCAAGGCGTCGTCTAGAGTCGTCTAGAGTCGTCTAGAGTCTGTGTTAATTGTTGAGCGTGTAGCGCAAAGTCTCGTGGTTCAGAGACTCTGCGGCTTGTTCGCTGGTGCGTTTGAGATTGTAATCTGCGCCGATGTTAGCTGGACGTCGAGCCCGCAGCCCGGCGTCGCTTTGTGGCCGCGCGTCGACGGCTCAGAGAACGAGCCGCAGAGATTGAAAAGCACAAACTCTGCGCGACGCGCCGGATCAGAGGACGCCGCCCGGCGCGAACGCCCCTATCAGAGCAACTTCCTCACTGATGCCGAGCATTTTGCACAGCAGCACGAAGAGTAGAGCACGCAGCTTCCTGTTCGCCTCGAAGTATTCCTTCACACCCTGAAGCTCTTTCCTCTCTGGGCGCCCATCGTAGTGCACCAAGTAGTTTCTGGTGTCTTCAACAGTTCGAACGAAATCCTCGGGTTTTCCACCGATATGGTCCCTCGTTTGCTCAGACAGTCCATCGAAGAGATTTTGAAGCCGCTGCTTGAATTCGTATTTGCCCCCGCGTTGTCGTCGATCAAAGATCTCAAGCGCTTGAGCCAGACCCAGGAATTCGGCCTGCAGGTTCATCCTGTTATCATAGTGGCTGGACACCGCGAAATCGTACACAGGCTGGAATCTGTCGGCGTTGTCTAGCCAGGTCTTCACAACTGTAGCGGCCTGTGACTTGATAAGCGGGAAAGGCAAGCGTGTGGCAAAGCATCTTTCCCTCTTACCGCCTTGGCACCTGGGCGAGCGGTAAATCTTGATGTCTCGCTCGTCCCGCCATGTCCTCAGCGTGCTCGGGTAGACAGGCCCGCCCGCCAGAAAGGCCAAGAGTTGCCTGCACAGTTGCAAGACCTGAAGGTACCACGCATAATCGCGCGGCACTGCGGGATCGACTACAAAATAAGCTCTGTGGAGTAAGCTCAATGACCTTGTTGCCTTGGCCTCCCATTGCACGCTGGACCACAAGGAAATTACAGCGTCGAGCGAGGCCACGTCTGCCTCAAAGACCTTCCGTGAGCGGTAGGGCAAGCGGAGCTCTAGTGGGTCTGTCGGTTCCAGAGGCACCGGTAGGAAATTGAAACCCGCGCTGAGCGGGTCGATGCCAAGCCATTCTTCGAGATGCGTGAACCCGACGTACATCGATTGGAACGTCAATGCGCGCTCGTCCGGGAAATGCTCGCCGACAAACAGGTTGCTTAATTGAACATTCGACCAGACCTGCACGTTCTCCGCATTGCCAGAGGCCATAGGAGACTCTACCGTCCCGAACAGGGTGCATTCTTCCCCCTCATCGCTGGTTCCTAGAATCAATGGTCTCCGGACGGGCGGCAACGGCCAGAGGATTTCCACGGAGTCCTCCTTGATGGGTCCTTGAAATGCCCCCATCAGTTCCAAGCGAATAGACTCCTCGGGGTTGTAATGGAGAATGCCGGGAAGTCTATTCCCAGGCTCGCCAGGAAGCCACCAGTATCCCCGTAGCTTAAACTCGTCCAGAAGCGAATGCTCGTCTGACATGCGACCACTCCGCATTTTGGGTTTGACACAGGGATGTGGGCCCCGTGAGATCGTCCTCCATTCGGAACAGAGGGAATGACCATTATACCTCTTGGGCGATTCCGCATCGCGTAGTGGCCGATCATCGCCCTGGCGAGGCCACACTTCTGACTTGGCGGCAATCCGTCTGTGATACGGTAGACTTCGAGCACAAGGCGATGCGCCACCCCGCCAAGCTCACAAGAACCGCAGGACCGGACAGCGGGTCCTGCGCTACACCACCACGCTTCTCGACTTGGGCACTGAACCTCTACCCACCTACTGCTTAAAGGGCCATTCATGCTTCATCCGCGCCCGAATAAAGTACGCCGCGCTGCCGACCGCAAAAACCGCAAAAGCGAAAATCAGTGACTTCCTCGCCGCAGTTCCCAACACGTAGACCCAACCAAAAAGCGAGATGATTCCAGGCAAGGGATAGAACCACATGCGGAAGGGTCGCGGGAGTTGTGGAGCTTTAAATCGGAGCAAGAAAAAACCCACGGTCTGGGGTAAGTACTGGATCAGCACACGTGTGGCGACCAGGCTTCCGATGATCTCACTCAGATGGCCGAGGCTGAAAATGGAGGCCACAATTCCCAGCGTGATGAGCGAGACATAAGGGAATTGGCCTTTGGGATGAAGCCGCGCGAAGACGCGGAAGAAGTTCCCGTCCATCGCCGCCGCGTAGGGGATGCGGGAATATCCCAGGAGCAGCGAGAAAACCGAAGAAAAGGCAATCCAGAGCAGCAGGCCCGTCATCACTTTGCCTGCGGCTGCGCCCTGGAGTGTTTCGATATAGACAGAGGCAATGAAGGGGCTGTGAATGGCATCCCGCCAGGGGATCACACTGAGGAAGGAGGCGGTCATAAGCACGTACAGGGTTCCCACCGCCAGGATGGAAAACATGATGGCACGTGGAATCACGCGGCCCGGATTGCGGATTTCTTCGGCAAGGTAACAAACGTTGTAATAGCCGAAGTAATCGTAGAGCGCATAAAGCGTGGCATGGCCGAGCCCCACCCAGAAGATCCAGTTCAGGTGAAACGCGCCAGGGGGGAAATCCAGCAGGCGCCTAGCACTCAAGTGAGGCAGCCCGGAAAAGATGATCCAAAAGCATCCCAGAATCACGCCACCCACCAGGACCACCGAAACCTTTCCGAGGGCGCCGATGCGCCGGTAAAGCAGCGCGACCAGCAACAGCGGAAAAACCGCGGCGACCATGCGCACGCCCCCTGGCGACAGGCCGGGCAAGAGGTAGTGAAGATAGTTGGCAAAGCCGATGCTGCCGCTGGCCACCGAGAGTGGCGCCGAAAACATGATTTGCCAGACCATCAGGAACGAGAACCAGCGTCCCGCGCCGCGCGCTCCGTAGGCTTCGCGAAGATAGTTGTAACTCCCACCCGCCTTGGGCATCGCCGCGCCCAGTTCCGCCCAAACCAAGCCATCGCAGAACGCCAGCAGCGCTCCCACCAACCAGCCCAGCATCGCCTGTGGCCCGCCCATCGTGGCCAGGAAGAGGGGAATGGTGATGTAAGGGCCAATCCCCACCATGTCCGTGATGGCCAGAGACGTGGCCTGGATCAGCCCCAGTTCTTGACGCAAACCCGGTTTGCTGGACAACTCCATGCGGCTCACCTTGAACAAAGTTGTCAGTTGTCAGTGGTCAGTTGTCAGTTGTTGCGAACCTGCGATCGCTTAGTGCCGGGGACCTGGCACCTGAAACCTGACACCTGGCACCTGTTCTTCGCGTCTACTTCTTGAGGAGCAGGCGAAGGAGGTCAGCCTTGGCCTTCGGGCCGGGCGAGACGGGCCGGGCAGAGAGGCTAAGCAGATAGACCGTGCGAGCGGCTTCCTTAACTCTCTCCAGGCAATGCTCGCAACCCTGGGTGAGGTGCTCACGCAGTCCCAGCGAGCCCTCATCCGAGAGCGCTCCGAGCAGGAACAATTCGTAAACGTCCTCTAGATGTCGGCAGTCCAAGTTCCCAACACCGCGTGTTGGCGGTGCCTCAGGAAGGTAAAGGCGGCGCGCAACCCCGCGTTCACCTTCCCCAGGGGCTCGCCGAGCTGCTCAGCGATTTCTGATTCGGTATAACCACCGAAAACCGCAAGCTCCAGCGCGTGGCGCTGCGGCTTGGGCATTTGGTTGAAAGCTCTTTGAAGCAGGGCCATCCGAGCATCAACCAAGGCTATGTCCTCCGCACGCGGCATCCAGACCTGAGGAGACGCGGCGAGGAATAGCAACGTCTCCGAGTCACACTTGGTTGAAAGGCGCTCCCGTGGTTTGTCCGCTTTGCGTGCTGAGACGGCTGACTTGCCCGCAGCCTTCTCCTCTCTCGTACGACCGTGCCCGTGGGGACTTTGGGTAGGTCGAGCCCCAACTGTCCGCTGGGCACGAAGACGCTTCAAGGCGATGTGCCGCGACGTGAGCACAAGCCAAGCAGCCAGACTCCCCTTGGTTTGGGCAATACCGGGCGCTTCCTTCCACAGTCGCACAAAAACCTCTTGCAACGCGCTCTCGGCATCGGGCCTCGCGGACAAAATGCGTATAAGTAGCCCCAGCAGCTTGGGGGCGAGTTCCTCGTACAAGCTCTCCAGCGCTTCAACCTCACGCTCTGCCACGCGGCCCAAAAGCTCCTCCGCCTTCAATTCCTTGTTCGCGCCCGATGACTTGGAGGACCTTGTATTTGCTTCAGTAGGCATGACATTTCAATCGAATCAAATCAGTAATCCGTTTCCTGGAAAATTATCGCATTCAGTTTTCCCTGCCCCAAGGGCCAAGCGGGCTTTCTATCCATTTGTCTCAAAATGTTCGAACCGTGTTGCCGCTTGCGTCGCAACAATTCTTTAATGATAACCATAAAGAGAATCGATTGGACTACTCAAGGCCTCCAGCCTTAAATAGTAAGTGAGTCCCGCCAGAGCATCGGATCTTCGTCGAGAAGACCTTGCCCCCAGGGCTTCGCGGCTTGACCATGGCGGGACCAAGTTCCTCTTCTTCACTTCGGGCCCCTGTGAAGGGGCCCGAATCTTTTTTGCCTGACTTTTGATGGTCTTTCCTGCGCGGTTCCCAAGGGCCCAGGTTTACCTGAGATTAGATTCTTACCAAGGAGTCAAAGAGTTAAAGAGTTTAACTTTTCAACTCTTCGACTTTAGGTTATCTCATCCTGAAATCCTCTTCTTTCCGGCGTCCCAACTGGCTATTGTGTTGTTGAAGTACGAGTGATTGGCCATGTGGCAGGCAATGGCCGTATTGTTTCCGAAGGTCGCATCCTCGACTGAAGGCCTTCGCGTTCTCACCGACTCGAAGAAGTTCCAAAGGTGCTCGCGGTCGTCGTTGTAGTCCGGCGGCGCATAATAGCGCGCGGATTCTACCGTCGCCGAGGTGGCAGGTTTCGGCTCATGTTCCTTCTGCCACTGCTGTGCGAAACCGATTTTCATGTTCTTGGGCCAACCTGGGGTGCAGGGTGCGTAATCCACGCCTTGCTGGGGTGTCATGGTCAACTCGTCGTTGCGGATTTCGAGCATTCCCAGCGTGCCCATGAATCGCGTCGCCTCTTCCGTCTCCGTGTTCAACGTCACTCTGAAAGTGGCGCGGAACTGAGGGTATTCATATACGGTAGTCATCGAGTCGGGGACATCCCGCCCGTCCTTCCACCGGAAAAGGCCGCCCATCGAGAAGGCGCGCTTGGGCGGCGCCGTGATTCCAGCGACGTAGTGGACCCCGGTCAACAGATGCACGTAAAGGTCGCCAGGAATCCCTTCTCCGTAATCCTGCCAGCAACGCCAGCGCGTAAAGTGCATGGGATTGAAAGGCTTCTTGGGGGCCGTACCCAGCCAGGTGTCCCAGTCGAGAGTCTCAGGAGACAAATCCGGCGGCACCGTGTATTCCCAAGCGCCGCAGGGGTCGTTGCGGCCCATCGAGGCTTCGACAAGGCAGACATCACCGATCACACCCCGTTCGTAGAGTTCTTTGGCTTTGGCGTACACGATGGAGCTGCGCCGCTGGCTGCCAATTTGGACGATTCGGTTGTTCTTCTGTTCCGCCGCAATCATCTCAAAGCCGTCAGCCACAGTATGGGTCATGGGTTTCTCGCAGTAGACGTCCTTTCCGGCATTACAACAGTCCACGACGATCTGCTTGTGCCAGTGGTCCGGCACCGCGGCAACGATGCAGTCTATCTCCTTGTTGTCGAGGAGTTCCTTGTAGTGGCGCGTGGTGGGAATCTCCTTGTCGACGATTTCTTTGGCCAACTCGCGCCGTCCGTCGTACAAATCGCAAGCGGCCACGCATTCAACTCCTGGGAGCTGGATAGAGGTGCGAAGCAGCCCGGAGCCTTGCATGCCCACGCCGATGATGCCCATCCGCACCGTGTCACCGGCCGGAACCGCCCGGGGAGAGGCATAGGACGGCCGCGGGTCCAAAAGAAATGACCGGCCAGCCAGCGTTGCGCCCGCCACACACGCTGTCGTCTGCATGAATTTACGCCTGGAAATCCGTTGCTCACTCATGGGGTATTGCCTCCTGGATATTTGAATCAATACTATTCGCGCAGGCGCTTATCCTAATCGGCGCACAAAGTAAGATCAAGGGAGAATTTCCGGACCGGTGCGGATCAGTGCGTGTGTAATAGCCTTTGCAGGCGAGAGGCGCTGCGCCGCCGGTCATCCCACGATTCTCGCGGCGCAAGCGCCTAGTGGTCATCAAATGGCTGCGCCCGCACAGAGTTGCCACACCCAGGCGCATAAACGAGCAATCCGGTTTAATCGGGTCGAAGGGTCACTGCTAGGAGGTAATCCTCTTCGCCCTCGAATCCCAGACGGCCGCCGTCTTGTTGAAATAGGAGTAATTCGCCATGTGGCAGCCGAGAGCGGTGTTGTTTCCAAACACCTCACTTTCGACGACCGGCTGGCGTGTCCTCACGGCGTGGAAGAAGTTCGCCTCGTGATCCGCCATGTCGTTGTATTGTGGCGGCGGAGTATAGACCTCATCCTCCTCTTCGATCTTGAATTCTCCCGGCGCCGGCTCGGGATGTTCCTTGCGCCATTTATCCAGGTACTCATTACGCAGTTTCGCCGGCCATCCATAGATCGAATAGTCCTCGGGCTGAGCTGAGGGCGCTTGCGGCTTAAAAGTGACTGTGGAATGATTGATGAGCATGGTGCCTTTCTTCCCGTAGAAGCCGAAAAACTCACCCTGGTAATCATTGTTATGGTTGCAGCGCAGCACCACCTGGAAGTGCGGATAATCGTACATGGTCCAGAGAAGGTCCGGGAACTCGCGGCCATCTTTGTAGTAGTAGAGTCCGCCGGTGGAAAGCGCGCGCTGGGGAGGCGTGTTGGTGCCGGTCACAACGTTGATACCGGAGAGCAGGTGAACGAACAGGTCGCCTGCCAAGCCGGCCCCGTAATCCCTGTAGCAGCGCCAGCGGAAGAAGCGCGTGGGATCGAAGGGGCGCTGGGGTGCGCCGTCGAGCCAAGTGTTCCACGCGATGGTCTGCTCGCTGGCGTCCGGCGGAATCGGATATACCCAGGCGCCGCTGTCGGTGTTCCTATCCCACGCCGCCTCGATGGTATCCACTTCCCCCAGCTTGCCGGAATCCCAGATCTCCTTCGCCTTGGCGTAGAGAATCGAGCTGACGCGCTGGCTGCCGACCTGAAGGATGCGGTTGTGCTTCTGGACAGCCTCGATCATGGCCAGCCCGTCCTCCACACTGTGCGACATCGGTTTTTCGCAGTAAACGTCTTTCCCCGCCTCGACCGCATCGATCACCGCCTTGCGATGCCAGTGGTCCGGAGTGGCCACGATTACGGCGTCAATATCCTTGCGATCCAGAATTCTCCGGTAATCACGTGTGGTTTCGATGTCCTTTCCTCCCAGAGCTTCTTTGGCGGCGATATGCCGGCTGTCGTATAAGTCCGCCGCGGCCACACATTCCGCGCCCGGTACCGATAAGCTCGATTGCAGGAGAGTACAGCCCTCGATACCCGTCCCGATGATGCCGAACCGGACGGTGTCCGAAGGCGCCACGGGACCAAGCGACGCCCACAAGCGTTGGGGTTCCAACAGTGTGACCTTGGCGACAATGCCCGCGGCAGCCGCGCCCCCACCCCACCGCATGAATTCACGCCGAGTAAACGAGTATTTCTTCATGATAGACAAGACCTCCTTTGAAAACTGCAAATCCTACAAAATCTTCTGGCGCACAGTCTGCCAGAAACCAGCGGCAAGTGAAAGTGTTTTGTTGAGTGGCGAGGGAACGGGAAAACAGAATCCAGAAGTCAGGAGTCAGTGGTCAGTGGTCAGTAGTCAGTAGTCAGTAGTCAGTAGTCAGAAGAAAAGGCCTAGGCCCCAGCAAGCGTAGCCCCCCGACCTGCCGGGGCGGCCTTTGCTCGGCATTCTTGAACGTAGCGCGGACCCACAAGACAGATCGCGCCGCCTGCTTATCGGACATAGTCGAATAATTATTCGAGTATGTTCGAACTCGCGGGTGACTACACGGTTTGCCGGCAGCGGCTCCGAGAACGGCTCCGGCAAGCGCAGACCTGTTCTATAGCTCTGCGGCTTTTACCCGGCATCCTGGAACGAACCGCGGACCTGCATGAAAGGTGCGCGCTAGCTGCTGGCCCATGCCTCTCTCAAAGCCGTTCCCCGTCCAAACATTTCTGAATAACTTCTTCGAGCAAGGGCAAAGGGATGAGGAATCGAGATCCAATCCGTATAGCCCCTACTCTGCCGGAATTAATCCACCGGTAGAACGTGGTGCGCGAGATGGAGCCGCCAGTGCGCCGGCAGAGGAGGCGCCAGGCGTTGGTGGGAGTGAGCATGGGCAAGAGAGCAGAGGCCTGTTTGGAATTCTGCCCCCTGAGGGCTGGAATTGGAGTTCGAACAGTGTAGGGCTCCATGGCGAAACAATTCCTCCAACAAAGTTCACCGTCGACAGACGACATTCAAGTGTGAAGGCTCACCCTGCGTTTCTCTAAGCTGGTGCACGGATCTCATCTGGCTGCGTCCCCCAGCATAAACTGCACGCGTTCCTCCGCTTGCCGATGGCGATCCCTGAAGCGCTCATCGTCGGGCTCGGAGTCCGGCAGGCCGAATTTGGCTTGGTCCAGAAGCAAAAACGAGGGTTGCTGGGACTCGAAACAACCGGGCTCGAGGGACTGGCGGCGGTGATACGCGCACTCCCCGTGACCGCCCGGCTGGGCCGGAAAAACACAGGCCTTCTGGCAGCAACGGGGCAGGAAGAGTTCCCCGCGCAGCACTCCTGGTTGGGCGCGCAGTGAAGCATGAGGTTCGAGCGGCGGTCGACCTCCGGCCGCAGCACGATGAAGTCTGCCCGATCCTCGTTGTGGTGGCGCCGGCGGTACGCCGCGAAGGTCAGGCCGAAACACCTTTGCAGCTTCGTGATGGCTTTCAAACAGCATAGAAATGCTCCTTGATAAGAGGTCTGGGATGTGGCCGCAAACTTGCCGATAATTTCGTGAGGCGAAGAGAGTCTTGGGGGTCTGGCGGGCGGAGTTTTTTTCGAAACAATCCCTCCCACAAAAAAGCGAAATGTGTTAACATAGCTTTGTATACGGCACGGGAGGTAGGCTAAGTTTTGCGTAGCCGAGTAAGGTACCGAGCGGCGTAGGCCACTTTGCTTCAAGTCCGCGCTCCAACTTTCCGATAAAAGGGAGGAGACGCAATCTGAGGGCACGAGGCTAGTGGGCCGCAGGAACGCCGCGCAAGAAGCTGGGTCGAGGGCGAAGGCAAGTGGCGCGGCGCGCCCAGGGTGGGCGGGTGTGAGGTTTCTATTACGAATGAGTAGCATGGCAAAGAGTAAACATGGTGACGAGGCCCCGGCCCGCGCCCCAATGAATTTGAGGGAAACACCAGGGAAGTGCGCGGGAGCGGGCCGGTCTGGTTCAATGCCCAGGCCCGCCTGGGAAGCCGCCGCCTGGCGCTTGGGGGCCGTTCCCCCAGGGCCCCAAGGGCGGAGACTGTGCCTTCACGTGTAGCCCACGGAGAAGAATCGGCTACTCTCGCAAGGCCAGCGTAGTGTAGCCTATCACAATCGCAGATGTCAAGCTTTTTTTTGCAAAGGGGAGGAGTGGTGTTATGGAAGAAATGAATGCCGCGAAAGTAGTAAAAAAGGTTCGACAGCGGTTAGAGGTCAGCCAGGAGGGTCTGGCGCGGCTGCTGAATGCCACCAAGGGGGCGGTGCAACACTGGGAGCGGGGCCGTAACCGGCCGGACTTGGCGCGCCTGCTGGCGCTCCGACAACTCTGCCCGGCGGGTGCGGAACGGAAGGAACTGGAAACGCTCATCAAGGAAACGCAAGCCCACGTGGCGCCCTTGCCGATCGGGCAGCCGGGACCGGGCGGGAAGATTACTCTACCCCAGCCGGGCCAAAGCCTGATCCTGTTGCGCAGGGACAACAATAAGCTGCGGAAACAGGTAGCCAAACTGGAATCAACCTTGAATCGCCGGAACGAAAAGTTGCGCATCCTCGAGGATTTGGCGACGGAGCTGCAGCGGGATATGGCTAAACTCCGCGCGGGTCAATCGGTTGATGCGCCTGAGCCTGTGAGTAGCTCAGTTCCGCGTACGAGTGAATGACCGGATTGTTGCGGTCAATCTCCACATCGGCGGCTTGGCGTGCGATCTGATGGACGGTTCGGGTCGTGCCATGAGCGTCACCCGATAGGTCTGTAATCCCGCCCGGGCGGGGACGTGCAAGCCGGCCTAATACTTCCTGAGGCGCATCACTTGGACGGATACCACGACGGGGAGCCCTCCTGACTCCCCCTGGTGCCCCAGCATGCGCAGGAAGGTTACTGCCTGGCCCAACAGTTTCCGTGCGTCAGGCTGTGAACGAAATCCCAGCAGCAGTGCGAATGCTTCCCTCAGCAGTGCCCTGTCTGACCTTGTTCCATCGCTCATCCTTGATAAGACCCCCTTCAATTAGGATTGCGGCATGGTCGGCACTGTCGCTTCGCCTTTGCCTATGGGCTCGAGGAGGCCTTAGCATAAGGCGTCGTTAGCGGCCTCGTCAATAGGATATAATACTTAGTATTCACTAGAAGATACTGTAGACTTAATGTACGAGGGCCCTGGCTAGCAGGCGATAATCCCATTGCGGATGGCGTAGTGGATCAACTGGCCGAGAGAATGCAAGTTTAGTTTGCGCATGATGTTGGCGCGATGGGTTTGCACCGTCTTGACGCTGAGGTTTAGGAGGGTGGCAACCTCCTTGTTGCTCTTCCCCTCTGCCAGCAGTTGGATGACCTCGCGCTCGCGCGCAGACAGGTGGGATCCACCGAAATCGACCGTGTCGCTGCTCCAGGCGTGTCCCATCTGACGACTGAGCAGGATTCCTGCGACCTTGGATGTGAAGAACGGTTTACCTTGGGTTAGAGCTTCTATGGCGCTTACCAACTCGCGCCCGGCGTCCGATTTAAGCATACACCCGTGGGCGCCTGCCCTGAGCACTTCGGCCAAGAGCTCCTCCGACTCGTGCACCGTGAGGACCAGCACCTGCGTCTCAGGAGCTGCTTTGCGGATCTGGCGCGTGGCTTCCAGGCCATTCAGCTCCGGCATGGTGATGTCCATAATGACAACGTTGGGCCTGAGCCTCTCTGCCTTCTCTACTGCTTCGCGCCCCGTTGCCGCCTCTCCGCACACCTCCCACCCTGCCTGTGCTTCCACGAGGGACCGCAGGCCCCGACGAACCACGTCATGATCATCCACCAAAAGGAAGCGTAATTTGCCCATTGCTCACCTGCCCGAGGGGAAGAATTGCCGTCAAGGTGGTTCCTCGCCTGCCGGACTGGATATGCAGCCGGCCCCCGAGTTGCCTCATCCTCTCCTGCATCCCAGGGATACCCACGCCCATGTCTGCGCTTTCCGGGCCAGCGATGCCCAGCGCAGCCGAGGGGAACCCGTGTCCTTCATCCGCAACCGTCAGGACGATCTCGTTGGGCCGGCGCTCGAGGCAGACGCGGGCTGTCTTGCTTCCGGAGTGGCGGTGGATGTTCGTCAAAGCCTCCTGGACAATCCGGTAGAGCGTCAACTCGACCTCGCTGGGCAGTCGGCCGAACTCGGGCGACACGTCTACATGGACTTCTATCCCACTCCTCTGGCCAAAGCCTGCCGTGTACCATCGTAGGGCGGGGTCCAGTCCGGCTTCATCGACCAGAGGCGGGTGCAACAAGTAGGAAATGGTCCGGATCTCCCGCGAACATTGCTCGGCCAGCTCAAGGCTCTCGGAAAGGCAGGCGCTTGCTCTGGGACTCAGGTGCGCGGCCGAGTCTATCACCATGTTCAGGTTGATCGCCAGGCCCGCGAGGCCTTGCGCGGTGGTCTCGTGCAGTTCGCGCGCAAGACGTCGTCGCTCTTCGTCCTGCGAGCGAAGCAAACGGCCCGTCAGTTGGCGCATGGCCTCCTCCGCGCGTCTCCGGGTGGTTATGTCCTCAACGATTCCGTCATAGTACAGCACCCGCCCGTCGTCTGCCCGCACAGCTCTCGCGCTCTCTCGTACAAGAATCACCCACCCGTCGCGTGTGACCCAGGCAACTTCTAGACCGATCACTTGGCCCTCACGCTCAATTCGCTTACGAAATACGCTTCTCGGGTAGCCGGGTTCAAAGCCGTCACACTCAAGATTCCGAGCGGCCAGTTCTTCAAACGAATCGAACCCTAACATTCTGACGAGCGCGGGATTCGCCATGAGAATATGACCGTCCGGTGTAGTTCGATAAATCCCGAAGGTCGCGTTCTCGACAAGACTCCTGAAACGCTCTTCGCTTTCCCGCAGCGCCTCCTCCGCCCGCTTGCGCGCAGTGATGTCGTCGAAGGTTGTATAAACCTGGTAAGGCTTCGTCTCACCCGGCCTAAACTGGGGTACTGCATGGATGTTGATCCAAACGTATTCGTTTGCACCAGGGTGGAACACACCCATTACTACGTGTGATACCTCTTTTCCCGCCTTTAACGCAATCATAGCCGGATGCGTATCACCGGGAAAATCCGAACCGTCCTCGTGGATGGCTTGCCATCTGGGGTCCATGGAAGTTCTCCCCAGCATTTCGGCAAGCGTCAACCCCAGGAGCCGCTCGGCAGCGGGGTTGGCAGAGATGATGTGACCCTCGGCGTTCTGGTACACTACCCCCTGCGCCATGGTTTCGAACAACCTTCGATGCCTTTCTTCGCTGGCCCGCAGCGCCTCCTCCGCCCTTTTATATTTATCAATATTCTGAAATGTCCCAGCAAGTTTTACTATTTTACCGCCGCTGTAAACAGCCCTTCCAAGCGACCGCACCCAGATCTTATCTTTGCTGCCTGAAGGAATGAAAAGGGATTCAAGATCGTAAGGTTCGCCCGTTTCCGCAGCTTTCTTCAATACTTCCTCTAAAGCTGGCCTGGATTCGGGCGCATAGAAATTCATGGCTTCTTCCAGCTTCGGCTTATATCCCGGCCCGACTCCGTGGGTCCGGCCGACCTCTTCCGTCCACGAGACCTCCTTGGTCGAGAGGTCAAGCTCCCACACTCCGACTTTGGCCATTTCTCCGACATCCCTTAAGAGTTGAGCGCTTTTCTTCAGCCCCTCCTCTGCCCGCCGGCGCTCGGTGATGTCGTGGCCGTAGGCATTCACATAACCCGCCGTCTGGATGGGGGCAAAAACGAACGAATAAACTCGCTGGTCGCAGGCTATCTCGACCTCTTTGCGCGCGCCCGACGCCACCGAGTCGGCGACGAGCCTGGCCCAGTCAGCGGGCATGCGCTGGCCTACTTCGCAACCACAAAGCTGCAACAGCGGCCGTGCGCTCGGATTCGCGTAGATCAGGGTCCCGTCTCGCTGGAACCGCAGCAAAGGATTCGGATTTTCCGCCGGGAACCGCGACAGGCTCTCGATTTGCTCCTCCGTCCGCTTGCGCTCGGTGATGTCGCGGGAATTGATCACAATTCCCGCTCCAGATGGAGTATCAAGAACTTTGGCGATGCCTTCAAGAATACGCCACGATCCGTCTTTGTGACGTAAACGTTCCTCTGTGATTTGACAGGTCTCGGGAGTACCACTTCGAACTCCCGCTTTCATCGCCGCATAAGACTCGAGCGACTTTGACAGATCGTCCGGGTGAAGCAATTCGGCGATGTGCGTGCCGATTAATTCGTGCGGCTTGTATCCCAGCACCCGCTCAACGGAGGGGCTTTGGTAGCGGATGATTCCCTCAGCGTCCAAGATCGTGATGACATCTGAAGCGTTCTCGATGAGCGCTCGGAAGAGTTCATCCATGCGTCGTTGCGCCTGCTCCGTATCTGTGCGCTTGGTGGTGTCAACGCCGGATCTATGTTTGCTCATTTTGCCTTTCCTTCCAGACCGAGAGCACGCAGTACAATTGCCCTGTCGCTCAGGTCGCCCACAATGTGCCGTAGCGGCGGCGACAATCTGACGAGCGTGGGCGTGACAAGAATTCCCTCAACCAAAGCGCGCAACGGCTCTTGGAGAATATCTACCACTTCTATCTCGTGATGGTCTGGCAAATACTCCTGGCAGATGGACCGGAGGTTGGCCATGGCTTGGGCTGAGCTTGGCGCCTCGTTCGCGATATAAAGGCGAAACAGAATTGTCTTGCCTTTCCTAGGATTGGTTTCCGCATCAGCCATGTTTCGAGGGGTTATTTCCAGCCTCCTTGTCCACGCCGCGCAATGCGCCTAGGCCCTTTTGCTGTGACTCCCACCGTTCTTCTTGCGCCTCTTGCTCGACTTGCAGCAAATGGAGTTGGGCGCGCTTTGACTCCAATTCGTGCTTGAGGACTTCCAGGCGACTAACTATCTCTGCCTCGGACGCTTCGATTACACGCCGTTTGTGTTCAGCCTCGGCGCGGCGGAGTTCCCTCTCCGCCGCTGCCGCGCGCTCCTTCTCCCAGCGCTGCGTCCCCATCAGCACTTCGCCCCCCCGCGGTGTAAACCTCCGCGAGTGTCACGCCCTGGTCGATGTTTCCCAGGCGTGCCACCTGACCCGGTGCTCCCCACCCGACGCTTGGGGAGTACACGTGACGCGGCAGTTTAATTGCCACATATAATTCCCGGCACTTCTCTAAGTGGTTAACTTATGTGCGCTTTCCCAGCAAGGCGGTGAACCAGACCCACTCGCTTGCGCGAGGAGATGAGGGGGAAGAGTTGCGGACGCGAGCCCTGGAGATTTAACCTGCTTTCGTTTTTCCCTACTAGCGCTCTAAGAATCGGTCGGAATCAAAGTCTCTTTGACGATGAATCCGTAACCTACAAACGTAAGTAGGTCCCTAAGTTGTTGATTTTGCGTGCGGCGAAATCTAACTCCGACAGATTCCCAAGCCCGTGCAATCCCATCCTTGAGACGTACTCGATGCCTGCTTGGCAGCCCAGCGGGTACTGCCCTTCCTCGTTTGAGGATGATTGCGGTGGGTATTCCATAAGGTAATAGAAGATACAGCAATAGTTTTATGGGAGCTATAAATACCGCACCTTTTGCTGATTGTTTACTCCGTTTAGTTAGGGTCGAGGAGTGCTTGGGTAACCGTTTAGTTATTTGACTGAGATGGAGTCGAGGAGTTCTGGCGTAACCTTTTTCACAAGTGAGTCATAATTTAGAAAAGAGACGAGATCTGTCACGTCATTTTGACAATTTATGTCAAATTCGACCTTAAGTTGACCGGCAAGAAAGAGTGATTACTGGATGCTTGCCATGCCTTAGCTGAGCGGAAACATTCCGAGAACTTCGCGTGCGAACGCCAGAGATTTTTGAGATCTTGCTCGACACACCTATAGTATGCTCGGCGGGAATGCCCTGCAGCGGAACTGATTCGTGTCTGGACATTCGGCAGGCAATGCATTAGGGGCGGGGCGGCGTAAAGGCTCCGGCTTGCTCGGGTCTTCGCACCGCTTCACGCGGCTGATTTGATTTTCAGCAACGAAGGGGAAGGAGAGCGATGGGCACTGATTCCGTTTTGGATGAACTGCGAGGCCAGGTTGCGATTGTAACGGGTGCGGGACGGGGCCTGGGACGCGCCACAGCGTTGGCGTTGGCGCGGGCGAGGGCGCGCGTGGGGGTAGTAGCGAGGTCCGAAGAGCAACTCGCCGAAACGGTACGCGGCGTCACAGAGGCAGGCGGGGAAGCATTGGCCGTTGTGGTGGACGTGTGCGACGCCGCGGCCGTCGAGCGCATGGCACGCAAAGTGGAGCGCACCCTGGGGCCGGTGGACCTGCTGGTGAACAACGCCGGGACCATGGGGCCTTTGGGGCCGATCTGGGAAGCCGACCCGGGCGATTGGTGGCATTCGATCGAGGTGAACTTGCGCGGGCCTTACCTCTGCTCACATGCCCTGCTGCCCGGAATGATCGAGCGCCGCCACGGCCGGATCATCAATGTCTCCACCAGCGCCGCTGCCGTGGCGGTTGCGCACATGGGCGCGTACGTCATCGCCAAAACGGCGCTCGTCCGCTTTACAGAGAACCTCGCGGCAGAACTCCTCGACTCCGGCGTCAGCGTGTTCACCATCAGCCCCGGCACCGTGCGCACCGCCATGGCCGAACAGGTGCTTGAATCCCAGGCCGGAAAAAAGTGGCTGCCGTGGTTTCGGAAATTGTTCGACCGGGGGCGGGACGTGCCGGCTGAGAAGGCCGCGCAACTGGTGGTGCAACTGGCCTCGGGGCGGGCGGACGCGCTCTCCGGGCGCTTCATCGACGTCTCTGACGACCTCGCGAAGCTCCTGGAGCGGTTGGGTGATGTCAAGAGCGACAACCTTTATACGCTTCGCGTCCGCAAGCTGGATTCGGAAAATCGAAAATAGAAAGAGGCGGTCATTCCCGTCCTGCTTCTCAGCTGTGGGGATGGGCGATGGCCAAGAAACCGCAAGCCCCGCCAGGGGCGACATCACTTAGCCCATAGCGTCAGCTATGGGGATGGGCGATGGCCAAGAAACCGTAAGCCCCGCCAGGGGCGACATCAACCGGATTCAATTGGACAAGGATAATCTCTAATGATGTCGCCCGCTCAAGCGGGCTGAAACGCGGCTGAGTCGCTATTTCCGGAGTGAATCCGGACCTTCAACGGCTTGCCGGTAAGTTCCGAACTGTTGCGCCAACGGCTTGAGCGTGGGGTAATACTGGACATACGTGTTTTCCACCGCCCCACCGCCATGATGACATTGCCAACACATCGCTCTGGGGTTGGCCTTGGCTGTTTTCGTAGAGGAATCGAAACTGAAGTAGGCCCACTTTTCCGGGAATCGAGCTGTGTCTTTCACTTCAACAGAGATGCCTATCAAGTCTTTCTCATAATGGTCTAGTATCTCGGCGGAACTCTTGCTCCACGACATCCTTTTTTCCAGCACGAAAACGGTCTTGTCGGGCCAACTCCCAGTTGCCCGGAACTGATGATACGCCGGCCGCGAGACGAAGACGTCGCCAAACGTTTCCCCCTCGCCACTCGAGGCCTTGGAGTTCACGCGTAGGCGGGAGGCTAGGAATACCCACTCTCGATAACTTTCCGGACGCACGAGCTCATCCCCGCTGGTGTACTGCGGCAAATCCGAGCGCGAGTCTGGACTGGATACCTGCAGCGACGCCGCGCACACCGAAATAAAAACGAAAGTCCCCAACAACGTGGCGGTCTTCAAATCTGCCTCCCTTCCCTGGCCCGGGAAACATCGCCCCTGGGCGCCTGCGAATGCACGTCCGTTGCCCGCCTAACAGGATACTGAAAAACCCTTATGAACGTTGTCATTCCGAGCGAAGCGAGGAATCTCGCTCTGGAAGCATCGGACTTGCGAGATTCCTCGCTTCGCTCGGAATGACAGGCTAGGGGTTTTTCAGCATCCTGCTAAAGAGCGAAGCGTCGCTACTGGCTGACGGTACAAAGGATACTATGAAATTCGTCGAGGGTCACCTTTTCTGGCCGCAGTGGGAGAGAGACCTCTCCGTGGATTTCTCGCGGACCTTGGATTGCCAGAAAACCTAAACGGCGAGGCTGGCCATTGACGTGCACATAGACCGGGACACGCATTGCGAACTGATCGGAGACGTCACTTTGCTTCACAGAGTACTCCAAGGTTGTCTTACCTCCGCCTCCGTCCTTGAGGTTGTAATGGAAATCGTAATGGGGGACTTCCCTGCCGTACACCCAATCGTTGAAAAACCACTCCATCGGTTCCCCGAAGTGTTTTTCCACGATCTTGCGAAAATCCTCCGTGGAGGCATTCTTGGACGCGTAGGTCGCTGCGAAATCCCTCATCATCTCAATGAAACGCTGGTCAGGGTCCCGGAGTCGGGGGTCTTCCAAGAGAAGTCGCAGCATTTCCAGTACGTAGGCGCCCTTGTAATAGACCAGGACAAGGTAGAGGTTCCCTTCCAGATAAGCCGGGAGTTGCAGGCTGAGCCACAGCGGACCAACATCCACCGGCCGATGTCCGGCAGAATCCTTATCGAGCAGCCACTTGCGTTTCAAATCCCAGAAGCTTCGCACTCTCCCAGGTTCAAACTTGCGCACGTAGAGCCCCGCGGAGAACTCCGCAAAGCCTTCGGACAGCCACTCGTCGTGGTACGTCTTCCAACCCACCATATGTCCCCACCACTGGTGGGCCATCTCGTGCATGGCGACAACGTTGTAGAACTCGCGTGCCTCCGCAGTGTCTTGCAGCCGCAACTGGTTACGGGTGGTGGCGTCCAGCAGCGAGTCGTAAGGGAGGAAAATCAAGGTCGGCCAGCTCTGCCCGTAACCCCGGATGGGCTGTTCGGTTACGGAGATATTCTTGGACGGCAAAACGCCGTAATAGTACTCGAAGAGCTTCAAGGCCTGAAAGCTAACGCCCGCCGCATACTCGGCGTTGGCGGCGGTGTTGAAACCCCCCGTGGTGATGCCGAGCTGCCCCGCGGTGTTGTGGGGTTGCCCTGGACCGTGCGCAAGGTCCGCCATATCGAGCGCCGACTGTAGTCCGCTCAATTCGTCGGGAATCTCCCTGCCGCTGTAGGCGGTGACGGTGAGATGCGGGTCGGAGTGGCTCTTCTCCACAAAGTCTCCATAGTTGAATCCTACGACACTGTAAGCAACTTCCGTCTCCCAGTCGGTTTCAAGCGCGTCACGTTGCTTCTCGGACCTGACCAGCCGCCCCGTCGCAATGAGCTTGTATTTCTTGGGAGATCGCAAATGCAGGGTAAACAGCGTGCGGTCGTCGAAAGCTCCAAAACTCGGGAACCAGGACTCGCGGGAAGTAACATAGTAAAGCCCTGGGCCTCTCTGAAAAATAATGCGACTATCGTGGGTCGAGTCCTCGGCGTAGTCGATTCTCAGGATATAGGCCTTGCCCGCGGCCGCCGGCTCAGCGAGAAGTACCCAGGGGTCGTTGTCCAGGTTGCGGTCCTCTTGAATGAAGGCCAGTTTCTTCCCACTGCCGTCCGTGACCGAGCTGATTCGCAGAACACCCCGGAGCTTCAACGGCAGCAGGCGCGGCGAGCCGCCCGGGACTTCGTATTCCAGGGTTGCCGTAGCCGAAAGGCGGTTGCTGTTGCTTATCTCGGCAGCGATCTTCTCACTGCGGCAATGGGCGAGGAGCTTCCGGTGTTCGGGCCGTGTCGTCGTCCGATATTCCTCGCCCAAATGGAAACCGGCCCACCACTCGGAATAGTTGTTCAGATTGTAGTGAATTAACTGCACCTCTTCGTCGTTGCTGGCGTCAGGAAGAAACAGTGGATCGCGGTTCCAACTGATGTGGTAGAGCAGGGAGCCTGCGTGCTCAGCCTTGAAATCCGCGAGGAAGAAACCGCGACTGGAGGGATCCGAGAGGTCTGCCAGGAGGCGCGCCGCCAGGTTGCGCATGAGGGGATTACCCTCGTGTTCGTTTTCCCACCAATCGTTGAATCTCTCGGAGTACTTGCGCTGAGCGGCCGCGAGAGCTTTGGTGGCGGCTGCGGCATCCCCCCCGCCCCGGACGTGCACCAGTTGCTGGAGTTGGCTCCAGGAGTCGTCAGTAAAGAAGAAGACCGCCTGCTTGAATTCATCCACCAACTCCGGCATCTTGGTGTGCCGGGCCAGTTGGTGCTGCTCGATCTCTGTCGGGGGCTTGAGTTCGATGCGGCCGCGGCCTTCGAAAACGGCCGCGACCACGTGCCCCGCCACCGGCTGCGCGAAGCTCAAGCGGCCGTCTATGAAGGTGAAGGTTGCAGCGTCGCGCTTCCAGTCAACGTTTTCCGCCACTGCACCTTGGTCGCTCCCCTGCAATGAACGCAGTTGCTGATAGAGGCGCAGCAACTCCTCTGGGGGCGCAGTTGAGAGGTCTGCGGCCGAGAGGCCCACGGCGAGTTGTAAACAGAAGAAAAGCGCAGGGATCCTGAGTTTCATGACAAGCCTCCGGGGGTGAGTTATCCGGGAGTCGCTGGCAAGCACCCCCAGGCGACTGGTGCTTCAAAGATTACCTGTCTGAGGCCAACATTGCAACCCGCTTATTCATCCAATTCCAATATCGTGTTTCATCGACTTCTTAGGAGGTGCACCGATGACCCTGGGTGAAACGTTGATTTCGGTATGGCAACAGGCGCTGGGCGACGGGCGGGAAGATGTCGAACTGGAGGGCGAGACTTACCCTGTGACAGTCTCGAAGGCCAAAGGACTTCGCATGGTGGAGTTCAACGTTGGCCCGTACCGCATCGTGGGCATCGAACAGAACCCCAAGACAGGCTCACGTTGGGCAGAGCTGGCGCGCGAAAGCAACCGGATCGTGCAATTCAGGTGCAAAGGGCGATACGTGGCTAACGTGTGCGAAGGGAAACTGCTGCGCTACCCAGCTTGGAAGGCCCTTGAACTTCCGGAGTGAGATACGCGAGTCAAAGGTGGTCGAAAGCTGATTGCTGAAAGCTGACCCGCCGCGGCGGGATGGCTGGTAGCTGAGGGCTGACGACTGTCAACGGCCGGCTCACGCGGCCGGGTTCACAGTTATGGTCACAGGACTCTTGAGGGTGAAGTCGAGCTTGGTCTCCGATGGAATCTTCACCTGCTGGCCGCGAGTCCCGGCCTCCACCGCAGTTCCTGAGCCGGCGCCGATCACGGATCCGATTGCGGCGCCTTTCCCACGCCCTGCAATCGCGCCGATGAGACCGCCGAGCACGGCGCCTCCGCCGACGGTCTCAGCCGTGCGCGTAGTGCGCGAGGCCCCGGCTTGCTCGTAGTAGCCGGTCTGAAGTTGATAGGTCTGGCCGCCGGCGGTCACGCTGACCAGCTCAACCTTCAGCTCGGAGCGACCGCTCATGTGCCCGGCGCTGCTGGCCTGCACCAATCGAACGCGCGCGTCGGAACTGCGCGGTATGATGGCGCGGTCGCCAATCACCACGGGCGCTTCCAGGGTGGCCGCGAACTCATCGCCCGCGTGGTTCTGAGTGGAGTCGATGCTGTCAATCATGCGAACGGAGAGAATGGTGCCCGAGGGAATCGTGATCTGCTCGGGTGGCTTGACCACTGGTGCGGGGGGAGCAGCCGCGGGCAGAGCGGGTGGTGCGGGCGGAGCGGGCGGAGCAGCCGGAGCAGCCACAGGTGGCGCAGCCTGCGCGGACATTGCGGGCGGGTTCTCTGCTGGGGCCTCTGGAGCGGAAGCCTCGTCGGCTGTAGCCTCCTCGCTGCTGGAGCTGGCCGCATGATGGCGGCGCGCTGAGGCTCGAGCGCGCTCGGATCGGGCCGAGGTTGGAGTGGGCAACTGCGGCGGTGTTGCCTCGGCAGTTGGCGCGGGCTCCAGGGTTGCCGGCGCAGCGGCAGCGGGCGCCGAAGAGACCACGAGTTGGTTGACAACCGACTTTACGCCGTCGGCTTGGCCGGCCATGCGCTCCACGGCCGCTTTCTCGAGCTCAGTGCCGACCGTCCCGGTGAGTGTCACGGTGCCTTTGTCCGAAGTCACGTGGATGTCGCGCGTTTTCAGTACGGGGTCGTCAAAGAGCCTGGCCTGGATCTGTGTGGTGATGGCTTTGTCGTCGGTAGACTGGCCGAGCTTCAGTGCCTCGCACCCGGCAAAGAGAAGTGCGCTGGCGATCAAGATGAAACCAATCCCGAATTTCAGCCTCGGCATGTTCACCTTCTGCATGTTTACCCTCCAGCGACCCCACTGTCGCCGCATTATTGTTTTTGGATTCATCTTCGCCCGCTTAGGATGCACGCGAGTCTCCACGGCCACTTCCGTTTGGCCGATATCCCCGAAGCTGTTGGCCTTGCTCAGGTCGAGTGTGAATGCGAAATCCAAGTCTGGATGGTCTGAGCATGTTAGAATTACACGCGTACGCCGCCCAGTACCGTTTGGCAGGGGTGGAGCTTGATCGTCGCGCCGAAGCGTTGCCAGGCTAAACGCCGCGGGCGGCGCGACGAGCCGTAAACTGGCTTGTCCCAAGCCGCGAAGATTCACGGAGCGCAGGACCAGAGGTGGAAAGCATCTCGTTGAGCGTCGTCATTCCCGTTTATAACGAAGCGGAGAATATCCGGCCGCTCGTTGAGTCGCTCGAGTCTGCTTTGCGCGCCGCTCCGGGGCAAATCGAGATGCTGTTTGTGGACGACGGAAGCACCGATCAGACGCTGGCGCTGTTGAAAGAAGCGCAAGAGAAGGACGCGCGCATCCGCATCGCCCACTTCCGCCGCAACCTCGGTCAAACCGCTGCCCTGGCGGCGGGGTTTCGCCTGGCGCGAGGAAAGGCGGTGGTGACGATTGACGGCGATCTCCAGAACGACCCCGCGGAAATGCTGCGCTTGGTGGAGATGCTGGGCGAATGGGATGTCGTCTGCGGGGTGCGTGTTCATCGCCAAGATACCCTTTGGAAACGGATCTCGTCGCACATTGGAAACGGCTTTCGAAACTGGGTTACCACCGAAAACATCGCCGATACGGGATGCACGCTGAAGGCCTACCGGCGTGAATGTCTGGAGCGGTTGGAGCTTTATCAAGGCATGCACCGATTTCTGCCCACGCTGCTCAAAATCCGCGGGTTCCGCGTAACGCAGGTGCCAGTGAGTCATCATGCGCGCCTGGGCGGAAAAACCAAGTACGGGACGTGGGGCAGGCTTAAGAAGGGTCTGGCCGATGTCTGGGTGGTGCGCTGGATGAAAAAGAACTGGATCGACTATCGAGATATCCTCGAGGTTGTGGAGGCGCCCGCGACCTCGAGCAACACGGAGAAGGCAGCGGAACGGGCCTCCGCCTGAGTGCGGAGATGTTCCTACGGGACGTCTCGCCCCCATACCAAGCGGGAGGCCTCATCTTCATCTTTCGTTAGGCGTCACCAGAACCGTCACCATCGGAGTCAATTCGAACTCTTGGCCACGCATTCGATTCATCTACCCGTGTCAACTGAGTCCATCGCTGGCGATCTCCAGGTCGCTCGAGCAAAAATGCTGCGCCGGGCGGGAATTGTCTCAGGATTGAAGCTCGTCCTGCCTTTGCTCTTGCTTTTTGTTGTGGCGGGCTGCCTTTTCTTCGCGGGCCTTGGAAGCTTGCCGTTGCTGGAGCCTGACGAGGGCCGGAATGCCGAGGTGGCGCGGGAGATGCTCGCCTCGGGCGATTGGATCACTCCCCACTACGATGGCTTGCCCTATCTGGATAAACCGGCGGTCTTCTTCTGGTTGGTCGCCTCTTCATTTAAGGTTGCGGGTCTTCACGAGTGGTCTGCCCGCGCGCCCTCCGCTTTGATGGGATTGTGCCTGTTGCTGCTTTCCTGGTTCCTTACACGCAGGATGTTCGGCAATTCTACGGCCGTGCGTGCCGGCGTGATCATTGCCACCGCCCCGCTGGCGATGGTGTTTTCCCGATTAGTCATCTTCGACATGACGCTCGCTTTCCTCATCACACTGGCGATGGCGAGTTTCTGGTTCGCGGAGGCGGCGGAATTCCGCCGTCCAGGGCTGGACATACTTATGTTTCTGGCCATGGGACTGGCGACGATCACCAAAGGCCCTGTCGGTTTCCTGCTCCCGCTCCTCTCCCTCACGGCTTACCAGGCGCTGCGTGGCAAGCTCCGGGAATTGAAACGCCTGCGTTGGGGATTAGGATGCGCAGTATTTCTTGCCGCCGTGTTGCCCTGGTTCATTTCCGTCTCGATTCGATACCCGGACTTCCCGCGCTATGCGCTTCTCAAGGAGAGCCTCGCCAGGTTTGCTGGCGGCCTCGTGCATCGGGAGGGCGGTCTGCTCTATTACTTCCCTGTGTACCTGGCAGGGTTCTTCCCATGGAGCATCTTTCTGCTTTGGGCGGGATGGAGTCGGCATAAGCGATGGAAAGAAATTCGGCTTGGGTCGTTCCGTCCGTATCTGTTTCTCCTTACGTGGTCGGTGGTGACTTTCGCTTTTTTTTCGCTTTCGCGGTCGCAGCTTCCTGGTTATTTCCTTCCCGCTATTGTTCCCCTGGGCATCTTGATGGCGAGGGCTTGGGACGATGTGGGGTCACTCGGCTCGATACGATCACCTGATTGGCTGACCGCGGGATTCGCCTCGCTCCTCGGTATGGGTCTTATCGTTGCGGCTTCCTCTCAGTTGGCGATATTGAGCTCCGCGCACTCGCATCTGGCGAAGAAGGTCCATCCGGCAGTTTTCGCCCTGCTGAAGCCTTCCATCCTCTATACTGGATTGATTCTAGCAGCTCTGGCGATCGTGGGAAGGAACATTGCGGCGCGCGCGCGGGTAAGATCACTTTCATTAGCCGCCTTTGTGCTTCTCGCTCTGACGACTCCCATGCTTCTGGTGCGCTGGATCGCCCCGCTGAAAGCTTATGCGGAGAGCAATTCCAGCCGCCGTCTAGCGGACACCATTCTCTCGAGCCCGGAAAGAGAACTGCCGATTTACGGGTATTATTATTTCCGCACCAGCCTGCCGTTCTATCTTCGGAGGCCTGTGGGACTGGTGACCACCGGCGGGAATGAGTTGACCTGCAACTACCTGGCGTCGCGGGTTCGCGAGATTCGACAGACGGCATCACCTGAGCTGGGTTCCGGGGCCCTGCCCCGGACCTTCAAGGATCTTGATCCCCTCCCACTCGACCAGCGGCGGCTCTTGGACATCCTGGAATTCATCGACTTGGTCCGTTCCTCGCCTCAGCCCCGGCTGATTTTGGTTCGCAACACACACGTGAGCATGTTGGCCCGCGAGGTGGACCGTTTCGAGCCGCTGTGGACCGGTTGGGACTATTCGGTCTGGAAGATTCCGTAAGAACAGTGACAAGTGACAAGTGACGAGTGACGAGCAAGAAAGCTGTAAGGACAGTGACAAGTACGAATGGATTGTTGCGCGTCACTCATCACTTGTCACTGGCTTTTGTTGTCGCTTGTCAGTCGTCACCCATCACTCGTCACTGGCTTTTGTTGTTGCTCGTCACTCGTCACTTGTCACTCGTCACTGCCTTTTATGTGCGGCATTTGTGGTCTCCTGAACCTGAAACTCGAGCCGGTGGTTGATCGTGAGCGGATCGATCAGATGTCCGCGAGGATCGAGCATCGCGGCCCCGACAGCCATGGCAAATTCGAGCTCCCTCATGTGGCCCTGGCCATCCGGCGGCTGAGCATCATTGACCTTCAGACCGGCGACCAGCCCCTTGCGAACGAGACGGGGGATGTCACCCTCGTCTTCAACGGCGAAATCTATAACTACCGGGAACTCCGCCAGCAACTCTTGCAGCGCGGGCACAAATTCAAAACCCATTCGGACGGGGAAGTGATCGTTCATCTTTATGAGGAGCGAGGGCCTGACTTCGTCTGCGAACTGAACGGGATGTTTGCCCTGGCGCTTTGGGACAACCGCCTTCAGCAGTTGGTCCTGGCGCGCGACCGGGCTGGAGAGAAGCCGCTCTTCTACTGGCATCGAGATCACACCCTGGCCTTTGCTTCTGAAATCAAGTCGCTGCTGGCCTACCCGGGAATTGGCCGCACCCTCGACAACACGGCTTTAACCCAGTACTTCCTTTACGGTTATTTCCCCTCGCCACGCACCGTCTTTGCGGAGATTCGGAAACTGCCTGCTGCGCACCGAATGGTTATCCAGGGAGGCGAGATACATCTCGACGCCTATTGGCGCCTTCAGGATCATCTTCTGCCGGCGGGGAAGCCAAGAGTTACACCCAACCAGGAAAAACAGCTCATCGAAGAACTCTCTGAAAAGCTTTACGAAGCCTGCGTCTCCAGGCTGGTCAGCGACGTTCCATTAGGCGTGTTCTTGAGCGGCGGAATCGATTCCTCCACTCTGGTGGCGATCATGAGCGAGTTGACGCCCGGGAACGTGAATAGCTTCTCGGTGGCCTTTGAAGAAAAGTCATTTAACGAGGAGCCTTATGCGGATTTTGTGGCCCGACATTTTCATACGCAGCACCACGTTATGACGGCAGACGAGCCAAGCATGCGCGAAGCCCTGCAAATTCTTGCGGGCCATCTTGACGAACCCCTGGCCGATCCTGCTGTCATCCCCACTTACCTCTTGTCCCGCTTTGCTCGCCAGCACATCAAGGTGGCGCTGAGCGGAGAGGGCAGCGACGAGCTCTTTGGAGGTTACCCGACCTATATTGGCGCCTGGCTGGCTGCCTACTATCTCCGCCTGCCGCGCCTCCTGCGCCACAAATTCTTCGCGCCGCTCAGACGCTTCCTGCCGGTGTCTGCGGGCGCGGTGCCGATCGGGTGGTACCTGCAGCAGTTCTTGAATTATGTGGAAAGGCAACCCGCCGAGCGTCACGCGATCTGGTTCGGAATAACAAGTCCGGATGGACTGGATCAACTCTTCTCGCGGGAGTGGAGCGGTCCCCAACCACCCAGCCTGGAGGTTTTCGCACCGCTCGAGAGGGTACTGGATGGGGCGGCCTTCGAAAGCGTCCTGGCGGAAATGCCTTACGTCGATTTCCGGCTCTATCTGGAGGATGATCTTTTGGTAAAGGTCGACCGCGCCAGCATGGCGTGTTCCCTTGAAATGAGGACGCCATTCCTTGATCACCGGCTGATTGAATTCGCGGCTGGCATACCTGGGGACTTGAAAGTCCGTGGCTTCGAACTCAAATACCTTTTTAAGAAAGCCGCAGAGAAATGGTTGCCGCGCAAGATCGTTTACCGCCAGAAGCGTGGATTCTCCGTGCCGATCAGCCGTTGGATGCGGAAGGAATTGCGTCCTTGGTTGGATGAGGCCCTGGGAGAAGAAAGATTAAGACGCCAAGGGCTGTTCAACATCCCGTTTGTGCGCCGGCTTCTCAGAGAACATTGGAGCGAGCGGGCTGACCACAGGAAAATACTCTGGGCCCTCTTCTGTTTCCAGCTTTGGTACGATCGCTGGGCTGGGTAGGGGCGACGCGCCGCGTCGCCCCTACGAACGCGGGATGTGGGGGTGGTAGGGGCGAGGCGGCGCCTCGCCCCTACGATCATCGCGTATGCCCGTCCGGTGGCGTGATGCCGCGGCAACAGGAATCATGAAATACGATCCGAAAATGCACCATCGGCGTTCGATTCGATTGCCGGGATACGATTATGCAAGCCCGGGATCGTATTTCGTCACAGTCTGCACGCATCAGCGAAAGTTGCTCTTCGGTGAGGTGATCGCGGGACAGATGCACCGCAACGCGCTGGGAGATATCGTGCACGCGGAATGGTACGCCACGGAGCGAGTTCGGCCGGAAGTACGATTGGACGCGTTCGTTGTGATGCCAAACCACCTGCACGGCATCCTGGAAATCATCGACGTAGGGGCGAAGCGGGGCCTCGCCCCTCGTGCCCATGCGAGGGCGGACAATGCAGAGATGAGGGCGACGCACCGCGTCGCCCCTACGGCAGGCGCGCGCAGCCGTCCCCACGGCCCCGCGCCGGGTTCTATCGGGGCCATTCTGGGACAGATCAAGTCTCTCACCAAGAAAGCCATCAACAAGACGCGGGGGACCCCGGGCAGGCCCGTTTGGCAGCCGAATTATCACGAGCACGTCATTCGCAACGAGAAGGAGTTGCAGCGCGTTCGCGAGTACATCTGCAATAACCCTCTTCGCTGGCCGTCCGACCGGGAAAACCCGGCACGCCAAAGCGACGCCGCGGATGAAATTGCTGATATCGTATCGTGGGACGACGACCCCTGGAATGAATCGTAGGGGCGACGCGGTGCGTCGCCCCTACAGGCGCGGGGGGTGGTACGGGCGCGGGGTGCGGGGGCAGTAGGGGCGAGGCGCCGCCTCGCCCCTACTGAGCACGCGGTCAACCAGTACCGGGGTGCCGACGGCGAACTCTGGCAACCCAGGTTCCCTTCGGCTGGGCTCAGGGCATGCTTCGACCGCGCCCTGCGCAGCGTCAAGGAATACGACGAAAAGGTCGAATACATTCACCTAAACCCGGTGAGGGCCGGTTTGGTCAGCCGCCCCGAGGATTGGCGGTGGTCAAGTTACAACGAATACGCGGGCATGAGCGCCGACGAACAAAAGAAACACTGCGGTTTGATCGTCGACCGCGTGAGAATGCCCTCCGATGCGCGCGCACGAATTTGATCGGTCCATCGCGGGGCCGAAAAGACGCGGACCACAAAAGCGGTGGTCCGCGCTACCTGCTGATATGCCAATGAACCTGAATTCGATCTCAACCGCTTCCAAACACGGGGCGGCGCCCGCGCGGGCGGCGTTTAATGCCAAGGAATGGTCCATCATTCAAGCACACAGGACTCCGCGCCAGGTCCAGGCCTTTCTTCGCGACCTGCCGTATAACTGGGAGAAGGGCGGAGAAACGCTGCGGACTTTTCGAGGTGTGGTGCGCCACGGGAGCGCGCACTGCCTGGAAGGCGCCCTCACCGCCGCGACAATTCTCGAGCAGCATGGCTACCCGCCGTTGCTCCTCGACCTCGAATCCCAGGACCAATTGGACCACGTCCTGTTCCTATTCAGGCGGCGGGGACGATGGGGAACAGTAGCCCGCTCCCGTGATGCCGGCTTGCACGGACGCAAGCCACTCTTTCCCACCATCAGGCAATTGGTGATGAGTTACGTGGACCCCTACGTGGACGGGTCCGGACGAATTACGGGCTACGGGGTCGCCGACTTACGCACTTTGGTGAAAGGCGACTGGCGGCTCTCCGAGGAAAGCGTCTGGGAAGTGGAACGCGCCCTCATCAAAATGCCTCATAAGAAGCTCAAGACCTCCGACCGCCGATACGCTGCCATGTTGAAGCAGTATCGCGCCTACCGAGCCCAACATCCCGACGGCCCTGTCACGTTTTACTCCAACAGGCACCTGTGGCTGTGAGGGCAGGAGTCAGAAGTCAGAAGTCAGGAGCCAGGATTCAGGATTCAGGTGAAGGGCTTTGCCCTGATCTGTAGAAGGGCAATTCTGAATAGTGAATTTTGAACTCCCTACCTCTTTCTCTCCACTGCCTACCGCCTTCTGCTTTTTAAGGCCGCGGATCCAGACGGCCCGCCATTCCTATGGTCGGGCGCTGGGGCTTTTCTTCTGGCTTCTGACTCCTGACTTCTGACTTCTGCTCGTCCCCCGTCTCACCCTCGAGCGCTATAATGCAAACAGGGGTAGCTTATGCGTTTCGAAGGGTTTTCTTTCGGGTCGATTCGGATAGACGGTGAAAGCTATGACCACGACGTCATAATTGACCGTGGGGAAGTCCGCAAGCGAAAGAAAAAGGCTTCCAAGAGATTTCGGGAAGAGTTTGCGCACACCCCACTCTCGGTGGAGGAGCCGATTCCGTGGAAATGCAAGCGGCTCGTGATAGGGACAGGGGCGAATGGAGCATTGCCGGTGATGAAAGAAGTTCGGCTCGAAGCCGAGCGTCGCAAGGTCGAATTGCTGGTGTTGCCAACAGAAAAAGCCATTGAATTTCTCAACCAGCATGCGCAAGGCACGAATGCCGTTTTGCACATCACATGCTGAGCCTCGCCTTCGGCACCTGCTCCGAGCGGGTTGCGCAGACACGTTCTCTAAGTCTGCGGCTTCTTCTTTTGGATGGTGGTTCAAGGGCGCCAGCCCGGGAGATGCCGACTGCGTGGCCAAGTCGCCTTAGCGATCAGCGGACCGCCATAATCACTTTCATAATCGAGCAGCTCACTTACTTATTGCCTTGGTCTGCGCCCTCGCGTTATAGTATGTATTATCACTACATTAGGGAGAGGTTATGGAAAAAGCTGTTTGTGCTTCCGATGCAAACCGTCACTTCTCCGAGCTGCTGCGTACGGTCCGCGAGGGATACAGCTATATCGTGACGTCGCACGGCAGAGCGGTGGCTAAGATTGTCCCCATCCAGAAGAACGGTGGCGTGACGCGAGGTGCCCGCGCTGCTTTGGTCAACAGACTGCGATCGGAGTCCGTAGTCAGGGTGGGGCGTTGGAGTCGGGACGAGCTTTACGAGGATTAACTGTGAGAGTAGCGCTTGATACCAATATTCTGGCGTACGCCGAAGGGGTAAATGGGGCTGCCATGAAGCGGGCCGCGCTCGAGCTGGTGCAAAGGCTCCCGGAAGGTGCGGCGCTATTGCCGGTGCAGACGTTAGGTGAACTGTTTAACTTGCTGGTGCGCAAGGCGGGCCGAGCGCGAGCAAAAGCGCGCACGGCGATTCTTACCTGGCGGGACGCTTTTCCTGTGATCGAGACTTCCGCTGAGGTCATGCTCGCGGCAGCCGATCTTGCGACCGATCATCAGCTCCGTATCTGGGATGCCGTGGTTCTCTCTGCGGCCGCGGAAGCCGGATGCCGCCTTCTTCTGTCCGAAGACCTGCAAGAGGGCTTTACGTGGAAGGGAGTAACCGTCACGAATCCGTTTTCGACCCCCAAGCATGAGCTTCTGGCTGCCCTGCTTGCTACCACCCCGGATCCGGAGCCGAAGTCCTCATAAGGGGTTCTCAACCCAACAAATTGCCAGCCTGGGACCTCGCCTCAGGAACAACCCTCTGGGAACAAATAGAACCTCTGGGCGAAGGCGGCCAGAGCCGAGTCTTTATGGTTCGTCGTCTCGCGAGAGTCTTGGAACGGATCGAAAGCACATGCGAGATATCAGAGTCGAACCCATGGGCGCCAATCGTAAACCCAGAGGATCGCGAACGACCGGGTCGGCTCGCGCAGGCCGTATGGCGGTATGCACGTCCGGAGACTCCTTCTTGCTGGATAACTGTTGAGACCAGCCCTTCTCGTCAGTCACTTCCGTGCTGTCTTTCTGCGGCAGGAAGGCAAGTTAGCACTTGTAGGGGTCGCGTTACCGTTCGAGCGCCAAGACCAGCAGTGAGGCCTTACGCGCCAGGTTAAGCGCGCGTTGCAGGTCCGCGTCATTCAGAGCCCGAGCGGACTGTGCGAAGAAGGTACGCGCATCGTCGAGGGTTTTGCGATCCGCGCCGGATAGCCCCGCTCGGCTGAGTTTGGCGATTCGCTGCCGGACGTCATCCTGCAACCCTTGGATTTGGCGGCGCAGAGCCGCTTCCTGGGCAGAACTCTCGCGCGGCTCCAATGAGGGTACCTGGGGAGTACGCGGCTCGGTCGTTTTAGGGGTGTTTTCAGCGGCCGCGGCCGGTGCTTCCCTCCGCAGCACGCGCCGCCGCCGCGCTGGTTCAGGATGGGAGGTTGGCTGAGGCGAAGGCGCTGGGGGTTCGGGCGGCGCCGGCTCTTCGATAACCATTGCTGGCGTGCCTGTGGCGGGAGCTTGCGTCGGTGCGGGTGGCGGCGAAGGAACGTACACGATTCGCGTGGGGGCTTGCCGCTTGGGGCAACCTCCGATGAATAATGCCAGACTGCACCACAAGAATGGCAAGGCTCTAAGTTTCACGTCACTGGGGATTTTATCATTTCCTTACCTACCCCTCAGAGGATTTGAGGGCGGGTGAAATCGGGTCGCATACTCTACAGCACTAGGCGCCATCTTCTTCTCCTGCCGCGAAGAAAAAATTCACCACAGAGCGCACAGAGACCACAGAGAAAAGTGCTTCTGCTCGCGCGAGCAGGGATTACAAGGTTACGGTTCCTTGTTTGTTGACCCGCAGTCTTTGCCTGCATCTCTTCTCCGTGGCCTCTGTGGTGAAATCCTTCTTGGGTTGCGGCCAATGGTCGCGTTGTGATTGCTATCCTGCGTCGTTTCCAAACTATTCCGAAGACCTGATAATCCAAAAATCTTCCGCGAATCCTTTCTCGAGATTATTGACCACCGGCGTGGCACGCGCGGACAATGGGCGGTACCCAGGCGCGTTGAGCGGCCAAGTGACTCTGGCTCGCCCGACGTGCTCGGGACAATCGCTTGCACTAAGAGACGGCTGTCGGGATTGCCGGGACTCTTGGTCGCCAGGATCGCGTCAAAGTCCCCGAAAGGTAAGATGCCAAAGCGGCTCTGCCGCCTGCTCTGCGGAAAGGCTTCGCCTTTCCGAGGGCTTCCGCCCTGACTAACCCCCTCGGGTCGGCTGGAAGGCTGAGCCTTCCAGCCGAGCCGAGGGGAAGAAGGGAGGCTGTCTGCGCCGGAAAGCCAGAGGCTTCCCGCACAGCAGGCGGCAGAGCCGCTGTTTCCGCGACTTTGACGCGACCCTGTCTTCGTCGCCGTTTCGCTTGACGATGACCTTACCGTTTCTTGGATGGCGCGTTCGATGATATCTTTGTAGCGGTTACTGAATCACTGGAAGTCATCTCCATGGACGTTCTCGAAAAACTTTTTGAGCAGCATTTCCACTCACCGGTCGGGCGGGTGCAGCCGCTTCAGGGCGAGCTCGGCGGTTCGGGGCGCAAGATCATCCGGCTTGCCAGCGAACAATTCAGCGCCATTGGCATTCTGTATGAGGTACGCGAAGAGAACGTCGCCTTCCTCGAATTTTCCAGGCATTTTCGCCGCCACGGTCTGCCGGTGCCGGAAATTTATGCTGAAGATTTGAGTCACGGCGCTTATATCGAGGAAGACCTGGGGGACACGACACTTTTTGAGTTTCTCTCGAAAAACCGTGTCGGTGAGAACATTGCTTCCGAGGCCGTTGAGGCATATCGCAAAGTCGTTGCCGTGTTGCCACGCTTTCAGATCGAAGCCGGGCGCGATTTGAATTACAAAGTGTGCTATCCGCGCTCGAGCTTCGATCGCCAGTCCATGGCTTGGGATTTGAATTATTTCAAGTACTACTTTCTCCGGCTCGCCGCCATCCCCTTCAACGAACAAGCGCTGGAAGACGATTTCGCCCGCTTGACGAAGTTCTTGCTGAGCGCCGACCGCAATTACTTTCTCTATCGGGATTTCCAATCACGCAACGTCATGTTGCGCGACGGCCAGCCATTTTTTGTGGATTACCAAGGCGGCCGCCGCGGGGCGCTGCAATATGACATCGCCTCTCTTTTGTACGATGGCAAGGCCGATCTGCCGCCCGAGCTGCGCCAGCAATTGCTCGAGCATTATCTCGACACGCTTGCCGGCTTCATCAAGCTCGAGCGCGAAGCGTTCATGCAGCACTACTATGCCTACGTTTACGTCCGCATCATGCAGGCTTTGGGCGCTTACGGCTTTCGCGGCTTCTATGAGCGCAAAGCTCACTTTCTCGAAAGCGTACCCTACGCGCTGAAAAGCCTGCGCTGGCTGCTTCACCACGTCAAGCTGCCTATCCCGCTGCCGACGCTGACGGACGCGTTCAAAAGCATGCTGGGCTCGGAGAAATTGCAGAGCTTGGCTGGCGAAGCAGAAAATCTCACGGTGCGAATTCTTAGTTTCTCATTTCACCGAGGCCTGCCTGCGGACGAGACCGGGCATGGTGGCGGATACGTTTTCGATGCCCGTAGCCTCCCGAATCCCGGACGGGAAGAGCGCTTCAAAACTCTCACCGGCAAAGACCCGCCGGTGAGCGATTATCTCAATCAGCAAGAGACTGTGCACCAGTTCCTCGCCAGCGTCATGTCGCTGGTGGAGGCCAGCGTGAGCAATTATCAGCGTCGCGGCTTCAAGAGCTTGATGGTGTCGTTCGGCTGCACCGGCGGCCAGCATCGCTCGGTATATCTGGCGGAGCAATTGGCGAACCGTTTGCGCGGAAGGAACGGGGTGGAGGTGGTGGTGCGGCATCGTGACTTGGAGTAGTAGGTCAATTTAATGTAGCGGCGGCTTTACGCCGCCATGTGGCGAGGTAAACTCGCCGCTACAGCTTGGAGGATTGGGGCAAATGAAAGCGATGATTTTGGCCGCCGGTCCTGGTACGCGCTTGCGCCCACTCACCGACGAGCGCCCCAAGGCGCTGGTGGAAATCGCCGGCCGCACGCTGTTAGAGATCACACTTTCTCGCTTGCGCGCCTATGGGATTCGCGAGGTGATTATCAATGTGCATCACTTTGCCGACATGATTCTCGACTATCTGAAAACGAACCATAACTTCGGCATGCGCATCGAAGTCTCTCGGGAGGAGGTTTTGCTCGATACCGGCGGCGGCCTGAAAAAGGCCGCCTATTTTTTCCTCGAGGATTCCAACCGTTTTGAAGAGCCGTTCATTTTGCACAATGTCGATGTCATCAGCACGATTGATCTCCGCCGCATGGTGCAATTTCACACTGAAAAGCAGGCTCTCGCCACACTGGCGGTGCAAAACCGGGAGACTTCTCGATACCTTATCTTCGACCAGCAGCTCCAGCTTTGCGGCCGGCAATCCGGGCGCGATCAAAACATTGAATTTGTGCGACCTTCACAGCAGGCGCAGGCGCTCGCTTTTTCCGGCATCCACGTTATTTCTCCTCGTCTGTTTGCGATGATGGTTGAAGAAGGCGTATTCTCCATCATCACCTCCTATCTGCACCTCGCCGCCCAGGAAGAAAAAATCCTCGCCTTTCGGGCCGATGAATATTATTGGCGTGATCTCGGCAGGCCGGAGAATGTGATGCAAGCCACTCAGGATTTAAAGCAAAAGGTTCTTCTGTAATCCGGAAGCTCCATGATGATGCCTCCGGCATGACGACGATCTGTGAACCTGCACCATAGAGAAGAAGGCATCCCGGACGTAACCGGAGCGAAGGGACGAGCCCTATTCCAGCGCGTACAGGTTGCCGTCCGTGCTGCCGACGTAAATGATACCCCGATCCACGGTCGGCGAGGAAATAATGGAACCGAGGGAGAACAGCTTCTCGCCGGCGCGGTACATGTCCTCATAGAACTGGGAGCGAAAAATCGCCTTGAAGTCAGGTCTGCCATCCGGGCCGACCACGCCCAGCGCGTCCTTCTTGCCGGCCTGGGTCTGAAACTCCCAGGCGAATTGACCCGTCTTGAGGTCCACGGCGTACAGTTTGCCGTTGAAGGATCCAAAGTAGGCCATCCCGCCGGCCAGGGCGGGCGAGGAGAAGACGAACAACCCGGTGGGAAGCGTGAAGCGCTCCTTACCTGTTGCGGCATCGACAGCGTGAAAGAGCGCGCTGTCGGAGGTGGCGAAGTAGGTGACCCCGTTGCGAACCACTGGAGACACAATGACCCACGAACCCTGGGTAGGGAAATTCCACTTCTGCTGCCCAGTCTGGGCATCGACGGCATAAAGGTGGGAATCGCGGCATCCGAAATATACCACTCCGCCGTCCACAGCCGGTGAGGATTGGATCCCCACCTGGTTGAAATTCGTCTTGTCTTCGCCCGTCTTGAATTTCCACTTCTCCTGCCCCGTCGCGGCATCGAGCGCATAGAGATAGCTGTCCCAACTTCCGAAGTAAACCACACCGCCCGCGACCGCCGGAGAGGAGTGGACCACCCCCTGGGTCGCGAACTTCCATTTCAACTGCCCAGTCTCGAGGTCGAGCGCACAGAGGTTGCCGTCGCCGCTGCCAAAGTAGACAAGACCCTCTTTAACGGCAGGCGAAGACAAGAAGAAATCCCAGAAATCCGGCACGGTCTGGGCGCGCGGGAAGTAACCGTGCAGGCCTTTGGCTTCGAACTGCTTTTCGCCGGCGGTTTCGAACTTCCACTTCAGTTTGCCGGAGACCGCGTCGAGGGCATAGAAGCTCCCATCGTAGCTGCCGAAGTATACCGTTCCGGCTACCACGGCCGGAGAGGAACGAACCGGCCCGCCGGTGGAGAACTTCCACTTCTCCGCCCCGGTCGATGCGTCGAGGGCATAGAGATTCTTGTCGTCGCTCCCGAAGTACACGAGGCCTCCAGCAAGGGCGGGAGATGAAAGAACCCAGCCATCCGTCTTGAAGGCCCACTTGACGCCGTTGAATTGCCGGGGCCCGTCCGTGGCGTAGACGCCCGTCCGGGCGGGGTTGCCCCGGAACATGTTCTGGCAAAATCCCACCGGCGATATCATGCCGATCAGTACTGCAAGTAAGAGTGCGCGTTTCACAAGAGCCTCCAGCTCGAAGAGTCACCTCGGTTTCCGTTGCCGGCTGTCATGTTGCGACTGTCCAGGTCATTGGCTACAATCGCGCCTGCGGGAGTTCGTCCCAGCAAGCCGGAACAGGGGGCCGCTGTAGTTCTTCCCTACTTTTGGCCCTGAGCCTTCCCAGCCGTGCGTTTCAATTTTACATCCACCAGACCAACCGCGTCCGGGGTCAGCTTAATCCCGTGCGCGTCGGATGGGGCACCAAGCAGATCTTGATTGGCGGTAGAAGAGCGCGAACGAGTCCTTCCCCTCTGGAATCAGTCCCAGGGGCGTTGTGTACCAATCGTTTCCCACAGTATTCCCCCGCGCAGGAAGGGTAGTTGACAAAGGGAAAGGGCCAGAGCGGCTGGTGCGCTGGCCCTCGATTTTCCCCGTCAAGATCCAGCGCCGTCACTTGCCTGTCGTGGCGACTGGCACGATCTGGGCAATTTTCCGCTCCTCGGGTGCGGTGAGGTATTTGTGGTGCTGTGGCGCGTACTCGAGGGCCACTCCAATCCCGGGGAGGCTCAAAGCGCGCACTGTACCCCCCACCACGGTCAACTCCGCGTGGCCAGAGTAGTTCTCGTCTTGGGCCTGGGCCGGAATCAGAGCCACGTTATTGTTCCCACGATGGAGGCGCAGCGCGCAAGTCGTGCTCACACTGTCCAGCGTGAACGAGTAGTCACCCGCCGGCAACGTGGCCTGGCCCCAGCGAGCCTCGAACGGCAGGGTAAATTTTCCTTGGAACACCTGTGCACTTGCGTGTCCCGCGTTGAAGCAGGCTGCCAACAGCGCCAGCCCCAACAACCTAAGCAGTGTCGATCTTCGAATCCAGTTCATGGTGTGTCTCCTTTATTGCGTTTTGGTATCCGGCGCAAAACTTTGTTGCCCTCACCCTATAAGGCGGAAATGGCGCCCGAAAACTGTCATGGCGGCGAGAGATTCTCATCGCGCCACCGACAGTGTGAAGGAAACGCGTGGAAAACCCCGGCCAGGTGTGATAACTTGCAGTTGGCGGGATTCCCCCCGCGGGCGGTTGCACGATGGAGGCGTCAGCCCACGAAATCACGCGCCTCTTGCAGGCTTGGAGCGAAGGCGAGCAGAGCGCGCTGGAGCGCCTCATCCCTCTGGTTTACCAGGAGTTGCACCGGCTGGCGCACCACTACATGGCGCGCGAGCGGCCCGGCCACACGCTTCAGACCACCGCCCTGCTGAACGAGGCCTACCTCCGGCTGGTCGATTCCGCGAAGCCAAGCTGGCAGAGCCGTGCCCAATTCTTCGCCGTCAGCGCGCAGGTGATGCGGCGCATTCTGGTGGATTGGGCCCGTTCTCGGCAGGCCCTGAAGCGGGGCGGCGAAGCGCAGCCGCTGGAGTTGGAGGAAGCGCTGGTGGTGGCGGGTGCGCCGGGGGCGCGGATTTGGTGGCCTTGGATGATGCCCTAAAAGCTCTGGCGGCATTAGACCCGCGAAAAAGTGAGGTGGTGGAGCTCCGCTTTTTTGGCGGCTTGAGCGTGGAGGAGACGGCCGAAGTGCTCAAGGTTTCCTCCGAGACGGTCTTGCGGGACTGGAAGTTCGCCAAGAGCTGGCTGCGGCGTGAGCTGAGCAAGGAGAAGGCGGTTGGAGCCTGAGCGTTGGCGGGAAATCGGGCGCTTGTATCACGCCACTCTGGAGCGTGAAGAGGGGCAGAGGACCGCCTTCCTGAAGGAGGCTTGCGCCGGTGATGAGGACCTCCGGCGGGAAGTGGAATCGTTGCTAGCTCAAGAGGACGGAGGCGATGGCTTCCTGGAGGCGCCGGCCCTGGAGGTAGCGGCCAGAGCGCTGGCTCACGATCGAGCGGAGGCAACGGACGCGACCAGCCAGGCGGCTCTGCTGGCCGGCCAAACGATCTCGCATTATCGTGTGCTGGAGAAGCTGGGCGGCGGCGGCATGGGGGTGGTGTACAAGGCCGAGGACACCAAACTCGGCCGGTCCGTCGCGCTCAAGTTCCTGCGCGATTCTGGTGCGGCGGTCCCACATGCGGGATCGCCCCCCCATGAACGCCAGGCGCTGGAGCGATTCCGGCGTGAAGCCCGCGCGGCCTCCGCTTTGAATCACCCCAACATCTGCACCGTCCACGACGTCGATGAATTCGAAGGCCAACCCTTCATCGTGATGGAGTTGCTCGAAGGGCACACCCTCAAGCGTCTGCTCGAAGCCGGGCCGCTGAAGATCGAACAGCTTCTCGATCTCACCATTGAGATGGCCGACGCCCTGGACGCAGCGCACTCGAAGGGGATCATCCACCGCGACATCAAGCCGGCGAATATCTTCATCACCACGCGCGGCCAGGTGAAGGTTCTGGATTTTGGTTTAGCGAAATTGGCTCATCGCCCGGCCGTCTCAGCCGTGGCCGCGGGTGGGGTGGGCTCCGACTCTCACGGGCAGGATGCCCGTGCCACGAACGCGTTGACCGCCTCCTCCGACCCGGACGCCCTCACGGCCCCGGGCATGGCCATGGGGACGGTCGCCTACATGTCCCCCGAACAAGCGCGCGGTGAGGAACTGGACGCGCGCAGTGACCTCTTCAGCTTCGGCGCGGTGCTTTACGAGATGGCGACCGGGCATCAGGCATTCGGCGGCGCCACCACGGCGGTTGTCTTCACCGCGCTGCTTACCCAGCCGCCGGTTGCGCCGCACGACCACAACCACGTGCTGTCCCCGGAGTTGGAACGCATCATCGACAAGGCACTGGAGAAGGACCGCGCCATGCGTTACCAATCGGCAGCCGAGTTGCGTGCCGACCTGAAGCGCTTGCAGCGTGACACGGATTCGGGGAGATCGAGGGCTGTCGCGGGCGTCCGCGGCTACGGCCAGAAGGACCGCGCCCGCCGGGCGCGGGTTCCAAAGGGTTGGGTGCTTTCACTCGCGGCGGTAGCGCTCGTGGGCGCGGCGGCGCTGACCGCTTATTTCCGAATGCGTCATATGCCGTCATATCCGCTCACCTCGCAGGACACCATTGTTCTCGCGGACTTCACCAACACGACTGGGGAAGCGGTCTTTGACGACACCCTGAAGCAGGCGCTGCGCGTGGAACTGGAGCAGTCACCTTTCCTGAACACACTCTCCGAAGAGAAAGTGGGCCAGACACTTGGCTACATGGGACGGCCCCGTGACACCCGGCTGACGGAGGCCATGGCTCGGGAGGTCTGCCTGCGGACCGAAAGCAAGGCGATGTTACTGAGCTCGATTGCCAGCTTGGGCAGCCATTACGTGGTCAGCCTCGACGCGGTGAACTGCCAGAGCGGGGACTCGCTCGGGATTGAGTTGGCGGAGGCTGACAGTCGCGAGCATGTCCTGCGCGCGCTCGGTGAGGCGGCCACGAAGATGCGGGCCAGGCTCGGTGAATCGCTGGCCAGCATCCAGAAATACGACGCTCCGGTGGAGCAGGCGACTACGGCCTCGCTGGAAGCGCTGCAGGCCTATAGCCTGGCGATAAAAAAGCTGTCCACCGAGGGCGATGCGGCCTCCGTTCCGCTCTTGACGCGCGCCACGGAACTGGATTCCAATTTCGCCCTGGCTTACGCTCACCTGGGCAACTTGTATGCCAACTTGAATCAGGCCACCCGGGGGATGGAACCCATCAGGAGAGCCTACGAACTGCGCGGGCGCGTCAGTGAGAGGGAGAGGCTCTACATCGAGTCCAGCTATTACTGCCGCGTTACCGGTGAAATGGAGAAAGCCGCGCAGGTCTGCGAACTGTGGAAGCAGACCTATCCGCGCGACGTGACGCCTTACATCTGGCTGGGGAATTTCTATCAGATTCTGGGACGTTACGAGAAAGGGCTGCAGGAAAGCCGCGAGGCGCTGCGTCTTCAGCCCAACAGCGTCAGCAGCTACGCCAATCTGGCCAACACGGACCTTATCCTGAACCGTGTGGAAGAAGCACAGCAGGTCCTTTCGCAAGCACAGGCTCGCGGTCTGAGCAGTCCTGCCATGCAGGTGTTTCTCTACCGGCTCGCGTTCCTGCGTGGCGACTTTGCGGAGATGGAGCGGCGAGTCGCGGCCGCAGCCGGCCAACCGGCCGAAGACCATCTGCTGGCCCAGCAAGCGGATACGGAAGCCTACCACGGGCGTCTCGCCAAGGCGCGCGAGCTTACCCGGCGGACGGTGGATTCGGCTTTGCGCGACGGCCGCCTGGAGGCGGCGGCAACTTTCCGGGCAGCGGCGGCGTTGCGCGAAGCAGCCTTCGGCAATCGCGAACCGGCCCGCCGCGAGGCCACGGCGGCGCTCGCCATGGCCCCCGGCCAGATGGTGCGGACCCTGGCGGCCCTGGCTCTGGCACGGGCCGGGGACACCACGAAGGCTAGCGGCCTTGCCGACGACTTGCATCAGCAGGCGCCCCTGGACACTTTACTGAATACCTACTGGTTGCCGACCATCCGGGCCTCGATCGCACTCGGCCACAGCGTTGTACCAAGCTCCAATCCGCCGCCTTCTGCCCGGAAAGGCGGCGCTGCGGCGATCGAGCTGCTGGAGCCTGTAACGCCCTACGAATTGGAGCTCCCGACTCTCTATTGGGTGCTGAATGTGACGTTGTGCCCTGTCGATGCGCGTGGCGAGGCCTATCTGGCCTTGGGCCGAGGGGCCGAGGCAGCGGTGGAGTTTCAGAAGTTACTTGACCACCCCGGCCTGGTCGGTAACTTTCCCATCGGCGCACTGGCCCGCCTCGGCCTGGGCCGGGCTTATGCCCTCCAAGCGGGCGTCGATATCGCGGGTGAAGCGAAGCCTCGCACGCGGCCGGGCGCGGACGCGGCCGGCGGCAACGCCAGACAAGCTCCCCTGCCTCAGGCCCTCGCCAAGGCTCGTTCTGCTTACCAGGACTTCTTTGCTTTGTGGAGCGACGCCGACCCGGACATACCCGTCCTCAAACAGGCAAAGGCAGAGTACGCCCGACTGCAATAACAGAATCTGGCGGCTGACAGTTTCGGGCCAGGGAGCTGTGTCTCTGTTGCCTTTGACCTCGAAATGGACCTCCCGGCTCTGCTTGATGACTTTTTCGGCCCTTAGCCTGGAGCCACGCCCCCAGCGGCGAGCCCGTGGTCGGCGAACACGCGCAACATCCCTGTCACCGCGCCCTAGCCGTGGCCTGTCCTGGCTTGCCAACGGTCCCGCAAGGTCCGCCGCGGCGGATCGGCGCCACGCGCGCAAAAACGTCGGCTAGCATCGCTGCATACCAGCTACCTGCTTTCTTTTCAACAACATTCCCGCTATCAACGTGTAACCGCCTTTGTTTTGTGTGGTATTCCGGCTTTGCTCTCGATGTTCAAAACACGACCCTTTGTTTTCATAGACATTCCCGTGTTGTTCGTTCAATTTTAAGTCTTCCACCACTCGCACACTCTGCGAGTTATCGGGCGCAATGTCGCTGTCGAGGGTGTCCTCCATGTTGCCCACCGTCGGGCCGTCGTCCTGATCAGGTGGAGCAACCGGGAGGTTGGCAGATTCCTTCCGCAGCCTCAGCAGTATCCTCACTTTGCGGTCAATGGAGCGGTCCAGGGCGGCTTCTTGGCGCAGCATCATCCTCCACGTCTCGCCCTCCGGAGCAAGGCAGGCATCCCGTTCTATCGCCGCTCTCTCCTCATTCGCCTTTTCCGCGTATTCGAACTCTTCCCGGACGCTGGCGATCTCCTCTTCCAACAGACGCAGAAGCTCCAGGTACTGAGGTTCGCCCGCCGGCTCGCGGGGTCCGGAGTTTTTGCGCAGGATTTCCTCCGACTCCGGGTCTTGCCGGTCCGCTCTGGGCCCGAACGACTCCATGAAAAGGCGCAGCAGCGCGAGAAG